>CAXMMT010000077.1:0-2503 GCA_964194555.1 uncultured Boseongicola sp. | reverse complement strand
TGAGACCGGAGATCGGTTCTTGGCTGTTCTGGATGTGGCCTACTACCTGGTCTTCTTCGGTCTGATTCTGGTGGATGCCGATTTTGGGCATCCCGAGGCGGAACTGGCCCTTGGCAGCGCTCTGAATAACACCGCGTTCGCATTCGGGGTCTTCTTTCTCGCCATGGGCCTCCTTCACGTCGCAAACATCGTGTCCATGCCGTTTATTGGACTGATCTTCAACTCGTTGATGCGAGTGGCGTTGCGCCACGAGGCCGGTAGTAGCGCTCCACCCGAAACCTTGCGCGCCATGTCGGCCGACCGCAACGCCAGGGCCTTCGTGATTGGCCTTGTTGTGGTTGTACTTGCATTGGCTGTGACCCTCCTGATGGGCCCAATCCTCGGAGGGGTTCTCGGATGAAGTGTCCTCATACATGAGGTTGTCCGTCCGCAGGGCGGGGTGCGCCCGAAGAGGGGCGAGTTTTAGCCGGCTTGGTCCAACAACTCGGAGGGAATCAACAACACCAGAGCGGCCAGGAGGTTCCAGCCTGAGTGGAGGAAGATCGCCGGTCCCAGTCGCCCGCTGCGAAGAGTGACCCACGCCAGGAGGAGGCCGAGTAAGAAGATTGGTGGCAGAACCAATGCCGCCGATGCCCACAGACGCTCGGTGTCGAGACCGAGAACGTGGACGGCCGAGAAGACCGCAGCAGTCACCACCATGATGAATCCCGTGCTTCGGTTGCGGAGGGCCTTGAGAAGAACCCCCCTGAAAATGATCTCCTCAGTCACCGGAGCCAAAACGACGGCCGCCAAGACGAGACTCAACTTGAGGATCATCGACGATTCCGCACTCCCGATGATCTCAGCGACTTGTTGCAGCGGTTCACCGTCCGGGAACAGAAGCTCGGCCAGCGGAAGCAGCAAGAGCGCCAACATGAGCTGGAGCAGCAAACCAAGGCCTATGTAGAAGACATCGCGGGGTTCGACCTTGAAACCAAGATCGGCGTCGTCTTTGAGACGAGCCAGCAGCCAGAGGACACCGAGATTCCCTATGTATTGCCCGGCCAGGCCGAGGACGATCAGCCAGTCGTCGTTTTCCAATAGGAGGGCTACGGCAAAGAACACTCCCGTTCCGACGAAGCCCCCCAGCCAGACCAATACAAAGTCGGTAATCGTCCATGACTTGCGTCGTTTGGCGAGTGGGCGCTCAGAAATTTCCGACACCGGCTGGGAGCCTACATATGTCCGATGAGTGCACTGTTACCCTGCGCGAAAGCGTTGGAGGATCACGTGGAAATCGATATTGGCATCGGCAAATCGGGCAGGCAGGCTTTCGGGTTCGATGACATCGCGATCGTCCCATCACGGCGAACTAGAGATCCCGACGACATAGACATTTCGTGGCAACTCGACGCCTTCAAGTTTGCACTCCCGATGATGGGCTCCGCCATGGACTCGGCGATCAGCCCCGAGACGGCGATCAAGATCGGTCGGCTGGGTGGGCTTGGAGTCCTCAATCTCGAGGGTCTTTGGAGCCGTTACGAGAATCCCACTCCCTACTTCGAGGAGATCGCCGAGCTCTCTGACGAGAAGGCGACCCTCCGCATGCAGGAAATCTATTTAGAGCCGGTCAAGCCGGACCTGATCGGTCAGCGGGTAGCTCAGTTGAAGGAATCCGGCATTGTCACCGCGGGCAGTCTCACCCCACAGAAGGTGCGGGTTTGGGCCGACTACGCCCTCAACGCCGGTCTCGACATTCTCGTCATCCAGGGCACCGTGGTCTCCGCCGAGCATGTGTCGAGTCGGTCCGAGCCGCTCAATCTCAAGGAGTACATCGCCGATTTTGAAGGGCCGGTCATAGTGGGAGGCGTGGCCAGCTACTCGACCGCTCTCCATCTAATGCGCACCGGGGCTGTCGGTGTTCTGGTGGGTGTTGGACCGGGTGCGGCTTGCACGACTCGAGGGGTCCTCGGAATCGGTGTTCCCCAAGCAACCGCTATCGCCGATGCGGCGGGTGCCCGCATCCGCTATCTCGACGAAACAGGTCGATATGTCCACGTCATTGCCGATGGCGGGATGAGGACCGGTGGTGACGTCGCCAAGGCAATCGCATGTGGTGCCGACGCGGTGATGCTCGGTTCTCCGTTGGCATCGGCCACTGAGGCTCCCGGCAAAGGACACCACTGGGGGATGGCAACCTTCCATCCGACACTTCCCCGCGGGGCAAGGGTGCATACCGGTGACCGGGGGACTCTCGAGGAAATCCTGGTGGGTCCGGCACACCAGAACGACGGCAAGCTCAATCTGTTTGGGGCCCTCCAGATGTCGATGGCGACCACCGGATACTCCGACGTCAAGGAGTTTCAGAAGGCGGAGGTGATGATCGCCCCGTCCCTGCAGACCGAAGGTAAGTCTCTGCAACGTTCCCAGAACGTCGGGATGGGATGACAACGGGCGAACCCGAACCGACTGTCCTGGTTGTCGATTTCGGCGCCCAGTACGCACAACTGATCGCACGACGCGT
>CAXMMT010000076.1:0-2010 GCA_964194555.1 uncultured Boseongicola sp. | reverse complement strand
TGCCGCATATTTTGATGCCTGGGCAGACCCCGACAACGACGACATCTTCCAGTTTTGGCTCGACGCATGGTCCGAAGCCAGCCGAAACGAAGCGGTCCAGGAGAGATCGCGGGCGCTGAACATCGAGTGGCAAGGGCTCCTTTCCGAAGTGATAGAAACCGGCATTGCAAGTGGAGAATTTAACCAGGTCGACGTCGAAGCCGTGTCGTGGAAAGCGCTATCACTTCTCGACGGTATGTCGCTTCAGGTGGTAGCACATCCGACGGTCATTGAGCGTGGAAAGGCGGCTCAGTGGGCCGCAAATAGCACTGAGCGAGAACTCGGGCTCCCGCTCGGCACGTTGAGAGCAGCGTCGGTGATCGCCTGACTCTCGGGCGAGTCCAGTGGCCAGCCTCAGGCTGTCCGAACTGACACCCGATCCCCGAGACCGATCTCGACCGGATCTGGTTCGCCGATACCCACTGCGTAGCCCCGGACACCGTTCCTCAGTTTCTCGCGATCAGGCTTGACCTCCCGTGCGCTCGCATCTGGTCGGGATGTCATGAAACGGGTGAATTCGACACAGGGCTCAAGTACTCCGGGCTCGGCTAGCTCAATCTGACCGTGATTGGTTTCGATGTGGATTCCTCCAGCGATGTCCTCGAGACTGATCATCTGATCGGCTACCACGATCACATTCTCTCCGGCAACCCCGAGAGGAGTTGGGCGAAACAGATCCCACATCAGGTGGTAATGAGAGGTGAAACCGAAGGACAGCGTGTCGTCGGCACTCCAGTGCCTGGCGGCAGGGTGATATCGATGGTGGCGGTCAACAATCCACGCATCGTCAGACAGACCAAGTACCCCGTCACGGGTGAGTCTCAGGGTGTCGACCGGAACGAGCATGCTGTCGTCATAGCTGCCCTGTCCGGTCAGCTCTCCGGTCTGGATCTGCAAAAGAGCGATCTCCCCGATCTGTGTCCACTCCCCCAAACCATCCAACTCCTCATGTGGTGACGTGGCACTCTACGACATGTCGTGTTGTGGCGCCGTTGAGGTTGCCGTCCGATTGAAACAACGGTCAACTACATAGACAGCCCCGTTGTGCACCATTCGACAGACGTGATAGAACTACTGGAAATATGAGAAAGGCTATGCGTTGACAACTCCCATCGGAGACCCCATGGCGGCAAAGATCAACCCGGACCGGGTGGCGGCGCTAACCAAGTCCATGGAGGAGTCGCTTCGTCTCCGCACACGTAAGTCCGGCGAGTACGTCGAGAGGGCCCAAAAGGTCTTACCAGGCGGAGTGGCTTCGTCTTTCCAGGAGCAATCGCCCCATCCCATCTATATCGTCGAGGGTCAGGGCTCCAGCGTCGTCGACCTCGATGGAAACGAGTACACCGATTTCCACAACGGTTTCGGAGTGATGGTCGTCGGTCATGCCCACCCGTTGATTGCCGAGGCCATCGCGGACGCCGCGTCAAAAGGAACCCACTTCGCGGCACCCAATCAGGTCGCGGTGCGCGTTGCCCAGGAACTGGTACGGCGCTTTCGGCTCCCTCAGGTGCGGTTCTCGAACTCGGGCACGGAGGCCACGTTGGACGCCATTCGCCTCGCGAGAGCTTTTAGCGCCAAGGATGGACTCTTGAAGGTTGAGGGCTCCTATCACGGTCACCACGACGCTGTGATGGTCTCCGTACATCCCGATCCGTCCGAGATCGGCCCCCGAGCCCACCCGGTCTCGGTGCCACAGTCGGCCGGCATCCCCAAGGCCCTGATCGACCTGACGTCGGTGGTGCCCTTCAACGACCCCGATGCGCTTGAAGCCGCCCTTGTTGCCAATCCGGACATCGGCACGATGATCATCGAGCCGATAATGCTGAACATTGGGGTGGTTACTCCTAATCCGGGCTATTTGGCGGAGGTTCGAGAAATAACGCGGAAGCACGGTGTGGTTTTGATCTTCGACGAGGTCAAGACCGGGGCCACCATTGCAGCCGGGGGCGTGGTGGAGAGATACGACGTCGT
>CAXMMT010000075.1:0-43363 GCA_964194555.1 uncultured Boseongicola sp. | reverse complement strand
CCTCGTTAGGAGTGACGGCTGATGCTTCAACGGAGACATCGAATACACCTCCTAAGCCGCCGCACATAACGGCACTTATGGGCGTACGTCGTGGCTAACGATATTCCGTCATGGCGTTAGACGTCTAGCTGCATACCGATCTATCGGGACCCACTCAGAGACCTATCTACGGATGACGCGGGATATGGGCGAGGTGTAGCTTCGACCGCGTCACCGACCAAGGAGGAAACGTGGCGACGTATGTAACCCTTGCCAAATGGACCGCTCAAGGATTCGCGAACATCAAGGACAGCCCCGATCGGCTTGACGAGGCACGGGAGCAACTGGCTCCACTTGGGGTAACCATCAAGGACTTCTATCTCACGCTGGGCGAGTACGACTTCATGGTGATCGTTGAGGCACCGGACAATAAGACGGCTGCCATGGCGTTGATCGGGTTTGGCGCTCAGGGCAACGTCAGCACAACATCGATGGCTGCTCTGACCGAGCAGGAGTTCAGGAACGTCATCGCAGAAATGCCATAAGGAGCGCCGAAACCCAGGCACCCAGGTAAGGGCCGCATCGGAAACGTGGCTTTAAACGCAGGCCACCAGGGAATGACCCTCGCCCGCTACCCATTGGGCGGACGGCACCCCATGGGTAGCTCCCCAAAACCGAGCGGGGGTTGCTCCCTGGTTTCCATTCAGGCAGGCTTTCAATGGGTAGCGACATTGCATCATGGCGTGCAAGTCGATTCGACTCATGTCAGCTCCTCGAAGTCGAAAGCGACGGCCAGGTTCGCCACGGCTTTGTCCATCGAGCTTGTTGTGCTGGTTTCTGAGTTGATTTCGTTGAAGGCTTCGTTCCAGGTGAGTCCTTGTTTCCGAAGGTTCTCTAATTGCTGGTAGATGCTTTTCTGATTTGAAGAATTATTCAGGTATTCAGATTCAGATACTGATCGTCTTGATGATCGGGTGGGAGGGGTTTCGTGATCACCTGGGCCGGCTTTTGTGATCACCTGGGATTCTCTGTCCACAGGTTCCAGCTGTTCGTCTACGTGATCACCTGGGATTGGGGAGATGGCCCACTGGTAGACGAACCCACCTTTCGGATTCCCACCTGTTGTGAACGTCGTCCGGCGACCGACAGCATGAATCACACCGACGTGACTGATGGCACAAGCTTTGCGTTCACAATCTGATCGAAGCTCATGGAAGATTCGCCTGACAGTCACTTCAGACCTTCCAATCATCCTCCCTACCTGGCCGGCTGAAGGGTCGGAAACGCCTCGTTTGTCGGAGAACATCACGAGAGCGCAGAGGACAAGCCGCTGGCCGTCGTGGCGCAGTCTGGGGAGCCATCCGCGACATCTTATGGCGGCTTCAAGAAGGCCGTATGTCTCGCGGGCCATCAGGCGACATCCGAGTGAGTGAGTCGAGCAGCAATTGACGTGGGACGAGGATTCGCCGTCCGATCCGGACCGAAGGAATCTGGCCAAGCCTGACTGCTTCGTAACAACTGCCGCGCGATATGCGAAGCAGTTCGGATGTCTCTTCCACAGTCAGCACGACCGGTTCGTCACACATGGTCGGCCACCACTTCTTCCAGTTCGGCAAGCAGCGACGCATACGCAATCCGGTTGCGCCGTTGGGGCTTCCGTAGACCACGTTCCCACCGAGACACGGCGGAACGATGAACACCAAGTTCAGACGCCACTTGTTCGAGTGTCAGTTGGGCTTCGATACGAAGAGCACGTCTGTACTCGGGTCCTGGAAGCCGGTCTGGTCTCTCGTTCCTGCTCGTCATGGTTCCCATATTTCTGGCAACGAGCCGGTCCCTCAACAGAGCGAATCTAAATGCTGTAGGTGGTTCGCTAAGTAGTTGTCTATTGGCAACAAACCGATTACTGTTGCCAGCGTGGCCGAATACAAAGCGCCCTATCGAATCGCCCAACGGAATGTCAGGGACATAGATGACGATGGCCAGGCCCATGGCGAAGTCGTCGTCGTCCCGACAGACTCCGATGACTGGTCGGCCACCATCAGGTACAACACCACCGGCGCCAGCCTCAACTTCACCAGCATCGTTTTATACACCACTGGGGATGACATCCCGTCAACGTTGTGGAAGCGCTTCCCCATCGGTGATATTCGGCGGTATCTGAGAGAGACATTCAAAGAGCATCCGGAATGGATGTCGGCTGGCGCTATGCAAGGCGTTGAAGAACAGAAGCGTCGAGTACAAGAAGCAGTCGAGGTGCTGCGCAAAAACAAGCCACAGCGTGGACCAGGCCGCAAGAACGACGAGCACTGGCGCTCCATCACTGATGTCTTCCTGTGGGCTGTCCGCACTCGTGAAGACAAATCGGTGTACCAGCGGATGGCCGACAAGCTCAACGAAGAAGAAGACATGGACTACGACGAACAGACCATGAAATGGAAGACGGAAAGAGCGAGGGACTACGGATGGCTGACCCGTCCCGGCAAGGGAAGAGTCGGCGGTGAGAAAGGCCCTCGATACATCGAGTGGGAGAAGGAGCAGCAGAAATGAGTGTGTACCGACGCACTGGATCGAAGAGATGGACCGTCTCAGTCGACATCGGCATAGAGCCGGACGAGAACGGGAAGCTCAGACGTGTGCGACATCAGGAAACGTTCCCGACCCAGAGAGAAGCCAAAGCACGTGAAGCAGCGCTGTTGACCGAAGTAGCACAGGACACCTTTGCCAAACCAACCAAAGTGACAGTGGCCAAATGGTTGGACGAGTGGCTAGAGACCAAGGTGAATCTGGCCTCGACCACGAGGGCAGGTTATGAGCGTGACATCAAGCGCATCAAGAAAGCTCTCGGTCCTCGAAAGTTGCGTGACCTGTCGCCGACGGCGATCAACCGCTTCTATGTCGACCTTCAAAAGACACTCAGCCCGAAGACAATCCAGAACAGCCACGGTGTCCTCTACTCGGCCCTACAAGCTGCGGTCGATCGAGACGTCATCATGCGAAACCCGGCAGCCCGTGGCATCGAACTTCCCAAGGTCAAACGTCCCGAGATGGAAGTGTGGACTCTGGACGAACTCAAGACCTTCCTACAGCACGCATCTTCGCACCGGTTCTACCCGGCAATCATGCTGGCCGTCAGTTCTGGTTTACGTCGAAGTGAAGTGCTCGGTTTGCGATGGGTGAACACCGACCTTGAAGCCGGGACAGCAGCCATCCGTAACACTCTGGTCCCGGTGAATGGTGGCATCGACCACAGGATTGGCGTCACCAAATCCAAGAAGAGTCGCCGTGACATTCCCCTCGATCCCGAGACGGTGGCTGTGCTGCGCGCCCACCGGAAACGCCAAGCCACCGAGAGAATGGCATCTCCGATCTGGCATGACCTCGATCTGGTGTTCACCAACGAGATAGGTGAACCGGTCAGACCCACCACGTTCAGTCGGACGTGGAAGCGACTGGCCGTCGAAGCCGGCGTGCGACCACTGACACCTCATCCCGGTGCTCGTCATGGATGGGCCACCCTGGCACTGGAAGCAGACGTGCCAATGAAAGTGGTTCAAGAACAGCTTGGTCATGCGTCGCTGGCAATCACAAGCGACATCTACTCCCACGTTTCAGAGGGCCTGAGTCGGGATGCAGTGGAGCGAGTAGCGGAGATGTTCCGGTGAACGAACAACGGCAGTTGAAGAATGAATGGCTGCAGTTTGGCTGCAAATGGGATTCAGCCGAACCGACGTTCGATGCAAAAACCGAGCGTGACCAGGACAATCCTGGCCACACTCATGGTGGAGGTGCGGGGAGTCGAACCCCGGTCCGCTAAGCCGTCAGCGCCGGCATCTCCGAGCGCAGTCGTCAGCGAGCTTCGACAACAGGAACTCTGACGACGAGTTTCCCTGCGTCTATCCAGAATTGATCTTGACCACACGGTCCCGGAGTCCCGTGCAGAGCATCCCGCATTGCGACGCCCTGACCTGACCGGGCGGGAACCAGCCAGGAGGACGGGCTACTTATTTAGGCAGCCAGGGCCATTGGTTGTTTGGCACCTATTGGTTGTTCCGGTTTGTTAACGACGCCCCGGAGACCCCGGCTCGCTTCCAACGCATCAACACTCAACGTCGAAACCGTTTCACCCCCATTTTCGGGTGTTACCCGTAACGATAATGGCACAGCGGGACAAGAACAACGCAGTCTTTGCTCAGGAACGGTATTTGCGGGTGGCGCGCTCCATTTCTCGGGCGTGCTCGCGGTCCCGGAGGGTATGGCGCTTGTCGTAGGTGGTCTTGCCTTTGGCCAGACCCAACTCCACCTTGGCCTTCCCATCCTTGAAGTACACCTGGAGCGGAACCAGCGTCAAACCCTTCTCGGCCAACCCCCCGGCTATCCGGTCGATCTCCCTGCGGTGAAGCAATAGCTTTCGCTCTCGGTCGGGATCGTGGCCGCCTTCGTGGGCGAAGTCATAGGGGGAAATATGAGCACCCACCAGGAAGACCTCGCCATGGTCGACCTGTGCGTAGGAGTCTTTCAGCTCCAGCTTGCCGGCGCGAAGCGACTTCACCTCCGAGCCCACAAGCACCATTCCCGCCTCATAGGTCTCGACAATGGAGTAGTTGCGTCGGGCGCGTCGGTTGGTCGCCACCACCTTGACCTGCCCGGGGTTCTCAGAGCGCACTAGTGGCCCGTCTTACAAATGATTGCGGTGTCTCTCCGGCCCTCGACGTCGCTCACTACGTCCTCCGCCTTGACGCACCCGCGGGTGCGCCTTCGTTGTGCGTCCTGGCGAGTCGAGCGCCGATGTATCGGAGACACCCTCACACCATTTGTGCGACAGACCACTAGAAGCCGGCTGGTGTATCGGGCCCGGTGCCATCGGCGTCGCGAAGGTAACGGCTCAAGCCCATGAGAGACCCAACGATTCCGGCAATGGCCCCGAACGCCAGGAAGAGAAGCCCCCAGGTCAGAAACCAGTCCTGACCGACATCGAGGCGGAACAGGGCGAATCCCTCTCCGGCACGAGCCAGGCTCGTCGAGCCCAGCCAGACGGTGAAGACAGCAAGGGCCGCGCCCGCTACCCCTTCGATCATCCCCTCCAGCAGGAAGGGCACGCGGATGAACCAATTGGAGGCGCCGACCAGCTTCATGATGGCCACCTCCTCACGGCGGGCGTAGATGGCCAATCTGATCGTGTTGGCGATCAGAACGATCGCGGAGAGACCGAGAGCAATTGCCAGTCCCAGACCCAGAATGTTGAGAACGCTGGAGAGGTTCTGGAGTTGCTCGATCGAGTCGGCCGCCGTTGTCACCTGACGCACGACCTGGGTCTGCTGATCCAGCCGGAACTTGACCGAGTTGTGCAAGGCGATGTCAACCAGCTCGATCCGGATGGAGGCCGGAAGAATCGTCGGGTCGATGTCGAGCAGCTCCTCCTGGCCTGCAAACAACTCCTGGTACTCGATCCACGCCTCGGCCTTGCTCACGTACTTGGCTTGATCGACCTCGTCCCAACCCATCACGTCTTCCAGAAGAACCTCGTGGGCGTTCGACGGCACACCATTCTCGCCCGCATCGTTGAGAAAGGCGATCACATGGACACCGTCCTGCCAGGCAAGCGTGTTGATACGAAGTATCTCGTTGATCACGAGGGCGCCAAAGGCAAGGGTCAGTGAGATGAAGACGGCCAGAATCGCCCCTGCAACAATGAGGAGGTTGCGGCGGAGGCTCACAAGGGCCTCCCTGATGAGGAAGAGTATGCGACTCACTCCTCCTCCTCCTCCAGACCCTCATAGGTCCCCAAAGCGTCGTCCCGGATGACCTTGCCCTCATCGAGAGCAACCACACGGCGAGCCATGGCGTCGACGATGGCGTGATCGTGGGTGGCCATCACAATTGTCGTCCCCGTCCGGTTGATTCGGTCGAGGAGTCTCATGATCCCCACCGATGTCTTCGGATCGAGGTTTCCGGTGGGCTCATCACAAAGCATTATCGGTGGTCGGTTGACGAACGCTCGTGCCACCGAGACTCGCTGCTGCTCCCCGCCTGAAAGTTGGCGGGGATACCGCTTCGCCTTGTCTGCAAGCCCCACCAGTTCGAGCACCTGGGCCACCTGCGGAGCGATCACGGACCTCGGGCGTCCAAGAACCTCAAGGGCGAAGCCCACGTTCTCGGCGACAGTCTTGTTGGGAAGAAGCTTGTAGTCCTGAAAGACCGTTCCAACGGATCGTCGCAGATAGGGAATCTTCCACTTGGGCAGGGTCGTGATGTCTTTGCCTGCCACCCAAATCTTCCCGCGGGTCACCGGCTCGTCCCTCAGCATGAGCCTGATCAGCGTTGACTTGCCCGAGCCTGAAGGGCCCACGAGAAATATGAACACCCCCTTCGGGATATCGAGGGAGACGTCGTTGGCGGCAATCGTTCCGCCTTCGTAGACCTTGGTGACGTTTTCGAGTCGGATCATTCGAACAGGGGGGAAGTCTGCCAGGAACGGGTTGATTGACCGCGGATAGGGAAAACCGTAATCGTGGCGCTCGGGCTAGTTGGAATCACTCAGCGCCTCGTACTTGGCCCTTCGATAACGCAGATAGGCCTCGACGAACCCCTGAAGGTCGCCGTCGAGAACACCCTGAACGTTCCCCACTTCGTGGTCGGTTCTCAGGTCTTTCACCATCTGGTATGGCTGCAGGACATAGCTTCGCACCTGACGTCCCCACGCGGCCTCACCTTTCTCGCCCCGGATCTCATCGAGGTGAGCCTGCCGATCAAGTCGGGCGCGCTCAGCGAGACGAGCCTTGAGCATCGCCATGGCCCTCGCCTTGTTCTGAAGCTGGGATCGCTCGTTCTGACACTGGACGACGACTCCCGACGGTAAGTGGGTGATTCGCACAGCACTGTCGGTCGTGTTGACATGTTGACCGCCGGCACCCTGGGAACGGTAGGTGTCGATCCGAAGATCCTCCTCGTTTATCTCGATGTCTGCCTCGTCGCCGAGGTCAGGCACCACGTCGACGCCGGCGAAGCTGGTATGACGTCGGGCGTTGGCATCGAAAGGGCTTATGCGCACCAGCCGGTGCACCCCCCTCTCCGACTCGAGGATGCCGTAGGCGCGATCGCCTTTGACGGTGAATGTCGCCGACTTGATTCCGGCCTCCTCACCCTCAGTGACCTCTTCGACGGTCACAGAGAACCCTGAGTCGTTGAGAAATCGCTGGTACATCCGAGCCATCATCTCGGCCCAGTCCTGGGCGTCGACCCCGCCCGCCCCGGCATGCACGCTGAGAATCGCGTCTGCCTCGTCGTACTCGTCGAAGAACAGCGACTCGGTCTCGAGGTCATCGAGAGTCGAACCTGACTCCTCGAGGAGACCGATGGCTTCTTCCTGTACCTCTGAGTCATCGGCCTCGGCTGCCAACTCCAACAGAACCTCGGCGTCATCGATCTGGGATGCGAGTCCATCGACCTTCTCGAACAGTCCCTCGTGGCGCGCTAGCCGACGACTGACCAGACGTGCTTCGTCGGGGTCATCCCACAGATCGGGAGATGACACCTTCTCACGGAGCTCTGAGAGGTCTGCGGCCTTGCCCTCGAGGTCGAGAAACAATCGAGCGTCATCCAGACGCTTTCGCAAGTCGGCAACCGCCACCTGGGGATCTCTGATCTCCACGAGAGCACTAAGTCAGGCCGCGCCGTGACAACGCTTGTACTTCTTGCCGCTTCCACACGGGCAGGGATCGTTGCGCCCGATCTTCTCAGAGGTGACGGGCTTCCTCGAAACCGTGCTCCCAGCGAGTGCGGCCTGTACTCGCTGGGGTGCCGTTTTCGGCTGCGCCAGCTCGACGTGATAGATGTATCTGACAGCATCCCTCTTCACGGAGTCGACGGCGTCGGTGAACATTTCGAACCCCTCGCGCTGATACTCCGTAAGCGGGTCGCGCTGGCCCATGGCACGTAGTCCGATGCCGGCACGGAGGTAGTCCATCTCGGATAAGTGCTCCCGCCATTTGTTGTCGATGACCGAGAGCATCACCGATCTGGCGACCCGGCTCATCACGTCGGCGCCCAATTCCTCTTCTCGCTCCTGATAGGCAAGGAGTGCCTCGTCGACAGCGAAGTCGATGACATCGTCGACGTCGTAGGTGCCCTCGAATTTCGACTCGTCGATCTTCGTGGGATAGAACTGCTCGAGCTCCCTCTTGAGCGCGTCCCAGTCCCAGTCGGATTTCGCGATGTCGAGTGAGAACTCGAATTCGACAATGGCGGTCATGGCGTCGGCTATCCAATCGCTGATGAGGTCGTCGCCCGCAGTGTCTTCGAGAATGGAACGCCGCCATTCGTAGATCACCTCGCGCTGGCGGTTCATCACCTCGTCGTATTTGAGGACGTTCTTGCGTATCTCGAAGTTCTGAGACTCGACCTGACGCTGAGCCCTCTCGATCGACTTGGAGACCATCTTGGCTTCGATCGGCTGGTCATCCGGGATCTTCAACCTCTCCATGATGCTCGTCACCCACTCACCTTGGAATCGACGCATGAGATCGTCCTCGAGCGAGAGATAGAAGCGGCTCTCGCCGGGATCACCTTGGCGTCCCGACCGACCCCTCAACTGGTTGTCGATCCTTCTCGACTCATGTCGCTCTGTTCCGACCACGTACAAGCCTCCGGCGTCGACTACTGCCTGCTTGTCAGGTTTGATCTGATGCACGAACTCCTCGGTCAGCTTCTTCTCGAGCTCGTCGTATGAGGGGTCGTCCACGCCAACACGACGACGTTTCAACTCGACCCGCGCCATTCCCTCAGGGTTTCCGCCGAGCATGATGTCGACACCGCGGCCAGCCATGTTGGTGGCCACAGTCACGGCACTCGGCCGGCCCGCCTGAGCGATGATGTCGGCCTCCCTCGTGTGGTGTTTGGCGTTGAGTACTTCGTGCTTGACGCCGGCCTTGGATAGAGCCTTGGACAGGACCTCGGATCTTTCAATCGAGATCGTCCCCAGAAGCACAGGTTGGCCTTTGTCGTGTCGCTCCTTCACGTCGGAGACAACGGCACCGAACTTTCCTGGCTCGGTCTTGAACACGAGGTCGCCCTCGTCCATCCGCATGACCGGCTGGTTTGTGGGGATGGCCAGAACCTCGAGACCGTATATAGAGGCGAGCTCGGCGGCCTCCGTCTCGGCGGTGCCGGTCATACCGGCCAGCTTCTCATAGAGCCTGAAGTAGTTCTGAAGGGTGATCGTGGCCAGTGTCTGGTTCTCTTCCTTTATGTGGACACCCTCTTTGGCCTCGATTCCCTGGTGAAGACCCTCGGAGTAGCGACGACCCTCGAGGACGCGGCCGGTGAACTCGTCAACGATCTTGACCTCGCCATGGTCCACCAGATAGTCGATGTCCTTCTTGTAAAGAGCCTCGGCCTTCAGCGCGGTCTCGAGGTGATGAACGAAGTCGACGGCGGCATGGTCGTAGAGGTTCTCAATACCGAGGATCTGCTCCACTCGAGACACACCATCTTCGGTGGTGAGCACCTGGCGCTTCTGCAAATCGATTTCGTAGTCGAGGCCTTCCTTGAGACGACGAACGAGTTTGGCGAAGTCCTTGTACCACCTGGCGCTATCGGACAGCTTGCCCGAGATGATCAAAGGGGTTCTTGCCTCGTCGATGAGGATCGAGACGACATCGTCGACGATGGCATAGGAATAACCACGATGAACCCGGCTTTCCGCGGTCATGGCCATGTTGTCACGCAGGTAGTCGAAACCGAACTCGTTGTTGGTTCCGTAGGTGATGTCAGAGTCGTAGGCCGGGTGGCGCAGAGCCGTTGGCATGTTGTTCTGGATCAGCCCAACCTCCATCCCCAGGAAGTTATAGATGTGGCCCATCCACTCGGCGTCGCGACTGGCCAGATAGTCATTGACCGTGACCATGTGAACACCTTTTCCGACAAGGGCATTCAGATAGGCCGGCATTGTCGACACGAGCGTCTTTCCCTCACCAGTCTTCATTTCGGCAACCATCCCGCGATTGAGTGCGGCAGCCCCAATGACCTGTACGTCGTAGTGCCGTTGTCCGAGGACTCGCTTCGCCGCTTCACGAACAACACCAAAGGCCTCGACCTGAAGGTCGTCGAGGCTGGCGCCGTTAGCTACACGGTCTTTGAACTCGATTGTCTTGGCAGCCAGTTCTTCGTCGCGCAACGACTCGAATTGCGGCTCGATGTCATTGACAGCGGTGGCAACTCTCTGGAATTCCTTGAGAGTCTTGCCTTCGCCGACGCGAAGAACCTTCTGGAGAATGGGCATTAGACCCCCTGATCCTACCGTTGGTGCCGATTTGACCCATTAGGAGCACCGTGCTTCCCGTTGCGGGGAGCAAACTTGCTCGCCCTCGGCGAGCAAGCGTCATCGGTCCTCTATGAGACCCTCACGATGAGCCCAGTTAACCGCCTCGAAGCGGGACTTCATTCCCAGCTTGTCAAGAATGTTGCGGACGTGGTTACGAACAGTGTTTTCCGAGATGTAGAGCTGATCGGCAATCTCCTTCGAAGTATTGCCCTCCCCGACCAGTGTCAGGATCTCCAATTCCCGTCCGGTCAGTTCGGGCTGCCGGGTCGCTGCGCTGCCGTGATGACGAAGAAGATCGCGCAGCGAGGCGAAGAGCTTGCCACCCATTGCAGGAGACACCGCGGCACCACCGTCGAGCACGTCGTTCATCGCTGCGACGAGTCTGGGAAGCGGGGTGTCCTTTGTCAGATAGCCCGACGCGCCGGCTTTGACCGCTGCCAACAGGTCTTCGGAAGATTCACTAGCCGTCAACAGGACCACCCGCGTCCTTGGACTGGTCTTGATGATTGTGCCCACCACTTCGAGTCCTGACATACCCGGCATGAGAAGGTCGAGCATCACGAGATCGGGTTCGAATTCCCGCGTCATGTCGATGCCGGCCATTGCGTCGGGGGCGACACCCACAACGTCGAACCCCTCCTGGACAAAGGCAGCTTTGAGGGCCTCGCGAAAGAGCTCGGCGTCGTCAACTACGAGAACTGATGCCATGGGTCAGGGGTACCTCTGCTGTGACCAAGCGCATTGGACTTCGTCTCCTGGCGTTGGAGACTAGTGCTCGGTACCGCATTGGCGGAGACCGCAGCACGAACGTGGTTCTCCCCAATCGACGTGATTGCAGACAACATCGTGGCCCCAGTGGTCACCACATCGTCCACGACCAGAACCGGTCCTTGGGGAATCTGGCGCAGTCTGAACCCGGTGACGGCCCGGCTGTGATCACCCCCGGCACGGCGTTGGCTGTGTAGCGGAGGTTGGAGAAGGGACAAGACCGGCACACCGAGATGGCGAGCCAAACGGTCGGCAAGAGCACGGGCGGGATCGATTCCGTAACGAATCCACCTCGTCCGGGCCCTGGGTACCGGGACAAGAGGTAGCTGAGGCAGACGCTCCGCCAGTACCGAGGCGGCCAGGTCCGCATATCCGGCCAGACCACGATATTTGAATTGATGGATCAGGGTCTTGGCCGGACCCGAGTGCTCAAAAGCGGCGACGAGACGAACGCCCCCGGGGAGCAGGCGGTCAGACGCCTGACGAAGCTGTTGGCGACATCGTGCACAAAGCAGATGGCCGGAATGGAAACGGTGACATGCCTGACAGAGCATGTCGGGGAACCTATTCCCTGTATGTGACAGGATCCTCCAGCATGGTGTCTTTCCTACGTGCCTTCCTGCCACCCTGACAGATAGTCGACCTGCTCGTCGGTGAGTGTCTCCAGCCCACCACCCATGTGTGCCAGCTTGATAGAGGCGACATCATCGTCAATCTCGGTGGGGAGCGTGTAGATCATGGGCTCGAGCGACTCCTCATTCTTGACCAGGTACTCCGCGGCGAGAGCCTGATTGCTGAACGACATGTCCATCACATCCGCCGGGTGCCCCTCCGCCGCACTGAGATTGACCAGACGTCCTTCCGCCGCAACCAGAATGCGACGTCCATCCGGCATCTCGAACTCCTCGAGATTCTCCCGGATCGGGCGCCGCGCCACCGCCTCGGCCCGAAGTGAGGTGAGGTCGATCTCTACATCGAAGTGACCCGAGTTGGCGAGGATCGTCCCGTCCTTCATCCTTGAGAAATGCTCGGACCGAAGAACATGCTTGTTCCCGGTAACGGTGACAAAGATGTCACCTTCGGAGGCGGCGTCCGACGCAGTCATCACGCGGTACCCCTCCATGGCGGCAGCCAGAGCCCGCACCGGGTCGACCTCGACCACGATCACTTTGGCTCCCAATCCGTCGGCTCGCTTGGCGACTCCGCGGCCACAGTCTCCGTATCCGACAACAACGAGATTCTGTCCGGCTAGAAGCACATTGGTAGCCCTGATGAGGCCATCGAGGGTTGACTGCCCTGTCCCAAAGTGGTTGTCGAACAAGTGCTTCGTCGCCGAGTCGTTGACGGCGACGACCGGCACCCGCAGTGTCCCGTCCGCAGCCATCGCCTTGAGACGGATAACACCGGTAGTCGTCTCCTCGGTTGAACCGATCACCTCGATGTCACGGCGATCGGTATGGAGCAGCGTGGCGAGATCGGCCCCATCATCCATCGTGACGGCCGGAGCATGGTCGAGCACGGCGTTGATGTGCTTGTAGTAGGTGTCGTCGTCCTCCCCGCGAATGGCGAAGACAGGGATCTCATCTGCAACCAGGGCCGCCGCCACGTCATCCTGGGTCGAGAGAGGGTTGGAGGCGCACAGGATCGGCTCGGCGCCACCGTCGCGTAGGGCCAACATCAGATTGGCCGTCTCAGCCGTCACATGAAGGCATGCGGCCACGATGTGGCCTTCGAGCGGTCGCTCGTCGAGGAATCTCTCCCTTATGGTCTTCAGGACCGGCATTCGTCGTCCTGCCCACTCAACACGGCGTGCACCATGGGAGGCCAGGTCAGGATTGGCGATGTCGTAGTTCATTCAATCTTCCTCGGCTAGACGCTCTTTCAGTTTCTCAATGGTGGCCACGGGTACCGGATCCACTCCAGCCGAGTCGGCCATCATCCACGAGACAAGGTCTCCGACAGCAGTCAGTGATACCAACCGGGCCAGCCGCGAAACACCGGTCGAATTGACCTCGGCCACCCAGGGCACGGCATCTTGGGTGAGTGTTCTCGTATGGGCAAGTCGAGTTTCGATGCGATCGTGATCACTGCGGTCCCGGAGAGCAACGATTCCGAGATGGCTTCTTGTCTTCTCTGGCATCGTCTCCCATCCTGTGATCTCGTTGTGGTCGAGCTCCGGCAACAGCGACCACCAGGCGGGAACCTTGGCGTTCTCGTTGATTTGTGTCTTCCAACGTTGGGCGACGACCGTGCTCACGGGCCCACCGGCGTAGACGATCGGGATGCGCCCGTGGAGTTTCTCGGCGATGCGAGTGGCCTCCATCCAACGATCGCTGCCCTCGGCGGTAGCTTCGTCTGCCAGGGTGGCTGCCTCGTCGAATGCGAGACGCTGGTCATCAATCGCATGGGCGCCCCTCAGAACCGTGAGGGCTGCACCGATCATGTAGCCGGCAGCGGCCCGAGGCTGAAGTCCGGAAGGCACCGAGACCGACGGCCAATCGTGGAAGACAGTCAGCTCACCCAGTCGGCCGCCAGTGGTGATTGTCGCCACTCGGAGCCCTGAGTTGTGAGCGCTCTCAACAAAATCGAGCGTCTCTTCGGTGTTGCCCGAATAGGAGGCAGCAATGACGAGAGGTCGTGCCCTCATCGCCCAAAGAGGTAGCGGGCCATAGCCCTTGTGAACGACCATCCGGGTGCCAAACGGCATGGCGATGGCGCCGACATAGTCGCCGGCGATCCCGGACCCACCCATCCCGACATACAGGATCTCCGAGTTGGTGCCTATTGCAGGCGCGGGCTGGTCGACGGCCCACCGAAGCTGATCGCCCGTGCTTCGGATCTGAGAGAGCATGTCAGTCATTGCAAGTGGTGTGTCGTGGAAATAGCGCCAGCGTATCTTCGAGTCATCGGCGTTGCCTGGCCAGGACGCACAACGAAGGCGCATCTGCGAGATGCGTCAAGGCGGAGGACGCCGCCAGGAGCGTCGAGGGCCGAAGAGATGCGGTGATTATTTGTGCGACGCACCACTGGGGCCCCCTTCGGCCTGGTCGACAAGCATCACCGGTATGCCTTCACGAACCGGATACCGCCGACCACATTCTGTGCACTCGAGCCGGGACGCGTCGACATCCTGGGTGAGATCTGCCTTGTCGACAGGGCAGACGAGGATCTCGGCGAGTTTGGGGTCGATGAGGTTCAATCTCCCTCCAGAATCTGTTGGATCTTGCTCACAAACGCGGAGACACCTTCAATCGTCTTCGCTTCGACGTTCAACCTCAAGAGAGGCTCGGTGTTCGATGGTCGCAGATTGAACCATTCTTGCCCAAAGTCGACGGTGAGACCATCGAGGTGGTCTACGTCAGAACCCTCGAACGCCGCCTCGACTTGGCTCATCGCCATTGCGGGGTCGGAAACGGTGAAATTGATCTCTCCCGAGGCCGAGTAACGCTCGACGTCGCGACGCAGCTCCGAGAGGGGACGACCATCCTCGCTGAGCACGCTAAGCAGAACCAACATGGCCAACATTCCGGAGTCCGCCCCGAAGTTGTCGCGGAAGTAGTAGTGACCACTGTGCTCACCCCCGAAGACCGCTCCGGTCTCGGCCATGACACCCTTGATGAAGCTGTGACCGACCCGGGTGCGAACCGGGACTCCTCCGGCCTCTCTCACTACTTCGGGCACAGCCTTGGATGTGATCAGATTGTGGACCACGGCATCACCCTCGTTGTCGGCCAGCATCCTCCGAGCTATCAGAGAGGTGACGGTGCTCCCGCTGAGCGGCTGTCCTGTGTTGTCGAGAAAGAAGGCTCGATCGGCGTCGCCGTCGAACGCAACACCAATGTCGAACTCGCTCTCACTCATCAGCGCAATCAAGTCGATCAGGTTTTCCGCTACCAGAGGATCGGCCGGGTGGTTGGGAAACGTGCCGTCGGGGTCGAGATACAGGCCGGTGATCCTTGCGGGAATCCGGTGAAATACCTGCTCGATGGCAACTCCTGCCATCCCGTTACCACCGTCGACAGCGACGCTCAACCGGCTGATGGAGTCAGGATCGACAATCCCAAAGAGGTGGTCGACATAGGCGTCGACTATGTCGACGCGTCTCACCGAGCCGGGACGGTCCGCAACCGCCATGTCACCGGATGTCACCGCGTCGCGGATCTCTCCAAGCCCGCTGTCCGACCCGATCGGAGCCGCCCCCGATCGGCAAAGTTTGAGCCCGTTGTATGCGGGCGGGTTGTGTGAGGCGGTGATGACTGCACCTGGCACCTGATGGGCGCCCGAATAGAAATAGACGGCATCGGTCGGCACCTCGCCCAGGTCAATGACGTCGGCTCCGGCTCCGATGATGCCCCTCGCCATTGCTTCGAAGAAACCCCGGGAACTGGCCCTGCAGTCGTAGCCGACAGCTATCTCTGATGCATCCAGAAGACCGACGAGTGCCGACCCGGCCCGCTCATACAGGGTTGCGTCGAGCTCTCCGGTGTCTGTGCGGCCCCGGATGTCGTACGCCTTGAATATTGCGCTCACATCCATCGAAATGACCGTACCAAGTACTCTGCCGACCCAATGACAGCTTCCATCTCAGTCGTCGTTCCCGTCTACAACGAAGCGTCGTTCATCCCCCAGGCCCTTCCATCTCTCATCGAGGCGATGGAGAGCACCGGTGCGTCCTACAAGATTCTCATCGTCGAGAACGGATCGTCGGACGGCACAGCCGAAGTGGCAAGAAAGGCGGGCGAAAACGCACCTGTCGAAGTGTTCTCGCTGCCTGAGGCCGACTATGGGGCGGCCCTTCGCGACGGGTTTCTCCGGGCCTCGGGCGAGTGGGTGGTGAACTTCGACATCGACTACTTCTCGACCGAATTTCTTCGAGCAGTTCTCACCCAGCCGGACTCTGTGGATCTAGTCATCGGATCCAAACGGGATCCTGAATCGGAGGATCGTCGACCCTTCATCCGTCGTATCGCCACGAGGGTGTTCAATCTTCTCCTCAGAGTGATCCTCCGCTCCGCCGTATCCGACACCCACGGCATGAAGGGATTCCGCCACGACCTTGTCGAGAGTCTCACGCCACAGGTGGTGAGCACCAAGGACCTGTTCGACACCGAGCTGGTGGTGAGGGCCGAGCGTGGCGGCTACAAGATCGTTGAAGTCCCGGTGACCGTCGAAGAGATCAGAACCGCCAAGTCGTCCCTCGTCAAACGGGCACCGCGAACAGTGATGGGTCTGCTCAGGATCCGACGGCTTCTGAAGACTGAGTAGTGGTCTGTCGACTGCGTCGCCAGGCGACGAAGCCACCGATGACCAGGGCGGCCCCGCCGACGATGGTCAGGATCTGACCCCACGACTCGGCCCAGGTGTCTTCGAACTCGATGACAACCTCGTTGCCGGTCGGCACCACCACCATCAGTGAAGGCGCGGCCCGCCAGGGCCCGTCGGCGCCAGTTGCCGTCCAGTTGGGAAAGTAGGAGACCTTCACCACATGGGGCACACCCACCGCCTCGGTGGTGAACGAGATCCTGTGGTCCTCGACCACGATGTCCGACACGGGATCCTCGGGCACATCGATCTCAGAGTCGGGGCGCTCTTCGATCGACTCGATCCGGGGCCACTCGGCGGGCCCGTTTGCAACGACCCAGCGATCCATCTCGTCGATGTCCTCATACCACTCGAGAGCCATGTCATGGAAGCTGGGTAGAGGCTCACCGTCGCGGCCCGTCACCGAGCCAGAGCCGGTCAGCGAACCGAAGAGGGAGCCATCCGGCACCTCATAGACGGCCGGCAAATGGGTGGCCGACTCGACCAGTTGGGTATCGGGAAGTCTGAAAATCTTGAATGGCTCGGTCGTTGTGATCAGCTCGAAGTCGTCTATGCCGAGAGCCTTTTCGGCCGCCTCAGGTGTGAACGACACGTAGTAATCCACCCCGTAAACATCCATGTGCTCGAGCCCCCGCTCCATATCGAAGGAGTGATACTTGAGCCCGGGAATGGGATTTGAGGACTTGAACGACATCTCGGAATGGTTGATGAAATGGAAGGGCGTGGTCAGCGAGGATTCGAAGAAGAGACCCTCCATCGACTTCTGCGAGCCCTCGGTCCAATACGGGATCAGCATCGGGGCCATCGGAGTCCCGTACTTGTTGAGCCCTGAGTTGTTCTCCCACATCACACGGCCGTCAGGAAGCCGATCCAGCTCGACCATCAGCGACTGATACTCCGGCCATGGCTCCTTGGCCTCGTAACCCTCATAGTTCCAGCGTGACCATCCATCGATGAAGGTCACACCGGCGGTCGCTCCCAGCACGACGATTGCCACCGCCGTCGTGGTCAGAAAGTTGCGAGTGTTGATCATGGTGGGAGCAAGGAGACTGGCGGCGACAACACCGATACCCACGACAGCCACGATCCCCCAAGCCCAATCAGGGAATTCGGTCGAGTCGGCTACGAGCCCGACGGCCGCGGCAAATCCGATCGCGAACATGAGACTCGCCCAGAGCTTGGGTACCCGGCTGGGGAGTCGTCTCGACATCCAGACCACAGCAGCCCCGAAACCGATGGCAGCGAAAAAGGCGACACCGAAATACCAGTATGGAAGAAGACGCCCGTTCCACAGCTTCCATCGCGTGCCGTCGAATGTTTCCGGGAAGAGGTCGGGCAACACCGTCGGAAGTGGGTAGTAGATGATCGGGAGCAGCGTCGCGCCAATCATCGGTGCGGCGCGGGAGGTCTTGCGTATGGCCCATATGGCGCCGGGAATCGCTATCGGAAGGAGCAGCCAGAGCTCCACCGGAAAAACCTCTTCCCATCTCGTCAGAGGTGTCCAGGCCATGTCGGAGGTCAGACCGATTCGGGCCAGCAGAGGAAGAGCCCAGAAGGCCGCAATCGCAAACCCCCAGAGCCAGACAGTCAGAGTTCGCCAGAACCCTTTCTTCCATGCCAGGACGAACAACGAGGCGAAAATCACGACAATCGTCGTCAGCACATGCGAAAGAGCGGTGAGGGCAAGGGCCAGCGCAGCCCATTTCGCATATCGGCGATCGTCCCGGACCGCCTTCATCAACAAACCCAGATACACCAGAGACAAGGCGAACGACCATGAGTAGGTGAACTCACCGGCCAGGGTCGACGCAACGTTCCCACCGTAGATCGAGAAGCTCTCGAGGAAGGCGAACACCACTCCCGCTCCGGCCGTTATGAGAGCGACGTGACGGCTCAGTCTCATCGCCCGGGTGTGGAAGTAAACCGCCGGCGGCAAGGCCAGCAAACCCAGGACTGTCACCAATTTGAAGGCGACGCCATAGGGCAACAACAGATCGAGTGCGACGATTGTCAGCGAAGGCAGCGGGAAATAGAAGTAGAAGGCGGGGAATCCGGCGAACCAGTCATTGGACCAGCCGAGAATTCTTCCCTCCGGGAGAAGGTTGTCACGCAGATAGGCGGGTCCAAAAACGTGGGCGCCCATGTCACCGCCTGTCGGTGTCGTGGCTGTGAAGATGAGCCACGGGTTCATCACAACGAAGATGATCAGGGACGCCCCGGCCACCAGGACAATGGGCAGGATTGGGACCTTGGAAAGCCTCACCCGCAGGGAGGTCACGTCCTGGATTGCCGAACCATCTCCAAGACCTGCGTGACGTCTATGTCGACGCCATCACGGTTCCACCACTTCTCTTCACAGTTGTGGCAAAAGAAGAAACGAACCTCGATCTCCTCGGGGAGAATGTGTTCTATCTCGAGAACGTCAGTTTGCGAGCATTCCGGGCAGTCCATTGGGCTTCAATCAGTCGGCAGCCCGGTCATGGTAAATCGGGTCACATTTAAGACAACGGCTCTTCGTCGAGAAGCCTGCCCACATACCGGCTCTTTCGCTTCCCATTCTCGGTCCAATACGCGTACCAGTAGGGGCCGTGGGGGCATTTAGTGCAATCTCGCTTGCCACACCGGACCATCTGCTGACGCATGCTGACTTGGGGCTCCAAACCCTCATCGATGACCCCACTTCGCTCGAGTTGTGCGCGCGTGAGCATCTGAAGACGCCGCAGACCGTGTTCGTCGAGATCCTTCACCGCGTCGAGAAGATCACGGTCGAGGGTCATCGGCGACAGGACACTAGATCACTAAGCGACATGAACCGGAGCGAACAGCCGTGTGACCGTCCTCCGGTCGGTCAGGGTCCAGCCATGGGGAGGCGTCATCCTGTCCGAATGGTCGGCGCACAACGAGTAGCCGTACGGTTGGGGCGGGTCCACCAGGTCGTCGAGCCAGACAGCGCTGTCCCCGTAGTTGAACGACATGACCGAGTTCGCGAGCGAACCACACCGGGAGCAGCTGACTGTCATGGATGGAACGCTAGAAGGCGCGAATTCCGTATTCAAGGACCTAGTGGTCTGTCGCACAAATGGTGTGAGGGTGTCTCCGAGACATCGGCGCTCGATTCGCCAGGACGCACAACGAAGGCGCACCCGTAGGTGCGTCAAGGCGGAGGACGCAGCGAGCGACGTCGAGGGCCGGAGAGACACCGCAATCATTTGTAAGACGGGCCACTAGAGTCTGCTGATCAATGCGAGTGCCTTGTCGGGGCGGCCCGGCCAGAGCACACCAGACCCGTCCACCTCGACGATCAGGGTGGCAGGAACCCCACCCACACCTAACTCATGGAACATGCCTGGCTCCAGCTCCCAGCTCAGCTCCGTGTACCCCTGTGGGCCCACGGCATCGTCCAGCATGCCTCTCACATGTTTGCAATCGGGGCATGCTTTCGAAGTGAAGAGGTAGACGCCCCGACCCAACCCGGTAGCCGCCAGTCTCCGCGGCTCACCCTTGGCGCGGGAGCGCAACAATAAAGTGGCAATCCCGGCGACTATCAAGGCTCCCACGACGAGACCGAGTCTCGCCCAAACCTCATCCATCGAGAATCGGCACTCCCATCGCGGCAATGCCGGCGCCGTCCCTTCGGTTGACCCACATAGCAACGATCGGCCCGGTTGACTCGATCAGATACCCGTCGGCTGTTTCGAGGGCTATCTCGACGACGGAGTCTGCCGGCAGGTTGATGGCGCGCACCAAAGACCCGGCACGAAGTGACCTGACAGACACAACGGCTTCGTCGATTCCCACACTGAGGATGACCACGCTCGCCCGGCCCCCGACAATGGCGCCTGCCCCGGGGAGGAACCAGCGTGCAGCCTCAACGGCGCTAGCCGTTGTGATACCAAGACCGGATTCGGAGTTCACCCAGAGTGTCGGTACGACAGGGCCGGTGGAGATGATGCGGACACCGGCTGCCTCCTCGGTGATAGCAGCCAGATCGAAACTGTCCTGACCCCTGGGGCTGAGTGTTCCCTCCGCGTAGACCTCTTCCAATCCGTCGGGCCCGTAGTAGTCGATCTGATACTCCACTTCGGTTTCGGATGGAGTAGCGATCAGCAAGAGTTTCGATCCTCCGCCCGCTGGAATAGGCAAAAACCAGTCTTGGGATCCTTCAACGGCTTGCCAGACGGCACTCTCGTCATCGATGCTCTGCCGGCCGACGGTCATCACACTCCCCCTGACGGTCTCAACGGCGATCGAAAGAGTCTCACGACCCGGGATCAGCTCGGTGAAGTCGACCACCGTGGAGGACCTGGCGGGGACCACCACCGACTCGAACCGATCGTTGGACTCGATTCCGGCATCCGACCGGACAACCAGTTCGACAACGGCCTGACCTGCGTATGGGTTCATCAAGTGAAGCTCGAACGCATGGCCGCCGATAGTCGATGCCCCGGTTATGAAAGACTGCCTTGTCGGGACATCGGCGCAAGACTCGGCCGACATCGACTCCGCTCCCGTCACGATCACGCCAGCGGCGGATGAGGAGATGGGCAGCTCAACGAGACCTCCGACCGTACCTACCGCGGCTACGTCCACAACCGGGATGACCACGGAACCGGATGCTCCGGTTGGCTGCCCGATGCTCCCGGTCGATTCCCCGCTGGCGAACAAGGTAAGCCGCGTCGGGCCGTTGATAGTCGAGAGGATCACCACTTCGGTGGTTCGACCACTGCCTTCCTCGATGGCGCACACGGCAACTGGAGGCTCCTTCACACCTGCGGCTGGGCCCGGCTCTGGGGCATCCGGCGCCGGGATGACGAACACTCCCACTGCCAGGGCGAGGCCGATCATCAAGCTGACGTACTTCATCGTCGTCGCCTCGCGATGAAGAGAAGTCCCAGCGACACGAGTAGAAGAGCCGCGGCCAAGACGGCGAACACCATGTTTTGAGTCGTTCCCCGGAAACCGGCCACACCGTCGACGGCACTGACAGTTGCACGCCACTCATGGGGGCCGGGCTCAGGGCTCCAACCGTTGTCATGGTTCATTGCCAGAGAGACCCTCCCCGACCCGGGCTCACCAGCAAAACCTGTCCCCGATCGAAGCCATACCGATTCGGTTCCCGAGTCCGCCAGCGGAGTCGAGACCGGGTTGGCGAAGACTCTCGAGTCCGGTTCGAGGGGAGTGGGCACCAGATCGAGTTGGGCAACCAAAACCTCATCCAAACGGAACGTCGGGCCGAGAAGGATCAGCCAGTCGATGGCGAACGGCGCGAGCAGTTTCCCGGGTCGTAATTCGCCACCGCTGCTGATCCTCTCGAGTGCGGTGTCGAGCTCGTGATCGCCGGGAAGTGGGGTCGGCAGCCAGACTTCGTCGCTGGTCATGCCGTGGCCATCGACAAGGCGATACCAAAAACCCGGCCCCGCCCTGGCTTCTCCCGGGATGTCGTCTCTCAGCGTCGAGGCGACGAGAACCCGGCCTGGCCCGGCGTCACCAGCCAATGCGGACGCAAACTCGATCCGCTCGTTGAGGTCACCCCCCGGCAAGCCGAGACGCCCGTTTCCCAAGATTCCAATGGACAAGAAGAGAATGATGATCGACACAAGAGCACCCATGAGCCGACGTGGGTTGGATGACACGACGTCGAGACCGGCCGCCACGATGAGAGCAGTCCCGAAGGATGCCAGAACGAGGGCTGCTTCTTCGACCCCCGGACCGCCATATGGCAGACCAACTGCCAGCAATCCGGAAAGCCCCAGGACGGCACCCAGTGTTCCGAGCCGTCTCGTCTTCAAGTCAATGAACACCATCGGCACAAAACCAACAGCAAGCAACACCGGCCACAGTTCAGAAACCGACAGACCGAGCCTTCGGTGCGAGTCCAGAACCCAACCGGTGTCACCCAGCAGGAATGGGGCCGCGACGACCGCCCCGAGAAGACCGACGAGAGTGAGCCCAAAACTCGAATCCTTCCCTCCCGACAACTTCCACACGATCACACAGAGAAGCGGGACAATCGCGAGAAAGGGAGAGAAGGCTGCCAGGGGTATCCCGAGGAGGACAGCCCATCCGATATGGCTGAGCCGCCCTCTGCCGACCTCATCGGGATGCACGAACACCGCCCGAACTGCCCAGGGCAGCGTTGCCACCGCCGCCAGGGCCAACCATGACCCCGACCCCACGAGAATCGCTGTGCCGGGACCCGCGAGAAGCACCAACCCGGACAGATATCGGCCGGGGCCGCGATATCCGAGACGCCCCGCAAGACGTCCCATTCCGACGACCGCGAGGAGCCCGAAGGCGATGGTCAGAAGTGTGCGAGCGGCGCCCTCGGCGCCTAACCAAAGCCACGACCAGAGGCCGGTGACACCCACTGAGGGATGGACCGGCGCAGGAGAACCCAGACCTGAATCATTCCAACCGGCGAGCCAACGATCCAGAGACGTGGCTGCCTCTTCGAACGGGAAGCTGGCACCAACGTTCGGAACACCGATGAATATCAAGGACCGCATGGCGAATACCAGAACGAGCACAGCCATCGCAGCGCCCCAAATTCCCGATGAGCCCCGGACACGCATGGCCCCGCGGGCAATGACTTGGTCCTCGTCGAACATGGAGAGAATCCGCACAACCAACTCCGAGCCGACGTCTCGCAGCCGAACCGACCCCCGAGCTTGAAACCGGAACAGCTCCTCATCACCCAGCACGCGAACCGGCCTGAACCGTCTCCGAAGACCGATCGTGGATGGGAGGTGATAGGCATTCCACCCCCACGAGAAGAAATAGCGAGCCGCCGGCCTCCATCGGAGGAGAAACAGGCTCAGCAGTGAGTCGAGAACCGAGACAATGAAGTCATAGGGGATCAACCACAGAAGTGTCAGCGGGCTGTATGCAGTGACCATTGCCCGCAGACGGCCCGCTTGCTCCCGCCATCCGTGGCCGTGTTCGTTGCACCGCCCCTGGTGATAGACCTCCGAAGACGGGACACTGATCACCCTCCCCCCAGCCAGACGCGCCCGCTGCGAGAAATCGAGACCGGCCGCTATCGGAGGGAGTAGCTCGTCAAGACCTCTCAGACCCTGCGCGAGATCACGACGAACCAACATCGACGCCGACCTGACAAACGCGACCTCGCGGACAACGTCGTATTGCTGGAAATCGATTTCCCCTTCCTCAAGCCCGCTGTGGGGCTCACCGAACACATCCGTTGAGCTCCCGACCGCTTCGAGCTCCTCGCTGGTACCGGCAACAAGGAGCTTGGAGCCGCCCAAAGCGGCACCGGCAAGCTCGATCTCGGTGACCAATGCCCCCAGGGCATCGGGACGTGGACGAGCGTCGGAATGAAGTATCCACAGATAATCGATGTCGTCACCCGCAGCCTTGATCGCCTCCTCCAGAGAATCTGCGGTCGTCGCCCCATCAGGAATCTCGCCGGATTCACCACCCACGACCACGACGTCGGCGATCGGGTCGTAAACTTGTCGGCCAACCGCGGCAAGAGCCGCTGCAAGGTCTGCTCCGGCAACAGTCGTCATGAGAACTTTGACCACGGGCGAAGCGGACAGGACTTCGGGCGACTGTGTTTCCGCGGCTCGCGGAGTAGGTGCATCGGTCATGCGGGGTGCCATTGTGGTCTGAGGATGACGCTGAGCAAGATCTGGAAGTTTGGATGAAGGTAGTGGAGCTGTCAGGAGGAGTGGGTGGCGCCCGTATGGCTAGGGGCCTGGCGGCTGTGCCCGACGTCGATCTGAAGGTCGTCGTCAACGTCGGCGACGATGAGGACATCCATGGTCTTCACGTCTCGGCGGACCTGGACACGGTGATCTATACGCTCGCCGGCGTCGAGGGCCCCGACGGCTGGGGTCGTTCCGGGGACACCTTTGTGTTCAACGACGAGCTGGGGCGATTTGGGGTGGACAACCGTTTTCGGCTTGGTGATCTCGACCTTGCGTTGAACCTGTTCCGTACCGGGGCCCTTGCCGCTGGCAAGCCCCTCTCCGTAGTCACCGCTGAGATCGCCGACAGCTTCGATCTTCAGACCGATGTTGTGCCGGCCACCGATGACACCCTGCGTACCGAAGTGAGAATCGAGGGAGACGAATGGCTCAGCTTCCAGGAATATTTCGTGCTTCGCGGCAATCGCGACGAGGTCAAAGAGTTGCGATACCCGGGTTCGGAAGCTGCGCGGCCTGCGCCAGGGGTACTGAGAGCCATCGGAGCCGCCGACGTCGTTGTCATTGCGCCGTCCAATCCGCCGCTGTCGATATGGCCGATTCTGGCCATCAACGAGATCCGACAGGCGATCAGGAGCCACCAGCGGGTGGTGGCAGTCAGCCCTCTTTTCGGAGGCAAGGCCCTCAAAGGGCCGGCCGCCAGGGTGATGGCATCACTGGGACTGCCCGCCGGCAACGCCGGGGTCATAGCGGCATACGATGGACTGATCGACATGCTCGTGGTCGATACCCAGGATTCCGACGACGCAGGACGGTTGGGCGGCGTTGAGATAATGGTCACCGACACCCGGATAGCGAGAGCGACCAAGGCGCGAGCCCTCGCTGAGGAGATACTTGCCGCATGAGTCTCGAGATACACCCGCTGGTAGGCATCGGAGTGGTTTCGCCTGGCGACGACGTCGCGAAGAGGCTGATCGGTGCCCTGGAGCCGCTTCAGCCGTTGTCGGGTGACGTGATCGTGGTGACCCACAAGATCGTCTCCAAAGCGGAGGGTGCCGTACGTGAGATCATCGGTGATCCCGAAGAGTTCAAAAAGCTCCTCGTCGAAGAGCAGGCGACATCGATCGTGCGACGTCGGGGGGACCTGATCATCGCCGAGACGAAACACGGCTTTGTCTGTGCCAACGCGGGCATCGATCGCTCCAATGCAGCACCGGGCACCATGATTCTTCTGCCTGACGATCCGGATCGGTCGGCACATCGAATCAGGGCAAAGCTCGAGAGACACTTCGGAGTCGAACTTGGCGTGATCATCTCGGATACCTTTGGAAGACCGTGGAGGAGGGGGCTCACCGATGTCGCAATCGGCATCTCGGGACTCATCGCCGTGCTCGATCTCAAAGGGACGAAGGACTGGTCTGGCCGTGAGCTCGACGTGACGGAGGTTGCCGTGGCCGATGAGCTCGCGGCTGCCTCCGACCTCGTCATGGGAAAGGCAGACGGGATTCCTGCTGCTCTGGTCAGGGGTTACGAGGGTCCACGTGGTGAGGGACGAGCCGCCGATCTGGTGCGGCCGGTGGACGAGGACCTGTTCAGATAGGAGAGAACAGGTGTGCGGCTTGGTCAGGCACTTGGTCGTCCCAGACCCCAGTAGTCGAGCCCGGCGGCCCTGACTGCGGAGGGATCGAGGAGGTTTCGGGAGTCCACCACCCGGTAGCCCTTCATCACTCTCGCCACTTCGGTCATGTCGATGGTGAGAAATACCGGCCATTCGGTGGCGATGAACAAGACGTCGGCATCTCTGGCCGCGTCGATCGGATCGGCCGCCATCGTCACCAGATCGGTGGTCCCCTCGGGGTCGTACGCAACCACATCGGCGCCTTCCTCTTTGAGCAACTCGGCGATACGAAGCGCGGGAGACTCCCGAACGTCGTCGGTGCCGGCCTTGAAAGCGACGCCCCACATGGCCACCCGACGGCCCCGAAGCCCGCCACCTGCAGCCTGCCTCACCTTCTCGGCAACACGGCGACGCTGTTGATGATCCGCCTCGATCACCGCCCGGAGCAACTCGAAGTCGTATCCGGCATCCTCGGCGACTCCGATGAGCGCTGCGGTGTCCTTGGGAAAACACGACCCTCCGTAACCGGGGCCGGGCTTGAGGAAATGGGGACCGATGCGATGGTCCATCCCCATGCCCGATATCACGTCGAGAACATCTGCACCAACCGCCTCACATACGTTGGCAAGCGTGTTGACAAATGTCAGACGGGCGGCGAGATAGGAGTTGGATGCGTATTTGATCATCTCGGCCGAGGTCGGGTCGGTGCGCACCACGTTGGCGTCGAGGCTCGCATACAAATCGGCCACCGCTTCTGCGTCTTCATCGTCATAAGCGCCCACCACGATCCGGTCGGGATCCATGAAGTCCTCCACAGCTTTGCCCTCTCGAAGGAACTCGGGGTGAGAAACAACTCGCGCCGGGCTACCAAGGTCGGCAAGACGTTTCCGCAAGCCGGCGACCGTCCCGGGAGGAACGGTGGACTTGACCACGAAGATGGCATCGTCAGCCACCTCGTTGGCGAGTTCATCAACAACCGCGTGAACCAAACCGAGGTCGGCCCGACCGTCATCACCCTGGGGAGTTGGCAAACAAAGAAAAATGAAATCGGCACCCTCAGCGGCCTCGACGTTCGAGGTGTGGTAGCTGATCAGATCTTGTTCGGAGCCACGAGACAGGAGATCCGGCAATCCGCTTTCGAAAATGGGGACATCACCCGAATCGAGTCTTGCCACGCGATCGGGATCGACCTCACCGAGTCGAACTCTGTGTCCTAGGCTCGCCAGACCACCTCCGGTGACGAGACCGACGTACCCCGCGCCAATGATTGTTACTTGCATCAGGTCCTCATGCTATGTCGAACGGTGGTTGGCCGTGATGTGTCGTCAGGGAACATCGGCTCCCACGATGACCACCGCGTCGTACCCGTTATCGACTGTTCCCACCTCAACTACACCAAAACCCAGGGCTTCGACGATGATCTCGCCGTTGCCACTACCGCTGGGGACCACAACGATGGTCTCGGGGTAGTCGGTCGAGTCGGCGTCACCGACCGACTCGACCAGAAAACCCTTCGACTCGAGGGTGCGAGACATGTCACCTGCCGACCCAGCGACACCGTTGCCATTGAGGACATGAAGCCTGAGAGGCTGAGAGGAGAAGGCGATGCCTGCCCGGAAGTTGGCAAGCACTGCGCCGGCGTCAGGCTCTTTGGCGATGAGGACGGATCGTCCACCGATGCTCGTGCCATATGCAGGCAAGGTTGTGGCCTCTAACGAACCGGCAAGAATCCCCCTGAAAGCCCAGGCAAGGCCGGCCACCGAGGAAGACGCCAGAGTGGAGTCGATGGTCATGTGTCTTGCGAGGGCCGCAGCGATGTCACCTGCCTCGGTGATCGAACCTGGTCTCCTCAGCTTGGTGACGATGGCGCGAACGACCTCCTGTTGACGCTCGGTGCGCCCGATGTCGTTGGCGTTGACGCTGACCCATCTCCCGTTCTGCAACTCCTGGTATTTTCTCGACCGCGCATAGGCGAGGGCCGTTGCCCCGTCGAGCGTCTGGGTGCCTGCATCGACGTCGAGCCCTGATTTGAGATCCCGGGCCTGGTAGGGGAACCAGAGCTCGATCCCCCCAAGTTCGTCGATGAGGGATTCGAACCCGACAAAATCGATCTCGACGTAGTGGTTCACATCGACTCCAAGACTGTCCCGAATGGTCTCGACCATCAGCGAAGGCCCGCCAAACGCGTAGGCGGAGTTGATCCGATTCTGGCCATGCCCGGCGATGTCCACGTAGAGGTCACGTGGGATGCTGAGGATCTGGGCGGCGGAAGTGTCGGAGTCGAGCCGCACCAGCATGATGACATCCCCTCGAGCTCCGCCGGCAGGCCCAAAGTTTGTGAGATCGTCGAGACCGGCCCGCGAGTCAGAGCCGATCACCAGGAATGTCAGATCGTCGCCGCTCGCTTCGTCGAGGACCTCGACGACCTCGCTGTTCGTGTCTGCTGTGGCCAGCAGCCCTTGACCGGTGTTGATGGCCCAGATGGCAGCGAGCGCCACGAAATTGGCCACCACCAGCAGGGAAATGATTGTGACCTTTAGCCACTTGGGTAGCCGACGCCGCGAAGATGTTTGGGACGAGTTGGGCATCGTTGGTTTAGACGTTGAAAGGGTAACTGAGGTTCCATTGCTACCCGTTGCCATGGACCAACCGCATAACAGTTATTGTCCCGGCTGACATTAGTGTCCCGAGTCGCAAATCATGCACAGAACCTCGCCTGCCCTCAACGCCCCTGACGGCGTCCTCCGCCTCGACGCAGCTACGGCTGCGCCTTCGTTGTGCGTCCTTGTCAGGAACGCCGATGCCTGGGCAAGATCAGCACGGATCTACGACTCAGGACACCAGGAGGTCTGACACTTTGGCCGTTCTCTCCCATGAGGGGACCTACCCGATTCTCTACGGATCCTGGCCGATCCCGGTCGGCACCCAGCACCACGATGGGTATATCGCCCGACCCGATGAGGCCGGCAGATTTCCTGTGGTGATTGTCGTGGCCGACCTCAACGGTCTGGGCAGTTTCGAGAAGGACATCTGTCGCCGTCTGGCTCGTTCGGGCATAGCCGCCCTCAGCCTCGACATGTATCGATCCCAAGCAGATCCGCTGACGGCATACAACGCGCTCACCGATAGTCGGGCCGCGGCCGATCTGGACGAGATCCACGAGTTCATCGACTCCGACGACGTCGAATGGAACGTGAGCAGCAATGTTGGCATTCTCGGCACGGATGTGGGTGGTCGGTTCGCGTTGATCAAGGCGGCCACCAGAGACTGGGTGAGATCGGTCGCCGTGGTCAGCACACCCCTCACCGGCGACGAGGAGCGCGAGTTCCAGGTTGCCGACTATCTAGACCATCTACCGGTGCCGGTGCTCGGCCTCTACGGCACAGACGACGAGCTGATCGACACCGGCTCGGTCGACGAGGCGCAACGACGCAACGAACATGGCCAGTGGCTCCTCTTCGAAGGTGCGGGTCATGGCTTTCTCGATATCGACGCCCCCGACTTCAACCAGGCCGCCGCCGACGACGGGTTCGCCAGAATCGTCGCCTTCTTCCAGGCGACATTGGAGCCGGCGGTCGTCGAAGACCTCGGATGAGTCATCGCCTCTCAAGGGTTCAGGAAATCCTCACGTGTCTGACCACACCCGAGAAGATGGTCTTCCGACCTGTATCCGTCTCGACGACCAGACCACCGTCATCTCTGACCGAGATAGCACGGCCAGAACCGCCAGGATCCCATGTGATGTCCATTCCGATCGTGTTACACAGACTGCGGTACTCATCGATCGGCCAGCCATCGGAGTCCACTAGCCGCATCATCTCGGCGCCCCAGAGACCGGCTACTTCGGCGTAGCGGTCCTCTCCCGGATCCTCGCCCAAAAGACCGGCCATCCCTTCCGGAGGGTGGGGCCACCACAGATTCAGCCCAAGACCGACTACCACGACGTCGGCGCTGCGCTCGACAAGGATCCCCCCGACCTTGAGATCTCCCAACACGACGTCGTTGGGCCACTTCAGCATTGCGGCCTCGGTGACCCGGGCCGCAGCGACACCCGCCATGAGCGAAAAGGGACGGGTGTCATCATCATCGCAAGCGAATGCGAGCGACGCGGCAACCGCTCGATCGGCCGTGATCCAGTCGCTACCCTCCCTTCCTCGGCCTTTGGTCTGGTTCGGGGTCATGATCAGAACGGGAAGCTCCCCTAGGTTCTCGCGAGCGACATCCTGAGTGGAAGGAACACTCTCAATGCGCTGTTGGAAATATGGTGTAGCCATCTCGTCCTCGGGCGAGTCTGAAACTGTGAGGATACGGAGGAGTCTTGGGTACCGAGGCGCGCGTTGAGCATCTAAGAGAATTGCGCGAGGAGGCGCTTCACTCCGGGACCCAGCGCGCGGTGGCCAGACAGCACGAGGCCGGGAAGCTAACTGCCCGCGAGCGCATAGAGGCTCTCCTCGACAAGGACTCATTCCAGGAGATCGATCAGTTCGTCCGTCACCAGTCGACCGGTTTCGGCGTTGAGGACAAAAAACCTCTCGGTGACGCGGTGGTGACGGGTCACGGTACGATCGACGGTCGCCCCATATTCGTGTTCGCCGAGGACTTCACGGTGTTTGGAGGAAGTCTCGGCAAAGTGGTCGCCGACAAGATCTGCAAGATCCTCGACCTCGCGATCGATACCGGCGCTCCCGTCATAGGGCTCAAAGACTCCGGAGGAGCCCGCATCCAGGAGGGTGTCGATTCACTCGACGGTTACGGTCGAATCTTCGAGCGCAACGTCCAAGCGTCCGGGGTCATCCCCCAGATCTCCGTGATAATGGGACCTTGCGCCGGTGGTGCCGTCTACTCCCCCGCCCTGACCGATTTCGTCTTTCAGGTAGACAAGACCTCGCACATGTTCATCACCGGCCCGGACGTCATCAAGGCGGTAACCGGCGAAGACGTGACGATGGAGGAGTTGGGCGGAGCCACCGCTCATGCTTCCAAGTCAGGTGTCACCCATTTCGTGTACCCGACGGGACAGGACGCTCTGGAGGCGGTGCGTCATCTCGTGTCCTTCCTACCACGAAACAACATGGAGATGCCGCCCTATTACGCCCCGGGGGATAGGACCGACCGTCTCGACGACTCGCTCGACACCATGATTCCCGACTCCTCGAACCAGCCCTACGACATCACGGAGGTGATCGAAGCGGTGGTCGACGACGAGGAGTTCCTCGAGGTGCACGAGCTTTGGGCCAAGAACATCGTCGTGGGATTCGGCCGACTCGACGGGCACACGATCGGCGTGGTTGCCAACCAGCCGGCATTTCTTGCCGGGACGCTCGATATCACCGCTTCGGAGAAGGCCGCCCGGTTCGTGCGTTTCTGCGATGCCTTCAACATCCCGATCATCACCTTTGTCGATGTGCCCGGCTTTCTCCCCGGAGTTGAACAGGAGCACAACGGAATCATCCGCCATGGGGCAAAGCTTCTCTATGCCTACTGCGAGGCCACCGTCCCCCGCATCTCGGTCATCACTCGAAAGGCGTACGGCGGGGCATACCTCGTGATGAACGCCCGGGGTATCCGGGCCGACCTGGTGTTCGCCTGGCCCTCGGCCGAGATCGCGGTGATGGGAGCCCCGGGTGCCGTGAACATCATCCATCGCCGCGAGTTGTCCGGCGCCGACGATGCGGAGGCAAGACGCACCGAGCTGATCGAGGACTACGAGGCCAAGTTCAACAACCCCTATGTCGCAGCGGAGCTCGGGCTCGTCGATGAGGTCATAGAGCCCAGAGAGACCCGCGTGAAGTTGATTCGCGCCATGGAAATGCTTCGCAGCAAACGCGAGACCCTGCCACCCAAGAAGCATGGCAACGGGCCACTATGAAGTCACTCCTCGTCGCCAATCGAGGCGAGATTGCAGTCCGGGTCATACGGACGGCTCGGGAGATGGGGATCAGGACAATCGCCATCTACTCCGAGCTCGATCGGGACTCGTTGCACCTCGATTTGGCCGACGAAGCGTGGAATGTTGGCCCGGCACCAGCAGCGGAGAGCTATCTGAATCAGGAGAAGATTCTCCAGGTCGCCCATGAGTCGGGAGCCGAGGCGATTCACCCCGGCTACGGCTTCCTCTCGGAGAACGCCATCTTTGCCAGGGCAGTCGTCGACGCCGGGCTCATCTGGGTTGGCCCCACCGGTGACTCCATCGAGGCGATGGGAGACAAGATCACCTCCCGGCGCCACGCCGAGGACTTCGGCGTGGCGACAGTGCCCGGCATCACAGACCCAGTCACATCTGTTGAGGAGGTTCTCGATCTCGCAGCCGAATTCGGGTACCCGGTGGCGGTCAAGGCCGCTCACGGAGGCGGCGGCAAGGGCTTGCGTGTCGTGCACGAAGCCAAGGGCGCCGAGGACGCCTTCGAGGGTGCCCGCCGCGAAGCCGATGCCTACTTCGGCAACCCTGAGGTCTACGTCGAGAAGTATCTGGAGAAGTCGAGACACGTCGAAGCCCAGATCCTGTTCGACACCCATGGCAACAGCCTCTTTCTCGGCGAACGGGACTGCTCGGTTCAACGACGCCACCAGAAGCTGATCGAGGAGACCCCCTCTCCTGGCCTGTCGGGCAAGCAGCGAAAGGCACTGGGAAAGGCTGCTTTGGCCGCCGGAAGGTCGTGCGAGTACGTGAACGCCGGAACTGTGGAATTTCTCGTCGATGAGGACGGAGAATTCTTCTTCCTCGAGATGAACACACGTCTCCAGGTCGAGCACACCGTCACCGAGATGGTCACCGGAATCGACATTGTCGAGTGGCAGTTGAAAATCGCCAACGGCGAGAAGCTCGACATCGAGGAGGTCGAGCCTCGTGGCCACGCCATCGAGTTCCGCATCAATGCGGAGGATCCGTTCACCAACTATCTGCCCACCCCGGGTCAAGTAGTCGAGTGGCAGGAGCCTGCCGGACCGGGCGTTCGTGTTGATTCCTGGATACGGCCCGGGACAACAGTCTCCCAGTACTACGACAACCTGTTGGCAAAGCTCATCGTCTGGGGGTCCGACCGCGAGATGGCGATCAATCGTGGCAAACGTGCACTCAGGGAGTTCAAAGTCCGTGGCGTCTCCACCACCATCCCGGCCCACCTGGCGGTGCTCGAAAACGAAGACTTCCTAGAGGGACGCCACCACACCAGGTGGATGGAGGAGTCGGTCTCGCTCGAAGGTATTCCCCCCGATGTGGCGCCGGCAATTCCCGAAGAGGAGGAGATGACGAAGCGGGACATCACTGTGGAGATCGGTGGTCGCCGGTTCATGGTCTCCTACTGGGCCCCGGAGCCGGCAGTGGCCGGAGGGCCGACCCGGCGCCGTGCGCCGAAGCTCTCCGCGAGCGGCCAGTCCGGAGCCTCCGATGGCGTTATAACCGCACCGATGCAGGGGACGATCGTCAAGGTCCATGTGGAAGCGGGAGACCCGGTGAAGGCTGGAGAGCCGATATGTGTCCTCGAGTCAATGAAGATGGAGAACGAGGTCACCACACCGAACGGTGGCGACGTCGTCGATCTCCGGGTCGAGCCCGGTGACACCGTGTCAGCCGGCGAGGTAATCGCCATAGTCAGATAGCTGCTGGCTGTGTTCTGTGGAGGAGCGGAGGCGGGGGCGGCTGCCCCTAGATAGGTCGGTCGACGAGGGCTTTGAGTCTGGGTTCGAGTGGAGGTTTGGGTTCGGGATAAAGGGTCCAGTCCGGTTTGCGGAATTGGAACCCGCCGCTCTCACCATGGGTGATATGCCACCCCTCCTCGTGTAGGAACCGGTGGTGAAACCCACATAACAGGATCAGATTGTCCAGATCGGTGGGTCCGCCTTTCGACCAGTGGACAACATGATGAACCTGAAGCCACTGGTTGTTGTCACACCCGTGGAACCGGCAGGATCCACCGTCACGATGATGAACCAACCGTCGCAACCAGCCGGGAACCGTCCGACTGTTCCTACCTACACCGATTATCTGGGAACCGTCGGTGATGACTGTTTCGAGGACACAGTCACAGGAAAGTCGTCTTGCCGTCTCGTTGGGAACCAAACCACCGGAACCGAGTTCGGTGACACCAGGGGTTTCGGTGACCAGAGCGTCAAGGTCGGCAAACACGGTGACCTGAGGCGGTGAAGTAGTGGTCTGATCACCGGTAGTAGCAGCCAACTCGACCAACCCATCCGCCATCCGCTGGGAGTAAGCGTCGAAGACACTGGTTTCAGGGTTGACAGGAAACTGGTCGGCCCGGTCGCGGATAGCGGTTTCGACGATTTCTAGTTCGAAGTGGGGTAACTGAGCAGTCAATCTCCCTGATGAACCGTCGAGAGTCCGTTGTATCCACAAGGCTCTCAGCGCATGCGCTTTGCGTTCATCCTCAGCAGTAGGAGGATTGGCCCTTCGGGCCTTCCTATCCAAAACAGCATTCGACCAACCCAAGGCCTCTTCGATCAACCCTTCCTCGGTGTCAGCGGTAGCCATCCGGGAAATAGCGTCCACCTGATCCAACGAAAGGTCACCAGCAGCAAAGCGCTTCGTAAGAACAGGAAGATCAGAAAGCCGTCTCGCCACAGAAACCAGTTGACGAGCCGTGACAGGACGGAGCCGAAGCCTGGCTGCCACCCAATCCGTCAAACTCCGAGCACCATCGGTCATCCACGACTGGGCGACGTCGGCAGCCTGAATCAGAGAACACAATTGGGCGTCGGTGGCGCCGCGTAGCCCGCCGAAATGATCGAAACCCCGGTCGATCTCATCCACAGTGGCTTGAGACCAATCCATACCTCGAACATACGTTCGATCACCAGAAAAGTCAAGAGGGTTAACGCCAAAATCCCAAAGAAATCTGAAAAACAGCTCGGTGCGCTCTACTCGGCGGCGTCGGTGATCGCCTCGGTCATCGAAGGGTGCACCATCAGCGTCTCGACCAGGGTCTGTGCCGAGACCCGAGCCTGGACGGCCAAAGCGATGATCCCGATCAATTCCGATGCTCGATGGCCGACGATGGTCCCGCCGAGGACCACCCCGGTGGCCGGATCGGATGTCACTTTCACAAACCCCCGGGTGAAATGCTGCAACACAGACCTGTCGTTCGAGGCGAATGGCACCTTGGTCGTGCGGACCTTTCGTCCCAAGGCCGCTGCCTCGACGTCAACCAGGCCAACTGAGGCAATCTCCGGCTCCGTGAAGATGGCTTCGGCGACCTTACTGTAATCCAGCGGCTCGACCGGGAGGTCGAGGGCGTGGCGGGCGATCTTGCGTCCCTGCATCGAAGCAACAGAGCTCAGAGGCATTTGGCCGGTGACATCGCCGGCGGCGTAGATGTGGGGCACCGAAGTACGCAGGTACTCGTCCACGGGGACATACCCATGATCGGTGTCGACACCGGCGGCATCGAGCCCAAGGCCATCGGTCTGGGGCACGGAGCCAACGGCGAGGAGTGCGTGCGACCCGCTGATGACCCGACCGTCGTTGCAGACCACAGAGACTCCATCAGGGGTAAGGTCGATCGACTCGGCGCGAGCCCCGATGACCAGATGGACTCCCCTCTCCAGGAAATCTTCCTCGAGAACGGCAGCAACCTCGGGATCTCTGTGAGGAAGAATCTGCTGACGGGAAACCACCAGACTGATATCGGCCCCCATGCTCTCGAAGATGTGGGTGAACTCGACACCGGTGACCCCCGAGCCAATCACAACGAGGTGTTTCGGCACCTCGGGAAGGTTGTAACAGTCTCTCGTGGTCAACACCCGCTCGCGGTCCACCTCTGCCCAATCTGGAATACGAGGAGCCGACCCGGTGGAGATCAGCGCCTTGTCGAAACCGATCCTCCGATCGCCATTGACGGTTTCGACAATCGCCTCGTTTGCACCGACGAACCGACCGGTTCCTCTGATGATGTCGACTTCTTGAGAGTCGAGCAGATTGATCAAGGTGGTGTTGATATCCGCCGTGATCTCAGCGATCCGATCGGCAAGAACCTTCGGATCGACCCGACCGGGATCGTTGACCAACCCGAGCTTGACGGCGTTGCGAACCGAAGTGTGCCTCAAGGCGCTCGCCGCCATAGTCTTCGACGGAATGCAATCCCAGAGGTGGGCGGCGCCGCCGACGATGTCCTTCTCGATCAGCGTCACTCGGGCACCCTTGGTTGCTGCGGTCGTCGCCGCCTGGGTGCCGGCTGGGCCCCCTCCGACGATCAGAAGATGGGTTTGGATGTCACTCATGAGTCGTCGGGACGGTACTGGTCTACCCCGTTGGCCGGTAGACCCCGAAGACCTCTCGAAGTGAGTCGGAGATCTCACCGACGGTCGCACCAACTGCCAGTGCGCCCTTGATGACTCTCATCAGATTCTCTTCGGTAGCCGCCGTTTCGCCAACCTGTGAGAGAGCCAGTGTGACACCGTTTTGATCCCGTCCGGCTCGCCACACCTTCACCGACTCCTTCTGTGACTCCTCGAGGGACGGGTCGATGTCGAGCACCGGAATGGGCTCTGACTCGTCGGATATGAACCGGTTGACTCCGACGACGACCGACTCGCCACTCCCCTGCCGTTGGGCATCGCGGTAGGCGGAGTCTTCGATTTGGCCCTGCATCCACCCCTCCTCGATAGCGACGATTGCGCCGCCCATGGAAGCAAGCTGGGTGAGCAAGTCCTCTGCTTTGGAATCAAGTTCGTTGGTGAGCTTCTCGACGAAGTATGAGCCGGCGAGCGGATCGACCGTGTCGGCAACACCCGACTCGTGCGCTATCACCTGCTGTGTGCGCAAGGCAACGAGTGCGCTCTCGTCGGTGGGCAGACCCACGGCTTCGTCATACGAGTTGGTATGCAACGACTGGGTGCCTCCCAGAACGGCAGCGAGAGCCTGGATCGTGGTCCGGACGACGTTGTTGAGCGGCTGCTGGGCGGTCAGGGTCGAACCGGCCGTCTGAGTGTGAAATCGCATGGCCCACGACTTGGGATTCTTCGCCCCTACCTCGTCGCGCATGTGCCGGGCCCAGATTCGCCGGGCCGCTCGAAACTTGGCTACCTCCTCGAAGAAGTCGTTGTGACTGTTCCAGAAGAAAGAGAGCCTCGGAGCAAAAACGTCAACGTCGAGACCTGCGTCGATCGCAGCCTGCACATAGGCAAGCCCGTTGGCGATGGTGAACGCAAGCTCCTGTGCCGCGGTGGCTCCGGCCTCCCTGATGTGATATCCGCTGATCGAGATCGTGTTCCATAGCGGCAGGTGCTCGTCGGCATAGCCAAACACATCCGTGATGAGCCGCATCGACGGTCGGGGCGGGTAGATGTAGGTGCCCCTCGCAACGTATTCCTTGAGAATGTCGTTCTGGATCGTCCCTCGAAGCTGGTCGGCAGCGATACCGCGCTCTTCGGCGACAAGCTGATAGAGCAACAACAGAATCGGCGCGGTCGAATTGATCGTCATCGAGGTCGAAACCTCATCGAGGGGAATCCCGTCGAGAAGCCGGCGCATGTCGTCGAGTGAGTCGATAGCGACTCCGACCTTGCCCACCTCTCCCTCTGCAAGAGGATTGTCCGAGTCGAGACCCATCTGAGTGGGAAGATCGAAGGCGACACTGAGACCGGTTTGCCCGGCCTCGAGAAGATCCTTGAACCGGCGATTGGTCTCCTCCGGGTTGCCGAATCCGGCGTACTGGCGCATGGTCCACCGTCGACCGCGATACATGCTCGGATATGGGCCACGCGTGAACGGAAACTCCCCCGGCTCCCCGATCAGGTTGGGGTCAGGCGGATCGGAATAGACGGTGTCTATCTCAATGTCACTCGATGTGCGACGAGATTGGGCCATACCCTTTGTATCCTTACAGTCCCGGGGATCGTAGTTCGGGAACTCGCCGACTCCCCGTGACGTCGAATACCTGAGTGTCAAGTATCTAGGTGCTCTGTCATGGCCAGGAAAGCCCTCATCCACCAAATCGAGGCAAGGGAAAGGCGGGGTCGCTGGTTTGGCGCCCTGGCCACCCTCCTCTCTATGTCCCTTCTCCTATCCGGCTGGGTCGGCCTTTTCGCGTTTCTGGGGGCAAACTCCGCCTACGGCACGTTCGAGGAGCTTCAGGAAGAATGGGTGCCTGAAACTGCGGCCATGGAGCTGACACTCCCCGACCTGAGCCGTGTCAGCCGTATATATGCAGACTCCGGCGAGGTCCTCGACGAACTCCACGACGGCCGCAACTCGGAGCCGGTCCCATACGAGGACGTGCCCGAGATGGTCGTCTACGCCATCCTCGCCGCCGAGGACGCCGACTTCTTCAAGCACGAAGGTGTCGACTTCTCCGCTGTCGCCTCCGCCGCCTTTGACAATCTGATATACGACACCACTCGAGGCGGGTCGACCATCACCCAGCAGGTCGTCAAGAACGCTTTCGTGGGCAGCGAGCTCACCGTTCGCCGCAAGGTGAACGAGGCGTTCGTCTCGGCCGAACTGGAGCGCCGTTTCTCCAAGGAGCGCATCCTCGAGTTCTACATGAACTCGGTCTACTTCGGATCCGGCGCCTATGGAATCCAGACGGCGGCCAGGGAGTTCTTTAGCAAGGACCTCGATGATCTCGAGATCCACGAGGCTGCCGCCCTGGCGGTCCTGGTTCGCAACCCTTCTCTATACAACCCCCGTACTCGTCCCGAGTTCACCCTGGATCGTCGCAACGACGTGATCGTCCAGATGGAGGAGGAGGGGTGGATCACCGAGACCGAGGCCCTCAGGGCAACCCGAGAACCTCTGGGTGTCATCGATGCCCCGCTCCGTCGCGGTGAGGCCGACCACGTCGTCGCCGAAGTGAAGCGCGAACTGCTCAACGACGACGAGTTCGCCTTTCTCGGAGACACCAACGAAGAGCGCAAAAGGGCGATCTTCGGATGCCCGGCCGATGATGTCGCCTGTGAGGGTGGGGGCGGCCTCCAGATCTTCACCACCATCGATCTCGGTCTCCAGAAGGAAGCCAACCGAATACTCACCCAGTGGCTTCCCCTCCTGCCCTACGAGGAGAACCTCGAAGCATGCCGCAGTCTTTTCGATGATTACGAGGAGAATCTGGCCTTCTACACCAAGTACGCCGAGATTCACTCGTGCCAACCCACCGGTGCCATCTCGATGGTGGACAACCTCACAGGTGAGGTGAAAGTGATGGCGTCGGGTCTCCCCTTCGAGTTCAGCCAATTCGACCTCGCCATCCAAGGTCGTCGCAACCCTGGTTCTTCCTTCAAGCCGTTTGGCCTCGTCACGCTTTTGGAGCAGGGCTACACGATGGGCCACTACTGGAGCGGGGAGAGCCCGATCGAGATCCAATGCGAGTTCGTGTGCTCACCCAACGGAACCAATATCTGGACGGTCCGCAATGCCGGCAGTTCCAAGGGTGTGATGACGCTGGAAGCGGCTACCTATGGGTCGGTGAACGCCGTCTACGCCCAGGTGTCGGAGGCGGCGGGACCGGAGAACATCGTTGACATGGCGAGACGGATGGGAGTCACCGAGTCGGCGCTCAGTCCTGTCCTCTCCATTGTCCTCGGATCGTCGGCCGTCTCGACGTTGGAGATGGCATCTGCATACTCCAACTTCGCCACCAATGGCTCACACACCAACGACTACATCATCTCCAGGATCGTCGACCATGACGGAAGTGTCGTCTACGAGCACGAGGCGGACACGACCCAGGTAGCAGATGCGGCGATCTTCGCCGCAGCCCGCAGGGCACTGGTTCAGGTGCCGCGGATCGGAACCGCCGCCCGCGCCCTCGGGAGCTACCCCTACAAGAGCTTCGAGGATGGCTCCCCCCGGATCGGAGGCAAGACCGGAACTCATCAGAGCTATCTCGATGCATGGTATGTCGGCTTCACTCCCGAGTACTCGACGGCAGTTTGGGTCGGATACGAAGCAGAGCAGCTGCCGCTGGAAAACATCGTGGCCAACGGCCAGACATACAGTCGGGTATTCGGAGGTTCGATCCCGGCACCGATCTGGGGAGAATTCATGACAGTGGTGATGGAGGATTTGCCCGAGACCAAGTTTCCCGGCGAGCCCGCCAACATCCGCGACTACCTGATCCCGCCACCGACACAGGTTCCGGTCGTTGTCGGATTGGAGGAAGAAGACGCCGGGAAGCTGCTGCGGATCGAGTTTCGTCTCAATGTCGAGATTGTCGAGGTTGCGTCCCTTGAGCCCGTCGGGCTCGTGGTCAACCAGTCACACGAACCAGGCGAGACGGTGAGTCAAGGCACCTTCATCACCATCTTCGTGTCGACCGGAGAACCTCCGTTGGCACCGCTCCCCAGTTTCGTGGGCATGACGATCGAGGAGGCAATCGAGACGGTTCGCGAATTCGAGCTGAGCACCGGCGTGAAACTGAGTCTGTTCCAACAGAAGGTGAACATCACCGACCCGAATCTGGTCGACAGGATCGTCTCCACGAACCCGCCGCCCGGAGTCGAGATCGCTGAGTCGGCGTCGATCGTGCTCTTCGTCGGCAGGCTTGGTCCACCTGACGATGGTTAGCTCTACGATTTCTTTCGCGCACCTCTCTACATCACTTGACGGTAGTTAACAGTATCTTGTAGAAGTCTCGGTATGAGAACCGAAGCGCCCGTCAACGGTCAGAATCGTCCTCCGAATGAAACTGCCGTGGGGCACACGGGCGCTTCGGTCAGGCCGACCGCCCGGGTGCGCCCGGTGATTCCGGTTCGTCTGTCGAAGAGCGAAGGTCGCTTCCGTCCATCGGATCCTTATGTCAGAAGGTTCTGGGTAGCAGCCATTGGGCCCAGTGCCGTCGCCGAACTGCTCCGTCTGGTTCGAGCTGCTGGGAGGGGGGAGGATGTGCGGCTACCCAGACACCTGCCAATCCTCATTCGCGCGGGGTTGGCCGCCGGCAAGGACGGGTGTCTTGTGGTGAATGCCCACTTCCCCGAGGTCCCCCTCGAACTCCGCTGGCGTTTCCCGCCTAGTCTCGCCGCCGAGCACAGCCGACTTCTCGCTGGTAGCCGACCCGGCTAGTGCTAACGGCGGGTGGCGAGAACCGCCATCAGGCCGAGCGCCACGAACTCCCCAATCGCAAAGGACAGCGCCACACGCGTATCGGGCTCGGCCCGGAGCACCAAGAGGGCAAGCACACCGGCGGCCAGTCCACCCAACCAGGCGAGGCTGAGACGTCTCGTCCTGGCCTCGGCGACGAGGACCTGACTGGCGATCTGAGCTGCCGCGGCTGCCATCACCCCGGCGGCAGCCAGCATGGCGACGGTAGCCGTGGGGGCGAACTCCTCACCGAAGAGCAGCACAACCACATCGGCGCCCACGAGCCATCCGACGAGACCGCCCACCACCGCCAGGCCGGCCCCACCAAACACCACCAGCCGGGCTATCCGCGCCAACTGAGCATGATTGGCCTCTCTCGCCAGCCCGACCAGATAGGGGAGAACTCGACCCTGGAGAGCGAAGATGAGTGTGAGTGGCGCCCGGAAGAGAGTGAAAGTGACGAAGACGATCGAGATCAATGCCGGGGATCCCCCCAGCGCTGCCACGGCGATCGGAGCTCCGCCGAGAAGAAGCTGAGACGAGGAAGTGCCGCCAACATAACCGGCGAGAAAGCCTCGGGCCGGTGTGGAAGACTCCTTCGACTCACCCTTGTCATAACGCCACCACCTCATAGCCAGGACTGCGACACCACCGATGACCATGGCCCAGCCCAGCGACGTGGCGGTTGCGAGAAGTTGAATGGCGACGATCCCGGCCACCAGCCGAGCCAGAGTCTCGATCACCAGGACCCAGCCGACCTGGGCAAAATGCCTGCTCCCCGCAAGAACGCCCTTGCCGGCGAAAAGCAGCGAGTAGCCGACCATGAGAAGGACGATCTGGGCGACGTACTGAAGATCCCCTTCGAACAGGTCGTCAAGCGTCGCAAATACAAATATTCCGCCAACCACAGCACCGATCGACGCCATTGCCAGTGTTGGCCTCAGATCGCTGGGTATCGCCCGACGACCCGAGGCGACTTCCCTGGTGACATACTGCTCGACGGGAACGAGGAGAACGGTCGCCAGAATGAAGAAGGCGGTCCACAGGATGCTCACAGGCGCAAATGCCTCGGGTCCGAGGGTTCGGCCGCCGTAGACCTGGAACAGATATGCGCCGACAGCCCCGATCAGAGCGCCGGCCACCATGAAGCCGGTACCGGGAGCCCTAAACCCTCTCTTCTCGGCTTCGATCACGGGTGCGCTCATCGAGCCCCGGCGCCGCTGAGCACGGTCCAGATGCTCTTTGTGAAGATGCGAAGGTCCATCACGGGTGACATGTTCTTGATGTAGTAGAGGTCATAGGTCAGCTTCTCGACGGTCTCCGCCTCATCATCGGCATACCCATAGTTGACCTGAGCCCAACCGGTGATCCCCGGACGCACCATGTGACGATGGTCATAGAAAGGGATCTGAGCCCGGAATTCGTCAACGAAGGCGACCTGTTCTGCCCGCGGTCCGACCAGGGTCATGTCGCCCTTGAGAACGTTCCACAATTGGGGAATCTCATCGAGTCGCGACTTTCGAAGGAAGGAACCACCCTTGATCAACCTCGGATCATCCTCCTTGGCAAATTGCGGCCCATCCTTTTCGGCATCGAGGTCCATGGTTCGGAACTTGAACATGGTGAAGACATCGGAGTTGAGCCCGACTCTCTCCTGACGGAAGACCGAGAATCCCGGATCGGCCATCTTGACATAGACAGCAACCACGAGGCCAAGCGGAACCCAGATGACCGACGTCAGGACTGTCAGCAGCAGATCGAAGAATCGCTTACCTGGCAGCCAATACCCAACCTCTAGAAGTGGAGCAGAGATCTCCCAACCCTCGGCCACATGGACCAACGGCACCCGGCCGGTGTGTTCCTCGTAGATCCTGGAAAACGGGCGTATCGAGTATCCGGCCACGTCACACGAGGACAGGTAACGGGCGACACGGTCCGACAGGACAGCCCGGAGATCGACGGCGATCGTCACATCACGCTCAGGCAGATCGATTGGACCGTCGAAGGCCGGGTCGAGCACCCACTTGACATGGGCGTGGTCGGCCTCGTTCAAGTCGTCGGCAAGCTCCTTCTCGTTGGTGATGACCCCGATTTGCTCGATCCAGGGACGCTGGCGACGCACGGCCCGATGAGTCGCGGCGAGCACCAGCCAAATAACGAACGTGTATGCGAGAAAGGAGCGAGAGAAGTAGACCTCTCTGAAAAGCACCAGGAACCCGGCGGTGAGGAAAAGGGTGCCGACGACGATGGCCAACATCCGCCCATAGGTGGGGCGCGGCACACCGGGACCGGACATTTGCCAGGTGACAGCCGACATCGTGACCATCGACAGCACTAGAAACCCGAGCATCGGCCAGACCGAGCCGGGTAGTGAGGCCTGCCACGCCCAGGGGGTGCCGAAGACCAGCATCGAAGACACGATCACCGCTATCGCTAGAGCGATCAGGTCGCTGATGGCCACGGAGGTGAGGAAACGAGTGCGCACTCAGACCGATGTTACGTATTCGAGTTCATCGTCAGGAGGATTCAGCCATATCACGGGCCAACTCGATAAGTGTCCGGACACCCACCCCTGAGGCACCTTTGACATGCTCACCAGCCGTTTCACGATTTCGGGCCGGCCCGGCGATGTCGATGTGAACCCATGGACCGTCACC
>CAXMMT010000074.1:0-1785 GCA_964194555.1 uncultured Boseongicola sp. | reverse complement strand
CATATGTGCCGATATGGGCGGCCGGTCATCATCGTTGGTGGCGGGAGAAACCCGGCCGGGATCGGCGATGCGGAGATCGTTGGCTCGCTGCGAGGCGTGCCGGTGGTCGTGGACGACAACATCATCGACACCGCTGGCGTCTGCCCAGTGATCCTCGGTTCCAACCGGGATGCGATCTTGTACGAAGATGCGGAGACACCGGCTCAGATCGCCGTCTCGTACCCCGACGCTCTGACGACTGATCTCAGCGTCTACGTTTCAGCAGCCTCGCCATCAGGCGGCCGGATGCGTTCGCCACCATCAACCTCACCACGACGTAAAGAACGAGGTCAGGGACCCCCTGGGAGGTCGATTCAAGAATCCGTCGGCTCCGGTGGCGGCAGCCTTGGGCGACCCAATTTCAAGGCTGGGGCGTATCCGATGCCGGGGCCGGTTGGCTCCGGGGCCACTCCTCCCGCTTCTCGGTAGGGGCCAACACCGTCGTTGCGTCCGGCTGCTCATTCGCTTCCTCGGGTGGCATCTCCTCCACCTCCTCGGGTGGTTCCTCGGTGAGCTTCGGAGGAGGCGGCGTCCACTTGTGCAATTCCTGTACCACGTCGCCGTAGAACGTGAGGATCTGATCCATAATCTCTCGGACGAACGATCCCCTCGTCCTGCCCTGCTTCATGCCCATCTTCTTGGCTATCGCAATGTCGAAAGCTTTCGGTTCTCGGTGGTTGTCCTCAGGAAAGAGCAGTGCTTCCGGTCGAGCACGGGCATCTTCAACCATCAGCGAGGTGGTCTTCCTCGTCCGTGGATATGTGACGGTGATCCGCACATCGCTGGGGGCGTCCTTCAACTGGCGGAGCATCCAGTTGATCCTCGTCTTCGCTCGGCCCTCGGTCGGGGCAGGAACCCGCACCTGAGTCGTGACCTGCTGGGAACGTAAGTCGGCTCGCACGTGAATCGGTGCCACGGCATCCGGCACCTTGATCATCGCCTCCAGGTCAGTGTCTTCACCCAGCGACCTGCGGACCTCACCAAGACGGTCCTGTCGGGTGCTGTCCCTCGGATAAACCGGCGTGACGCTCCGCCCGAGGTTCTGGCGTAGTCGGAGTGCCATGTATTCAACGAACTCTGCCCAACTCTCGGCGACCTCCTCCACGCCCAAGTCGTTGGCGCGTAGGGTTCCCTGTTGGGCAGCGTTGCGGATCTTCACCCACGACTTCGGCATGCCGTCGAAACCCCCGGCGCCGGACCGCTCATCATCAAGGTATTCGATCAACTCGTTGAGAATCCACGCCTGCTCAGGGTCCTCCACACCGTGGTGCTGATACTCCTGGACGGCTTCAGTCATGATGCGGAACCACGACAGATGAACGAGCTTGAAGTCCTTGTTGATACGGCGACGGTCGATCTTCACGGGCGACTCGTTGGGGTCAGCGACTATTTCGTTTGAGATGGTGAGTAGCCCGTCGTAATCCTCCCGGTTAGCGATCCGGAGATAGCGGTCGATCTGGTCCGCTTCCAGTTCGGACTTACCCGTCTTGACCTCGACCAAACACGTCCAGTTGGTCTTGCCACGCCGTACGAGCACCAACCCATCGGGAATGTCAGTACCGCCAGTGTCACTCTCGAAGTGAGGTTCCACGAACGATGTGATGCTGCCTTTCGGGGCATGGAGGTATCTGAGTACGGCATGGCCGAAGCTGGGGACGATGCTCATAACCGCAAGCAACGCCGAGGTTGCCCGCTGCTCCTGCTCCTTTACCCCGGTCTTGGTAGCCGGGATCAGCCTTGCCGGGG
>CAXMMT010000073.1:0-2269 GCA_964194555.1 uncultured Boseongicola sp. | reverse complement strand
AGGATGTCTCGCCCAGTTCAGGGGAGCCGACCTGGCTGGAGGATCTCGAGAAGAAGACGTCCGACGAGCCGGAACTAGCCGAATCTGCCGATGAAGCTCTTGTCGCCGTCACTGATCGTGACGACGAAGAGTCAGGCGAAGCCAAACCTGCCGATGAAGAGGCATTGATCGTGATTGAGCCTGAGTTTTCGGAAGACCCGGATGCCGGACAAGAGACGACCACGAAGAAGAGAGTCTCGGCGGATGTCCAAGGTGTGTCCGCCCCAGCGTCGACCACCCTCACCGACGGGGTTTATGACGAGATCCGTCGGCTGCGGAGCAAGGTCGGCGAGAAGTAACGTTCCATTCAGGCATGCCTGAGCGGAACCCCTGGAAACCCGACCGACCCCTCTTCATCGGTATCGCTGGAGGTTCCGGTTCGGGAAAGACGACCATTGCTCAAGCAGTGGTTGATCGGCTCGATGGCAAAGTGGCTCTGCTCCAGCACGATGCTTACTACCGGGACATGCCGGACCTGTCGTTCGATGAGCGGACGAAGGTCAACTACGACCATCCGGCTTCTCTGGAGACTCAGCTGCTTGTGGACCACCTCGTCATGTTGAGATCGGGGGCGGCCATCGAGAGGCCCATCTACGACTTCGCCCAGCATCTGAGGTCTGACGACTCAGTTCGTGTCGAAGCTGCTCCGGTGGTGATCGTTGAGGGGATTCTCGTGTTGGCCGAGCCTGAGCTCCGATCCGAGCTCGACCTCAAGATCTTTGTCGACACCGATCCTGACCTGAGGCTGGCGCGACGGCTGAAACGAGACACCGAGGAGCGAGGGCGAAGTGTCGACTCTGTGATTGATCAATATTTTGGCACCGTTCGGCCCATGCACCTCAAGTTTGTCGAGGGCTCGAAACGGTATGCAGACCTCATCATCCCTGAGGGCTATAACCCGCGAGCGGTGGCAACGGTGGTGGAGCTGATCCGTTCCCGTCTTGGCTGACAACACTTCCCTGTGCGCCTGACGAAACCGGAGGTCGGGGACTGTTCATAGAATCACCTCGTATGTCAGGTCACGCTTCCGTTGCGATTCTCGGTGTCGGCGCCATGGGCAACGCCCTCCTCACAGGTTTGCTGCGCGCCGGGTGGGACTCGGAGGACATATCACTCTGCACTCGGAGGGCAGAAAGGGTCGAGGAGTTGGCCCAACGCACCGGCTGTCGCGTCACCCTCGATCCGGCCGAAGCCATCCGTGGTCGCCAAGTGATCGTCGTCTCCGTAAAGCCTCGGGACGTGGATGCTCTGCTTCAGACACTCGCCGGTGAGCTGGAATCGGGTCAGCTGGTCCTTTCCCTTGCAGCCGGTGTCACGACACGGACCTTCGAGGAGCATCTGGGAGACGTTCCCGTAATCAGGGCCATGCCGAATACTCCTGCGCTTGTGGGAGAGGGTGTGACCGGGATTGCTGCCGGTGCATACGCCGGATTGTCGGAGTTCGATCTGGCCCGGGAGGTTCTTGATGCGGTTGGGTCGGTTCGGATGATGGACGAGTCTCTCCTGGACGCCGTCACTGCCGTTTCCGGCACCGGACCCGCCTATGTCTTCCTTTTGGCTGAAGCTTTGACCGAGGCCGCACTACGCGAGGGGATACCCCGCGATATTGCGGAGCGTTTCGTCAACCAGACCATTCGAGGCGCCGGACATCTCCTTACCGGCACCGGGAAGTCGCCGACCGAATTGCGGTCGCAAGTGACATCACCCGGCGGCACCACGGCGGCGGCGATGCACGTTCTCGAGGAGCGCGGATTCCGCGCCATCGTTGAGGACGCGGTGCGCGCCGCTGCAAAAAGGGCGACCGATTTGGGCGGCGAGAGTTGAGCATCTTTTCGAAACTGGTTGTGACCACGACTCAGGCGCGACCGGTTGAAAAGATGATCACCGGCACTCGACCCGGAAAAGCCCTGGCCGGCAGGTTCGTTGCCGGAGACACCTTGGGTCAGGCGGTTGCAGTCGCCGAGACTCTCAACGCCCGAGGCTTTCTGGTTTCGTTGGATCTCCTCGGCGAGGAGGTGCATGATCTCGATTCGGCGAAGCGTGCCCGTGACGAATACCTAGAGTGCCTCGATCGGATCGAAGGCGATGAGTTGGTCGCCAACGTCTCGGTCAAACCCACCCAGCTCGGTCTCAGTATCGACGGAGATCTAGCCGCAGAATCGATCTCTGTCCTGGCCCGGCGAGCCGTCGAAGTTGGCACCACAGTCACGATCGACATGGAGGACTCCAG
>CAXMMT010000072.1:0-34576 GCA_964194555.1 uncultured Boseongicola sp. | reverse complement strand
GTTCCGCAAGATCCTGAATGGTGCGGACCGAATGGCACCGCCCGAGACCTCTAACGGACGGATCGCAGAAGGCAGCGTGTACCGGTGTTGGCACGGTCGTCGTGAGACGAATCAAGTGGTTGTCGACTGGCGCCCGCTAGAGCGCGTGGTCACCAGGGACACCACGAAGATGGGAGGCGTCACCTTCACCTTCCCTGTCGAGTACTTGCTCGAGGAAGTGCGGGAAGGAACGAGGCTCGTCCAGCGAAGCGGTATCTCTGAGGCCCCTCTGTTCACGAAGGCGATCATGAAGCGGTTGTTTCCACGTCAGTGGGCCGACCAATTCCAGCGCAATGTTGATGACTTCGGGGCAGCGATCGAACAGGCCTATGAAAAACGAGTCGAGACCTCGGACGCTGGCTCCTGAACGGTTCGCCAAGCCTGAAGCCGCCAAGGAAGCCACGCAGACCCCGCGAATCATGCGCCCATAACCGCATTATGTACGGTCCGTGACGCTGTAATCAGGCGTACATAAGTGCCGTTATGTGCGCCTCAACAGGCGAGTGTGTTGTCTAGTTCCGCGACGGCCTGCGCCATTTCGGTTGGTTGTTCTACGATTTCGTGGACGGTGGGGATTTCTCTGGTGAGTTGGTTAGTGGCTGGCAAGAGCGATCACGCCATCGATTGCTGAGTCCTGGACTTCCCGGCTGGCACGCCCGGAATTATGATCTCTTAGCAATGGTCGATCTTCCCGATGGGACAGTCACATTCCTGTTTACCGATATCGAGGGGAGCACTTCCCTTTGGGAGGAGGCTCCGGATTCGATGATGGACGCACTGCGTCTCCACGACTCGACGATCGACTCGGCAACGGCCGATCATGGGGGGATTCCAGTTAAGCCCCGTGGGGAGGGTGACAGCAGATTCATCGTGTTTACGTCAGCCATCGCGGCTGTCGAGGCGGCATCAGAAATCCAAAAACGACTCGCCGAGGTCGCGTCGCCTACTCCCCGGCCGATAAGGATCCGAATCTCGCTTCACACCGGGACCGCCGAGCTCCAGCTTGGTGACTACTACGGGTCTGCAGTCAATCGGGCGGCCCGCCTGCGCGCCATCGCCCACGGTGGCCAGACAGTGATGTCGCGATCGACCTGGCAGCTTGTGCAGGACAAGCTGCCCGACGGGGTCACCGTTCAGGACATGGGAGACCATCGCCTCAAGGATCTCACCCGCCCGGAGCGGGTTGATCAGATCAACGCAGACGACCTCGACGGTGACTTTCCGCCCCTGGCATCGCTTGACGCCGTGCCGACCAACCTGCCAATTCAGCTGACCGACTTCGTAGGCGACCGAAGGTTGAATCCGATAGTGAATGCAGTTCTGGCGCGTGGATCGTGACGCTTCGCCTCGTTCGTATTGGTGCAATTGTTGTTGTTGGTCTGGTTGGCTTGATCGCGTGGGTTGTAACTGCCGGCCCGTCTGAGATCTCCGTTGAAAGGGTCGCTACCGGACTCGAGAACCCTCGCGGGATTGCGGTCTTGTCCGGTGGAAGGCTTGTGGTGGTCGAAGCGGGAAATGGAATCGATACGGATGACACCTCCAATGAAACGGGGCGTGTGAGTGTCTTCGAAGACCTCAACCAGGACGGCGACTACGCGGACGCCGATGAAATCGTCCCGATGATCACCCAGATCCCGAGCTACAACACACTCACTGCTTTCGGCACGGGACACGATGAGGTTGGTGGCATGGGTGACGTGGTTGTGCTCGATGATGACCGGATGTACTTCACCCGCGATGACCCCACCGAGGGGTATACCGCAGATGGAACTTCGCCAGGTGTCAACGTTGTAGAAGTCAGCCCTGAATTTCGGTTCGAACGAAACTTGATCGTTCGGAACGCGACCCTGAACGCATTGGGATACGACGAACGAACCGGACTGTTCTACGTAGCCGAAAGTGGAGCGAACAGGCTTGTCGAAGTCACCACGGATGGCGATGCTCGCGTTGTCGCGGAGTTTCCCGCCCTTGGCGAGGGCCAGCAGGCGGTGCCCTCCGGCCTGTCGATAGATCCGACAACGGGCGACGTGCTTGTTGCGTTGTTCTCCGGGCAGGTTGGAAACTACTTTGGGAACGTGTTGTCGTTCATGCCAGGTTCAGCGAAGATTGTTCGCGTCAACCCAACAACCGGAGCTCAAACCGATGAGATCACCGGACTCACAACGTCCGTGGATGTCGCTGTTGATGAACGCGGAAACGTTTTTGTGGTCGAATTGACCAGCGTATGGCCAGCCGCACGGATGTCGCGCGATTTCGATCTCTTCGATCCCGATGCCCCTCCCGACCCTGGCGGTTATCCGCGTTTTAGCGGCAGCGTCACGATGTATCCGGCGGGTGGCGGTGCCTCGTTTGTCCTGGCGAGTGGCCTCGATGCTCCGACCAACATCACCTATTTCAACGATGCGTTGTACATCTCGGTTGGTCAGGGGACACCCGGTCGCCCGATCATCGGACCTGATGGGCCAACTCGCATCGTGGGTGAGATCTACCGCATCACGAACTACCTGCGGTGACAGGTTCGAGAGCGTGGTCGAGCACTTCGTCGATGGTGTTCACGATGTGGAACGTCATGTTGTCGCTGCAACTGTCTGGCACATCGTCGAGATCGTTTTCGTTTTGTGCGGGCAGTATCACTTCGGTGAGTCCAGCCCGTTGGGCAGCGAGAACCTTTTGTTTCACCCCAAGGAGTAGTAGACGACGATTATTACGAGGCTGATCCCTATGGCGATTAGCACACTGTTCCTGGTGCTGTTCGAGTTACCACAACGCGGGTCGGCGGGTCATGAACCGGGCGGGCTGGGGCCACTAGCCGCCCACGGGTGGAGACGGGGCGGGCTTCCCGATAATCCCCTCCAGTCCCCGGATTCCCCGGATTTTCCCCGGTTGGATTGGATCGTCGGGGCGTTCACGGCCCGCCGCCGCTCCCGTGGGCCGCTGCTAGCACCTAACCAGTGTGATTTCAGGGTGTCGTTGCATCATCTCGTAGATGCCTCACCATTGGCCACGCACCGTCCGGTGTGTTGGAGACAACCGTCCAGGTCGAATGGGTGGTGGGATCATGAGCGCTGTAGAAAGACACTCCGGCGTCGCCTCCGACCAGCTTCACGGTGGTGCCGGTTTCCGCCAGCCAGAAGCCAAGGCCATACCTTGCATTCTCCTCTGGCACTTCGCTGTGTTGCCGGGTCATCTCGGCCACACACTCCTCTGGCACTATCCGGCCTTCAATGAAAGCATTCCAGAAGGCGTGCATATCGGCGATTGTCGTGTAGATACCACCGTCGCCGTTCCCGCGGACCGGCAGATGTAAAACGTTGGTCCGAAGGCCTTCGGGGTGCAGGTAGCCGAGGGCCATGCGGCCGGACGGCTCGTCGGAACGCAAAAACGCCGTGTCCGCCAGTCCGGCCGGATCAAGTACCCGCTGTTTGACGAGGTCGTGATAAGAGGCGCCGCCGGCGCGCTCGGCGATCAGCGCCAGCACGATGTAGCCGCCGTTGCAGTAGGAGAACCGTTCCCCAGCCGAGAACTTGGTCGGCTGGCCGTCCACCTCGGCAAGGAACGCCTCGGTGGCCGCGAGCTCGTGCACTGGCGAATCAAGCACGTAGTCCGTCGAATCCAGGTCCTCGTTTTCCTCGTCGAGGTAGTCGCCAATGCCAGACCTGTGCGCCAGCAGATGCTCGACGGTTACGTCATCAGCGACGAGCGGGAGGTCCTCACCGAGCACAGAACGAGCTGTGGTATCCAGCGAGAGCGCGCCGTCCACGATCAAGCTCACAAGGGCCAGCGCCGTGAAGCCCTTGCCTCCACTGGCGATGGCGAACTGCGTGTCGTCCCTATTCGGCAATTGGAGCCCGCGGTGCGCCAACCCGTAAGCCTCGGAGAGCTGCGTTTCGTCGCCATGGTCGATTCGGACCAGCCCCGAGAACCCCGTCTCGGAGGCGACGCGGTAAACCGACTTGGTGAGATCGTTCATGGGCTGATGGTACGACCCGCGGTGACTGCCTTACATGTTCGAAGCCCTCAGTCCCGTCTCGCTGGTCGTCCCGCTTCTCTACTGGTACGTGATCAGGGGCATCACCATGAAGCGCGAACCGAGAAGGCCATCACTGTCGCCAGATCTCTGACACTCGCCTTGGTATCTCCAAACAACGGACTGGCTCGCTCAGGTCTCGAGTTGTGTTTAGGCGACGACTCTCGCTACCGCGATTGGATCTGGAAACCCCTTGAGCACAAGCTCCTGGACGTGTTCAAACTTGAACTTCTTGCCGATTGATAGCTCTTTCACGACGTTCGTAACGAACACCGCACCGGTATCGGCTGCATCACACACTCGTGCAGCGAGGTTTACCGCCGTACCGAAGAGGTCGTCGCCTTCGGTGATCGGCTCTCCCGCTGCGAGACCGATCCGCAAGTTCACAGCAGGCTGATCAGGATCAAGGTTGTGTTCGAGCAGTGTTCGTTGAATAGCCAACGAACAGTCGATGGCACGCGTCACCGACTCAAAGCAGGCCATGATCCCATCACCCGTCTGTTTCACCTCGCGGCCCCCGTGAGCAGCAAGATGATCGCGGACGATCTGATTGTGAGAACGCACCATCTCCATAGCCACATCGTCGCCTAATCGATGGGCGGCATCGGTCGAGCCAGCAATGTCCGTAAAGGCAATCGTCCGTAGCGTCGGCTCATTGACACCGTCAGGATTCCACTCAGGTGGTGCTTGGGGAGGTCCATCACCCAGAAACTGATGGACTATTTCCGGGTCAGCCAATATCACCTTGTTCGCCAACACCCCGTGCGCCTCGGCATGAACGCTCGCCGCCACCTCCGCGCTAGGAGCATCGACCAGACACCAAGCTTTCTGGTTCTCGTAGTCAAACCAATAAGTGAGATATTTCACCCCATACGCATCCTGCACCGCAAGATCCCTCATATGAGCGGCGGCCAAATCAACCGCGCTGAGTCCACCCAGGTCCTCATGGCGATCAAGGTAAACAGGCATCCCGCTCCTTCATGATGAATAGGCCACCATTTCCATACGGTCTTCTCATTCGTTCCTCCGTATTCGCTTCACTGGTTTTTTGATTGGTGTTCGGTTTTCTGATCTGGAATGGTCAACTGCCTTCGCTGACCGGGTAGATAGCGTCGGCTACAAGCCCCTGCGCTTCCCGGTGGACCGTGTTGGCGTCTTCAGCCTTGTCGGCTTCGACAAGACAGAAGATCTTTCCTGCTTCCTCGTTTACCCAGTATCTGAGATAACTAACCCCGTACTTCTGTTGGGTTTCGAGATCTGCCATGTGCGCCGCAGCAACATCCTTGACGGCAACACCACCGTCGATGGTGTGAACATCCATGAAAAGTGCCATATATGCAGCTCCTCTCCCTTTCTTGGCGTCGCTATTCGCAAAATAAGGCGGAGACGCTGCTCGGGCATCGGGGGTGACTACTCAGATTTAAGTCTACTCATACCTAGATTCGCGGAGTCGCCGCTCCGGAATCAGCGAACAATGCCGCCGCAGGGGGCTCACTGGTTCCATTGTTCACTCTTGGAATACCCGGATCGGGAACAACCGCCGTCCTTCTTGGCATCCTCATCTCGATGGGGATCCGGCCGGGCAGCGGGAACGTTTTCGAGGACTCACCAGAGCTGATCTGGACGTTGATCGCCTCGATGTTCATCGGCAACGCAATTCTGCTGATCCTCAACTTCCCGCTAGTCAAAATGTTCGTGCAGATCCTCAGGATTCCAAGCTGGTTCCTGATGCCGATCATCCTCGTGGTTTCCTACATCGGCGTCTACTCCGTCAACAACAGCTCTCTCGATATCACCATCATGACCTTGTTCGGTGTGATCGGATACTTCATGCGGAAGATGGGCGTTCCCCTCGCGCCGATCCTCATGGGACTGATTCTCGGAGACGACCTGGAACAGAACTTCCGCCGCACGCTCCTGGCTAACGACGGCAGCTATGCCGCGTTTCTGGATGGGTGGCTCAACATTGCACTCGCGATCGGAGTTGTGGTTGTGCTGTTTCTTCCACAGATCATCGAGCGGATTCGCGGTGAGACCTTCAGAGATGAGTTCGCGGACACAACCGCCGAGGTTTGATCTCGACATCGCGTAGTCAGGGCTGGGAACTGGCCTTTCGAGAAGGAGACCACTGTGTAGCCTTCGCGGTCATGCCGATGTTCATGGATGTTCACGATGACCTCGGTGATGCGACACCGGAAGATGTTGCAGCTGATCATGCCCGCGACCTCCAGGTTCAGGAGAAGTACGGCGTCCATTATCTGACGTACTGGCTCAACGATTCCCAAGGAAGGGTGTTCTGTTTGGTCGAGGCTCCAAGTATTGAGGCTGCGGTGGCCTGTCACAAGGAGGCGCATGGGCTCATCCCGGGGAACATCATCGAGGTGATGCCTCCTTCGGTTGGCCAGTTCATGGGCGACTGGCAGGCGAGTGTCCCGTCGAGGGCCACAGTGGCCGGACCCGGCTCGGAGCCCGATAGCGGTCTCAGGGCGATCATGTTTACTGATCTTGAGGCCTCCACCGACGTGAGCACCAAGCTTGGAGACGACGCTGCTATGGCTATGATTCACACCCACAATGAAGTCGTCCGCGAGGCCCTCGCCGCTCATGGCGGACGGGAAGTGAAACACACCGGAGATGGGTTGATGGCGTCGTTCCTCTCGGTGAGTCGAGCTGTTGAATGCACCATTTCAATTCAGCGCAAAACGGTCGAGGTAGGCATTGAATACCCGAGTCGTGCTGCGCGTGTGCGTGTGGGTCTTAGTGCTGGGGAGCCTGTGACTGACCAAGAGGACCTTTTCGGAGCGACTGTCAATCTTGCCGCCCGCATCTGTGGCCATGCAATGCCGAGTCAGATACTCGTGTCGAACACCGTCCGCGATCTCGCCATCGGCAAGGGTTTTCCCTTCACCGACCGGGGGTCGATCGCCCTGAAAGGATTTCCCGAGCCGGTACGTCTATTCGAAGTGTCCTGGGAATGAGAAAGGAACCCCGACACGCCCAACAGATGTCCTACGTCCGCGACACCGTCACCTTCTCACGCGTTCCGAAGTCGGGTCGTAAAGCGGTCTGAGAGAGACGGTGGCCGGATAGCGCCGGTTGACGATTTCGACCTCCCAAACACCGCTCTCCAGATACTCCCCGGTCACCGGTTCGCCGGCCTCGATCATCGCCAGGCCGACCGCTCCACCCAAAGTGAAGCCATAGGCCGCAGCGCGGACATAACCCACCGGCTCTCCGTTGCGATGCACAACCTCACCGTGGAACATCAGTGGCTCGGGGTCGTTGACCAGGACCTGAACGAGTCGTCGGTTCGGCGGCCGTGCCGCCATCTGATTCAGGACCTGGTCTCGCCCGATGAAACCCCCGGGTTTCTCCATGTCCACGGCAAAGCTGAGACCGGCCTCGACAATTTCGTCGGTGTTGTCGATGTCGTGCCCGTAGTCCCGATAGCCCTTCTCCAAACGAAGACTGCCCAGAGCCTTGAGCCCCGCATGACGGAGCCCTAATCGTTCACCAACTGAGACCAGACGGTCATAGACGTCGGCCGCTTCGGGGGCGGGTATGTACAGCTCGAAGCCGAGCTCACCGAGATAAGTGATGCGGATGCAGAGAACCGTCACCGGACCGATGTTGATCTTTCGCGCCGCTCGGAAAGGGAAACCCTCATTGGAAACGTCCGCTGGAGTGAGCGATTGCATCAATTCCCGGGAGAGGGGCCCCTGGATGTTGATTTGGGCGTAGTCCTGGGTCACATCCGTGATCGACACCCCCATTCGATCGGTTGTGTTCTCCCGCAACCAGGTTTGGACATGACGGTGGGCGGTGTCGGTCGCCACCACCCAGAATCGACCTTCGTCGAGCTTGGTGACGGTCAGGTCTGCCTCGATGGTTCCACTGGAGTTGAGCCATTGGGTGTAGGTGATCATCCCCGGCTCGCTATCCACTCGATTGGCGGATATGTGCTCGAGTAAGGCCCCCGCGTCAGGTCCCTCGACGAGGAACTTGGACATGAACGACATGTCCATCAGCACCACGCCATTGCGAGCCGCCTCGTGCTCGGCGCGCCAGTAGGGGAACCAGTTCTCACGCTGCCAGGAGAGCCGCTCGACGATTGGTCCGGAGCCATCGGGTGCATACCAGTCGGCGCCTTCCCATCCACTCACCTCCCTGAAGTAGGCACCCCGGGCGGCGAGGCGGTCGTGAATCGGTGACAGCTTGACGCCCCGGGCGGTCTGTGGTGAACGGTTGGGATAGCGGGCCCGGTAGACCATTCCGAGCGACTCCGCGGTGCGGGCACGGAGATAGTCGGGGTCGGCTTGATAGGAGCGCATCCGGTCGATGTTGAAGCCGGTCACGTCGACGTCGGGTTTGCCGTTGACGATCCAGTGGGCAAGCACCCGGCCGAGACCCCCACCGGTGAGAATGCCAATGGAGTTCAACCCGGCCGCGACGAAGTAGTTCCTCAGCTCAGGTGCTTCGCCAACGATGGGCTGGAGGTCGGGGGTGAAGGCCTCCGGTCCACAGAAAAGCTTGCGAATGCCAGTCTCCCTGGAGATCGGCACCCGTTCCATCGCCCGCTCGATGTAGGGCGCCATACGATCCCAGTCGGGTGGAATCTCACCGAAGGCGAAGTCATCCGGCACGCCCTCCATTTTCCACGGAGCGGCCTCCGGCTCGAAGAAGCCGATCAGCAGACCGCCTACTTCCTCCCGGTAGTACCCGAACGACGCCGGGTCCTCGATCACCGGCCAGGCGTTGGAGATCCCATCGATCTGCTCGGTGATCAGGTAGTAGTGCTCGGCTGCCTGAAGAGGGATGTTCACCCCCGCTTTCGCACCAATCTGGCGGGCCCACATCCCGGCGCAGTTGACCACGTACTCGGCCTCGATGACACCTCGGTTCGTCTCCACGCCGATGACAGCGCCTCGCTTTGCGACGATTCCGGTTGCCGCCACGTTCTCGAGGATCGATACGCCTTGCATCCTGGCACCGGCCGCCAGGGACATGGTGACATCGGCCGGGTTGGCCCGTCCATCACCCTCGACGTAGAAGCCGGCCAGGACATCGTCGGTCCGGGCGAGAGGAAACATCTGAGCAACTTCACTTGCGGAGATCTCTTGAACGTCGACGCCACAGAATCTGTTGAAGGCGGCGACCCGCCGATACTCCTCCAGCCGGTCGGTTTCGGTCGCCAACTCGATGAATCCGACCGGCAAGAACCCGGTCGCCAAACCTGTTTCGGACTCGAGCCGGCTGTAGAGGTCTCGTGTGTATCTCCTCATCTCGGTCGATGTCTCGGACAGAGACCCGAAGGTGACGATCAGTCCCGCGGAGTGCCAGGTCGTGCCTGAGGTGAGCCGGTTCCGCTCCAAGAGAATCACATCGCTCCAGCCCATGTGCGTCAGGTGATAGGCCACGCTGGTCCCGATCACACCGCCACCGATGATGACCACTCGAGCCCTTTCGGGCAGGGGGCTGCTCACTTTCAGGGAGTGACCGAGAAGAAGGAGTGGGTTGTCATGCTTGGTGGGAAGTTACCGGGAGAGCGGGCGATACACCTTTTCTAACCGACGGCTGTTCTCATCCAGATCTCTTCGCTCCACAGGGCACTTACAATGTTCCGTTCTCAACAAGAGGTTGGGATTGGTGGCACCTCATTTCGATCCAGGCATCGAACACGACGCCTGCGGCGTCGGGTTCATCGCTGCCCTCGACCGTGCACCTTCCTACCGGATGACCCGTCTGGCAGTGGAGTGTTTGCAAAGACTCGACCATCGCGGTGCTCGTGCCGCCGACGGCACAGGAGATGGGGCGGGTCTGTTGACACAGATCCCGCACACGCTGATTGGTCGGGAGCTCGGCGGCCATCGGCTTGACCTTCCGGCAGAGCGACTCGGTGTTGTGATGTGCTTTCTTCCTCCGATGGAGGCAGCCCTCTCGCGGTCTCTGATCGCCGAGTCGCTGGAGGCGGAGGGGATGCGGGTCTTGTTGTGGCGTTCCGTGCCGATCGACCCATCCGTGCTTGGCGAGCACGCCCGAGATGTGCTGCCGCTCATTGAACAGGCGATCGTTACCGGCGACGTCGAGGAAGCCGAGTTCGAGAGGGCCCTCTATCTGGCTCGCAAGCGAATCGAGCGTGCCACCGTGGTCGGTCTCTCGATCCCGTCGGCTTCGAGTCGCACCGTCGTCTATAAGGGCTTGTTCACGGCGAGCAACATTGCAGGGTTCTATTGGGATCTGAGAGATCCCGATTTCGAGACGAGCTTTGCGATTTTCCATCAGCGTTATTCCACGAACACCTTTCCTTCGTGGGAGAATGCTCAGCCTTTTCGGACCCTCGCCCACAACGGTGAGATCAACACGATCCAGTCGAACCGCTCGTGGATGCTTGCTCGAGAGAAGGGGGCAACCCCCGGTGTGTGGGGCGACCGATTTGGGGATGTTCTTCCCTTCCTTCAGCCTGGAATCTCCGATTCGGGAAGTCTCGACAACGTCTACGAGTTGTTGATGCAGAGCGGCCGGTCTCTTTCCCATGTCAAGGAACTGTTGATCCCGGCCGCGTGGGAGAACGTCGACGACCTCGATCCGGCAATGCGCGCTTTTTATGAGTATCACGCTTTTCTCACCGAGCCGTGGGACGGACCCGCCGCAATCGCGGTTACCGACGGCGTGTCTCTGCTTGCTGGAATGGACCGCAACGGTCTCCGACCTGCCCGTTGGACGATCACCCCCGATGTGATTCTGGTGGCGTCGGAAGCCGGCGTATGTCCTGAGGAGGAGGTCCGGGCAGTCGAAACCGGTCAGCTAGGGCCAGGAGAGGTGATCGTCTTTGACCGCCGGTCGGGAGATGTCAGACAATCTGAGGAGATCAAGGCTGGTCTTGCTGCTCTTCGGCCTTACGACGAGTGGGTGACCACTGAAACTCTTCACATAGCGGCTCCGTTTGACGCGTTGGCGGACGATCGATTTGATGCTCCTGCCCTCAATCGAGTCTTCGGCTACACCGCGGAGGAGCGACGGCTGATCCTTGCCGACATGGCATTGGGGATCACCCCGGTCGGGTCGATGGGAGACGACACCGGTCTGGCGGTGCTGTCGGATCGACCGAGAAGACTCCCTCAGTATTTTCACGAGCTGTTCGCCCAGGTCACGAACCCGCCGATGGATCCGATCCGGGAGAAGTTGGTGATGTCGTTGCGTATCCAGCTCGGGCGGCGCGGACCTTTGCTCGAGGACAAGCCTCGCCAGGCCCATCTGATTGAACTGGCGAGCCCCGTTCTCTCGGACGCCGAGTTGGAGTCGATAGTTCGGTCGGGTGACCACAGGTTCTTCTCCCATTGGATTCCGGTGACATGGGAGGCCTCTGAGGGGCCCGGTGGTATGAAACGACGGATCGACGAGATCTGCGTCGAGGCGGTTCAGGCTGTGAAGCTCGGAGCCACCATTGTCGTCCTCTCGGATCGTGAATGCGACGCCTCGTTTGCTCCCATTCCGATTCTTCTTGCGTTGGGTGCGGTGCATCACTGTCTGATCGACAAAGGGGTGAGGGGTGACGTGTCGCTGGTCGTGGTTTCAGGGGAGCCGAGAGATGCCCACGACCTGGCGTGTCTCATCGGCTTCGGAGCCTCGGCGGTGAACCCATATCTGGCGATCGATCAGGTGCGCGACCTTGCTGTCTCCGATGCTGTCGATGTTGACCCGGTGCTGGCTCAGGAGAACTACCGCTCAGCCCTCGAGCAAGGTCTGCTCAAGATCATGTCGAAGATGGGTATCTGCACCCTTTCGGCATATCGCGGTTCTGAGCTGTTCGAGGTAATCGGTCTTTCCGAGATGGTATGTCGTTTCGCCTTCCGCAACGCACCTCGGCGGCTCCGCGGTATCGGTCTGGAGGATCTGGCCCGACAGGCGCTGGAGCGACACGGCAGCTATGCCGATGGTGACCGGCCCTCCGGCGGGTTCTACAAGCACAGACGAGGCGAAGACGCCCATATCACCGCTCCGTTGGTGGTCCTTGCCCTGCAGAAGGCGGTGCGATCCGGCGACCCGGCAGACTGGACCCGCTATCTAGAAACGATTGGCTCACGAAAACCGGCCCTGATCCGCGATCTTCTCACTTTCGTGCAGCGAGAGTCGATACCTCTCGAGAAGGTCGAGTCCGCCGAAGCCATCATGAGGCGGTTCACTACCGCCGCCATGTCCCTCGGGGCACTCTCGAAAGAGGCCCACGAAGCCCTGGCCCTGGCGATGAATTCGATGGGCGGTCGTTCCAACTCCGGTGAAGGCGGGGAGGATCCCGCCAGGTTCGACAGCCCCCGCAACTCTGCGATCAAACAAGTCGCATCGGGACGTTTCGGAGTCACCCCGGCCTATCTGGCATCGGCGGAGGAACTTCAGATCAAGATGGCCCAGGGCTCAAAGCCCGGCGAAGGGGGTCAGCTTCCCGGCCATAAAGTGACGGCCGAGATCGCCCGACTGCGACACACTTTGCCTGGTGTCCCCCTGATCTCGCCTCCGCCTCATCACGACATCTACTCCATCGAGGACCTCGCGGAGTTGATTTACGACCTCAAGGCGTTCAAACCCAGCGTCCGGGTCTCGGTCAAGCTGGTCAGTGAGCCGGGCGTGGGCACCATCGCCGTTGGGGTGGCGAAGGCCGATGCAGACGTGATCACCATTTCGGGCTCCGAGGGAGGCACCGGGGCTTCGCCGCTTGTTTCGATAAAGCATGCCGGCTCCCCGTGGGAGCTGGGTATCGCCGAGGCTCATCAGGTCCTGGTCGCCAACGGACACCGGTCAATGGTCGTTCTGGAGACTGATGGGGGTCTTCGCACTGGACGCGATGTTGTCGTGGCCGCCCTTCTCGGCGCCGAGAGATTCGGTTTCGGCACGCTTCCACTTCTGGCAATGGGCTGCAAGATGGTGAGACGTTGTCATCTCAACACCTGTCCGGTCGGCATCGCAACCCAGCGGGAAGATCTGAGGGCGAAATTCACCGGAAGTGCCGACCAGATCGTGATGCTCTTCCGCCATGTGGCGGAGGAAGTACGCCTGCATCTTTCCGCGTTGGGTATCCCGACGATCGAGGAGATCGTCGGCCGGGCAGACCTGTTGCGCCCCACCGACGCCGAACATCCGTTGACGGCCGATCTCCTCGCCATTCTGGTCGCGTCCCAGGGACGTAAGCAACACCTCGGCTACAAGCCGTCCCCGTCGTCGAGTCTTGCCAGACGACTGGTCATCGATGCCGAAAATGCAATTTCCCATGGTGAATCGGTGAAATTGGCGTATCCGATCCGGAACATAGACCGAGCCATAGGGGCGAGATTGTCGGGGGCAATCACCGCCAAACATGGACAAGACGGCCTTCCCGAGGGGACCATCGATGTCAAGCTGGCAGGCACCGCCGGTCAGAGTCTCGGCGCATGGCTCTCACCAGGCGTAACACTCCGACTGAAGGGCGTGGCCAACGACTTCGTCGCCAAGGGCATGGGCGGAGGTGTCCTCTCGGTCTCGCCGACGCGGCGGTTGGACGGCCCCACTCCCCATGTCGCCGGTAACGCGGTTCTCTACGGCGCGACAGGGGGAAGAATTTACCTGGCCGGCTCGGTCGGCCAGCGGTTCGCCGTGCGTAACTCGGGCGCAACCGCCGTGATCGAAGGCTGCTCTGACCACGGATGTGAGTACATGACCGGAGGAACCGTCCTGATTCTGGGTGACGTCGGACGTAACTTCGGCGCCGGGATGACAGGCGGCATCGCGTATTTGTGGGACCCCGATGTCAAGCTGAAAGGACGAATCGCGGAGACCGCACCTGACGCCCGACGTCCTGCTGAGGAGGATGCCGCTGAGATCTCGTCGCTGATCGAGCAACACATCCGACATACGGCCAGCCCCACAGCACGGATGCTGTTCAACCGTATGTCTGAGACACTGGAGTCCTTCTGGGTAATTGCCGCATCGGGCAAAGAGCGAATTCCACTCTCCGAGGAGACCTCGCCCGTTTCGGCCCAGGTAGTTTGAGTCCCGTCGACTTGGCTTTGGTGTGGACTTTCGAATGTTGAAGTAGCCCAAGCCGGGACTCAGTCATGACTGAAACGGGGCCATCTGGCGACACATCACCGTATCATCCGAGAACGAGAACGCCACGACTGACCATCCGTCCGGGCAACCCTGACTTCCTGGATCTTCCGTGGGAGCTGGCGATCGATGACTGGACAGGTGGGCGATTGGTGAAGATGCCGGTCGGTGTGCACCGGCACCCGGTGGTGTTTGTCGCATATGAAGAGGACGTTTATGCGATCAAGGAGATGCCGACTCGTCTCGCATCGAATGAGTTCGACGTGCTGCGGGGTCTCGAACAAGTCACCGGCCGGTCAGCCAAGCCCGCCGGATTGGTAACACGGACATGGCTCGATTCCGACCAGGAACAAGCTTCCGCCGTGATCACCCGTTACGTGAAGTACGCTTTTCCTTATCGGCACCTGCTGATCGGATCGAGTTTCGGCCCTCGCAGAAGCCAGATGCTGGATGCGTTTGCCGGTCTCCTTGTGGATCTCCATCTCGCCGGCTGTTATTGGGGTGATTGCTCGCTTTCCAACGTCCTCTATCGGTACGACGCCGGCGCCATCGAGGCGACAATGATCGATGCCGAGACTTCGGAGCTGCACCAGACCCTGAGCAATGGACAGCGCCTGGCAGACATCGAGATCATGAAGGAGAACCTTGCAGGTGAGATGTCCGACATCGCTGCGATCAGAGAGGGCAGCGTCGACGACGCCGATCTTGGGCTGGGCGAGGATATTGCATCTCGGTACGAAACGCTCTGGACTGAACTGAACGCTGAGCTCGTTATCTCCCGTGAAGAAGGCTATCGGGTCCGTGAGCGGATCTCCCGGCTCAACGACCTCGGTTTCAGCGTCCATGACGTAGATCTCGAACCTACCGAGTCGGGTGACCTCGTCACGATGGGGGTTCACGTTGGTGGCCGGACATTCAACTCCGATCGACTGAAGGAGATGACCGGTATCGAGGCGTCGGAGAACCAGGCTCGGACAATTCTCAGCGACCTCAACTACTTTGTCGCGAAGAGGGGTATCACATCTACCACCGGAAAGAGAGTTGTCGGCTATCAGTGGTTCACTCAATCATTCGAGCCGGTGATTGACAGGATCTCGAGAAACTGGCCGGGGGAGGACCCGATCCAGGGCTATTGCGACTTTCTCAACCATCGAATCGAGTTGGCAGCCGAACGAGGCGCCGATGTCGAGAACGATGCCTCGTTCGATTCGTGGGCCTCTAGAGGATTCCCCGGCTTTTCCATCGGAAACTAGCGACAGACCACTAGAGGTTGTGCACCGATTCTGAAATCAGTTCCAATATTGGCGGCTCTCAGAGCCACCAGACGCCTAGGAGGAGTGTCGTTGCGGTGATGGAGACAGCGGTGGTTGTCCAGAAGCGCACCGTGTGTCCATCGACTTCGGTGTCGAGAAGGGCGGGGTGCTGAGGGGAGAGGACTTCTTTGTCATCGAGTGTACTGGGCTGACCGGGGGCTTGATGATGTCTGTCCTCGGTCAGCAGCTCATATCCGGTCTTCGGTTTCTCTCCGGCCAGGAGCTGACCTCCGAATGAGTTGAACAGTACGGCGGTGACCGAAGAGATCATCGCGATCATTGCCCAGACGGGGCTGACAAGGCCGGTGACCGCCGCCGTGATTCCGATCCCGTTGAAACTGAAGGCGAATGCAAGATTCTGTCTCGTTTTGCGGTACGAGGACACGCCAATCTCGTGGGCGTCCATCACCGAGCTGAGCCGCTCATTCATGATTACGATGTCGGCGGACTCGATGGCGATGTCCGTCCCAGCTCCGATCGCAATGCCGATGTCGGCCTGGGTGAGAGCCGGAGCGTCGTTGATTCCGTCGCCGACCATCATCACTCGATTCCCACCACTCTGAAGCTCGCGGATCTTCTCGGCCTTCTCGCGGGGGAGAACTTCGGAGAGAACCTCCGCGATGCCCACCTGGGCAGCGATCTCTTGCGCCGTGCGTAGGTTGTCGCCGGTGATCATCACCGGCGTGACTTCGGCGTCCATGACTCGCCCGATCGCCTCTGCGGCATCGTTCTTAACCGTATCGGCGATGCCGATGATCCCGAGAAGTCGGCCGTTCCGAGCAACTGCGATGACGGTTTGGCCCTCTGCTTCCAGACGTTCCCGATCATTGTCCAGAGATACGAGGTCCACGCCCTCTTCGATCAGCCAGGTCGTCTTTCCGATGAGGACCCGCACTCCTTCGATGGTGGCCTCGACACCTTGGCCGGTATGAGACTCGAAATTTTCTGCTTCGACCAGTGAGAGATTCAGATCGTTGGCGGCGTTCTCGATGGAGCGGGCGAGAGGGTGTTCACTATTGACCTCAACCGAGGCAGCAGTGCCAAGCACCAATTCTTCGGTATGGCCATCAGCAGGGATGACGGCCTGGACTGCGGGCTCACCTCGCGTGATGGTGCCGGTCTTGTCGAATGCGATCACGGTGACATCGCCCATCACCTGGAAAGCTTCACTTGAGCGCATCAGGATCCCCCTCTGGGCAGCCTCGCCACCGCCGCGGATGGTTGCCAGTGGCGTGGCCATCCCTAACGCGCAGGGGTACCCCATCACCAGGGCAGCCAGACCTGCAAGGAGTGCACGGTTCCAGTTCGGACCCTCTCCAAGAAGGGTCGGGATCACCGTCCATATGAGGAACCCCGCGGCGGCGAAGATGAGAACGGCCGGCACGAAATAGCCGAGGACCACATCAGCAAGTTGAAGCACTCCGGGACGAAGACTGCGAGCCTCATCAATAGAGCGCGCCACCTGGGAGAGAAATGAGTTGTCGCCAACGCGAGTTACAGCAACGACCAGGGTGCCCGTCTGGTTGAGAGAGCCACCGATCACGTCGTCGCCGCTGACCTTCTCGGCCGGGATGGCTTCTCCAGTCACCAGAGCCTCGTTCACGGCGGAGACACCGTCGACGACTTTGCCGTCGACCGGGATCGACTCACCCGGTCGAATCCGAACATGGTCACCCATAACAACCTCGTCGATCGGGACCTCTATCTCATCACCGTCACGGACGACTCGGGCGGTGTCGGGCCGCAACTCCATCAGACGGCGCACCGCCTGGGACGAGCGGGTGCGCACCACCAGCGACGAATAGTGGGACAGGATGTGATAGGTCGTGACAAGGGTGGCGGCAGCGAAGAAGTCACCAACCGGAAAGTTGTCCAACACGAATAGACCCAGGAATCCGCCGGCGATACCGGCAAACGCGGCGAACTCCAACAGCACGTGCTGGTTGAGAATGCCTCTTCTCAGCGACGCCCACGCCATCTTCTTGATGAACCAGCCGGTGACGAACATGGTGTTCAACGCCAGTGCCAGCAGCAGCCACGGCATCAACTGGATCTCGACCAACTCAAGCCACTGACCCACCAGCATCAACAGGAGGCTGGCCACGGTGAACCCGGCGGCGACGATCAGCCGACCCCGCTCACGTCGGAGTTCGGCAATCTCCTCTTCGAAACTGCGCATTTTCTCCGGATCCCGGTAGGTGAAGCCGATCTGTTCCAGGGTGCGACGCAGCTCCTCGGGGGTCACCTTGGAAGGGTCATACCTGACCAGTCCCTCCTCATGGGTCAACGACACCCCTACCTCATCCACGCCGTCGATTCGTGAGTAGGCCTTGTCGATTGTCGAAGTGCAAAACGAGCACGACATGCCGCCGATCTTCATTCGGAAGACGGCTTGCTCCCCGATCTCGGTGCCATCGGCTCCGCCTTGCTCCTGAGTCATACCAGCCTCGACTGTCAGTCTGAGTCGAACCCCGAGGCGCGAATCTGTGTTTTGATGTCTTCCTCGGTCACTCGGCTTGGGTCAAAGCGGACCTCGACTTTCCCTGCTTCGAAATCAGCATTGGTCCGGATCACACCGTCGAGGTTGTTGAGCGCCGAGCCCAAGTTGTCCGAGCAGCCCGAGCAGTGAAATCCCCTCACGGGGAATGTCTTCAATGTTGCGGTTGGCACTTGTCTTATGCCTCCAATACTTCCTATGCGGTCTGTACTGCTGATTCCTGCCGTCTTGTCGAACGTACACCTTCAAGCTTCTTGAGGGTCAAGCGCATTCCCTGAGTAATTCGAGAATCGTCTAAATTCCCTAACCAGTGAGTCAGCAGAAGCCATCCAAGAAAGCCGCGCGGCGCGCCGCCACCGAAGCCAAGAGAAGCAAAGAGAAGCGGAAGCGGTATTTCTTGCTTGGTGGAATCGCAGTTGTCGTTGTCGGCATCATCGGTTTTGCAGTCACCAGACCGGAGCCAGTTGAGCTCGAGGGTCTGGAGACCTTTGTCGACCTCGGTGGTGGCCATCTCCAGCAAGGGGATCCCGCGCCGACCTACAACTCGTCGCCGGCAACGAGCGGCCCACACGCGCCGAGTTCAACGGAGTGCGGCATCTACACCGAAGAGATTCCTGATGTTGTCCTGGTTCACAATCTCGAACACGGGACGGTAGTTATCCAGTATCTGCCGGTGGTCGCTGATGCTTCCCTGGCCCAGATCCAGGAGTTTGCCAGAGAAAAAGGCACCCACATCCTGGTGGCGCCAAGAGCGGATCTGACCCATCCGGTGGTGGTTACGGGATGGACCCGGATGCTCAGGCTTGACGAGGCGGATCTCATCGCGATTGATGCGTTCTACGACCGGTTCGCACGGCGCGGTCCCGAGGTTGGCGTCCCCTGCCAGTTCCAGATCGACCAGGCTCTCGGATAGATTTCTCGATCGCAGGCGCCTTGCTGAGGAGTCGCGAGCTGCTTTTTCGGTCGCCGGCTTTCGTGTCGAGGTCTGACCGAAACTCGAGTTAGGTCGTCGGGGCGTATTCCTCGCAATACTCGAGGTTGTCGCCACACAGGATGATCGTGTAGTTGGTGATCTCGAGGAACCCGTCGTCGTGAATGATCCTGATACCCTCGATGGACCCTCCACCCGGGCCGACCCTGTTGGCGCCTATCAGCACCTGGGTCCGGTGGGCTGGATCGGAGTCGTCACAGGTCGTGGAGACGACCGCTCCCTCGATACCCGTCAAGGTGTCCTCGCTCAGGCCGGTTGGAGGGAATCCGTCCACGGCGCCGACAAAACCCTCCTTGGCTTGATAGACCAGACCACCGAGCAGCTCGATTTCACCGTCGACGTTGATCGCCTCAACGGAATCCAGGACGACCTCCTCTGCGGAACTGCAAACGAAGACCCCGAAGGTCTTATCCGTGCCGTTGGTGAAGTCGAAGAAGCCAACGATCTCGTCGGGATCGTCTACTGCTCTCAGGGCGTCACTTGCTCGAGGGGCGCCGCAGGCCACGACAAACAGCATCATGAGGACGCTTCCGGCGATCGAGCGCAAGGTCAGGTCTAGAGATGGGTGGTCGATAACCTGACGATAATGCTTCGCCGTCTCGCAGTCCTCATCGCCCTGATCCTGGTTGTCGGGGCATGCACGACCGGAACTGTCGTTACCCCGAGCACAGTTGCAGGGGCGACTGCTCCTGGTTCATCTGCTCCTGTGACCGTCACGACCACACCGGAGGGATCCACTACGACGACCGAGGCGACGCCACCGGTCACGCCGCCCGATCTCTCCGATCTGACAGACCTGTCTGTGGGCGTGCAGAATCAACTGGAGGAACTGATCATCACGGCGCAGGAAATCCGAGGTCTTCCGTTCCTGTCACCGCCAAACATCACGGTTGTCACCGATGCGGAACTGGAAGCACGTGTTCGGGCGTTGATCGAAGAAGAGGCAGACGACTTCCCGGCAGACGACGCTCTCTACAAGCTGCTTGGTCTGTTGGACCAGGGGGCCGATCTCGAATCCATGCTGACCGATCTGTACGGAACGCAGGTGGCGGGCTTCTATGACGGTGAGACCGGCGAGATCGTGGTGCCGGCCCGTCAGGACGGTCTCAGCCTCCTCCAGCAGGGGACCATGCTTCACGAATTGGTCCATGCCCTGGCCGATCAGCACTTCGGCTTCGATGCCCTATTCGGGGCGATGGTGGACGAAGAGCGGCTCGACGAGGCGACCGCCTATCAGGCCCTCATCGAAGGGGACGCTACGTTGGCGGAGGTGATGTGGGTTCAGAGCCTCTCCCAGCAGGAGTTGGGTCGTTTTGTGGCGGAGTCTCTGGAGATCGACAGTTCCGGCCTTGATGCCGTTCCCCAGTTCATTCGCGACTCGCTTTTCTTCCCCTACGACACCGGTCTCCGGTTCGTTCAGGAGCTTTTCGAGACTGGAGACTGGAACGCCGTCAACAACGCGTACTCCACGTTTCCGGGGCTTCCCGGGTCTTCAGAGCAAGTGATCACTCCGGCCGACTATCAACGGGATCTTCCGCTCGTGGTTGAGCTGCCGGCGATCACGATCAACAACTACACGCTCGAACGGACATCGGTGTGGGGCGAAGGGGGCTTTCGGATAATGATCGACCAGGTGCTTGGAGAGTCCATAGGAGCGGAGGCAGCCGATGGGTGGGGTGGCGACAGCTATCACCAGTGGTTCGACGGAGAGAATGCGGCGTTCCTGCTCGTCTACAAGGGCGACACGGAGCGTGACCTCGAAGAGCTCCGCTCAGCCCTCCTCGACTATGCCCGGACGGCGGTCCCTGACGAGGACTTTGTCTGGGTAGAAACCGAAGAGGGTGTCCTCTACTTCATAGCCGCAGACGAGACCTCGGTGGGCGAGTTGATCCGGGCGGCCGTCGGTCTCGGCTGATTCAGGTCTCTTCTCCCGCTGTCGACCATCCCCTAGGTTTGTCATGTGGATCAGGTCTTCCTTCAGGCTGGTGAGACGAGATACGGGCCGGTCAGCGATGCCCGCACCTTCTGGCAGAGGTGGCGTGGCCTCAAGGGTCTGCCTGCGGGAGCCTCGGTGCTGATCAGGACCAGCTCGGTGCACGGGTTTGGAGTCGGGACTCCTTTCCGAGCTGTTGGACTCACCGCACGTTTCCAGGTGTCGGCCACTCAGGTGGTCGAACCTGGCCGGATCGCCAAATTTCTCGGGTGCCGTTACGTTCTCGAGCTTCCCCTCGCAGCCGAAGCTCCTGAGCCCGGGGTGATGTTGGAGGTCCGCAGTGTCTGAAGGTCGTCTCTATGTGTGCGCCACGCCGATCGGGAACCTCGGTGATGTCTCAGATCGTCTTCGTGAAACGCTGATGAAAGCCCATGTGATCTATGCAGAAGACACCAGACGCACATCGAAGCTCCTACAGCACATCGGGGCGAAGACAAAGGCGCAGTCTCTATTCGTCGGGAACGAGAAGGCCCGCAGTCTTAGACTCGTTGATGATGTCCGAGCGGGCAAGACCGTTGCTCTGGTGTCTGACGCCGGCATGCCCACGGTCTCGGATCCGGGTGCGGAGGCGGTGCGGTTGGTTCAGGACGAAGGTTTGTCGCTAACGGTCATCCCCGGACCGTCCGCGGTGACGACGGCTATCACGCTGTCGGGCTTTGGCGGGGATCGTTTCTCTTTCGAAGGCTTTCTTCCCAGAAAAGGCAAGGAGCGGAACAGGCGGCTGCGCCAGCTCGGGTTCGACGATCGACCTGTCGTCATTTTCGCCAGCCCTCACAGAGTTGCCGGCGATCTCAGGGATCTTCTCGATGCCGTCGGTGCTGATCGCAGGGTGGCGGTGACACGGGAAATGACCAAACTGCACGAGGAAGTCTGGGTCGGAACCCTGGGCGAAGCGGTGGAGCACTGGTCGGGGGAGAACAAGGGTGAGTTCACCGTGGTCCTCGAAGGAAGTCCGATGGCGCCGGTGACAGCCGAAGCAGCGATTGCCGAGGCGCGATCTCTCGTCGAAGCCGGGACTTCTCCGTCGGATGCGGCGCGGCGTGTGGCCCGAGATTCAGGTGTTTCCCGACGCGTCATCTATCAGAAACTTCTGGACGGTCAGGACGGCAACTGAGACCGACAGGATGAGCAGACACCCTTCCCTTTGAACTGGCTCACGTCGGTGTCGCTCCCACAGAACGTGCAGGTGTCGGTCACCTTGCGGAGCAGGATGTTTCCGCCCTCCACCGAGATATTCAGGTGGTCACCCTCATGGATGTTGAACATTCGCCGTGTCTCGGCCGGTATGACGATCCGTCCGAGGTCGTCGATTTTCCTGGTGATGCCTGAATCCATGTCCGGCGATCGAGCCTACCCATCTGCGGGGGGCTCGTGTCGGTTGGGATTAGCGTCTCGGGAACGATGACCTGGGTCGACACGCATTGCCATCTCCAACTGGACGGACGCGAGCCGTCCGTATTGCTCGATCGCGCGCCTGAAGTGGATTGGCTCGTTGCCCCGGGTATTGACGCGGAGAGCTCCCGGGCCTCGCTCGTACTGGCAGCGGAGTTTCCAGGCCGGGTGTTGCCGACGGCCGGACTCCATCCTCACCAAGCCGACCTCTGGCACTCCCAACGCGATGCGATCGAGGAGATGGCTCCGGGGGTGGCTGCCATCGGCGAGACGGGCATGGACTTCTATCGTGATCTCTCGCCACGGGACCAACAGGAGGTTTCCTTCAGAGGTCAGATCGATATGGCCCTGAGCCAAGAGAAACCAATCATCGTCCATTGTCGCGATGCGTTCGCCCGTGTTCATGAAATCATCGATGAGACCGGGGTAGGGGGTCAGACGGTGCTGCATAGTTGGACAGGCGGAACCAGATGGACCAAGCGCTTCCTCGATCTTGGCGTGACCTTCTCGTTCTCGGGACCTCTGGCGTTCGAGACCGGAGAGACCATCAGGCTTGGCGCAGCTCTTGTGCCTCCGGATCGCGCCGTCGTCGAGACCGACACGCCGTATCTGGCGCCGCCTCCACATCGGGGTGAGATAAACGAGCCGGCCTGGGTGGCTTTCGTCGGTCAGGCGTTGGCCGAGGTGTGGGGGATGGATATCGAGGAAGTCGCCGCGGTGACCTCCGCCAACGCGACACGGATCTTCAAACCATGACCGCACAGAACCGGACTGAGATCTCCCGTCTTCTCGAATCCCATGGCCTGACGCCCATCCATCGTCTTGGCCAGCACTTTCTCGCCGACGCCAACATCACCAGAAAGATCGTTTCGGTTGCCGCGGTGGGAACGGGCGACAATGTCATCGAGGTTGGTGCCGGCACGGGAACCCTCACACGAGCTCTCGCGACCACAGGCGCCCACGTCGTGGCCTATGAGATCGATCAGGGCCTGAAACCTGTTCTCGAAGAAGTGACAGGAGGTCTCGACGTCGAGTTGCGATTTTGTGATGTCACCAAGGTGGATCTTGTGAAGACATTGGGCGCCGGGCGCTGGGCCATGGTCGCCAACCTTCCTTTCAACGTGGGGACCCCGCTCGTCATCGACGCGGTGAGAAAGGTTGATGCGATCGAACGATTCGTAGTGATGGTCCAGCGACAAGTGGCTGAGAGGTTTACCGCCGCCGCGGGCACCTCCGACTACGGGGTGCCGTCCGTTGTGGCCGGCATCTATACCGAGGCGTCGATTGTCTTTCGGGTTCCGCCACAGGTGTTCTATCCGCCGCCTCGTGTGGAGTCCGCAGTTGTGTTGCTGACCAGGAAGCCTTCGCCACCGCATTCCGACCGGGCGGTGGTGATCGCACGTGCCGGCTTTGGGCAGAGACGGAAGATGCTGCGGAAATCGCTCGCCTCGGTCTTCGATGATCCGGCGGAGATCCTGATTCAGGCAGGTCTGGATCCGACCGACAGGGCAGAGGACCTGGCGCCTTCCGACTACTTGCGTCTTGCGGAGATCGTGCAATGACGACCTACGAAGCGCCCGCCAAGCTCAATCTTTCCTTGCTGGTCACGCCGCCACGCTCCGACGGTTTGCACCCTCTGGAGTCTCTCGTTCAGACGATCGCGTGGTGCGACCAGCTCAGCGTTGAAGAAGGCGAAGGGGAGGACACACTCGAGATCGCCGGCGCCGAGATCGACGTGGACCAGAATCTGGTCTTGAAGGCCCTGCGGGCTGTCCGGACTCGCGGGTTTGTGCCACCTATGGCTCTATCGCTGGAGAAACGTCTTCCTGTTGCTGCCGGTCTGGGCGGAGGGAGCTCAGACGCTGCTGCCGCCCTCCAAGCCGCTGTCGACATGGGGAGCCTTTCCGAGTCGCTCGCGATCGAGGTAGCGCCGGAGGTGGGCGCAGACGTCGCACTGTTTCTCACCGGTGGCTCGCTGCTGATGACGGGGGCAGGAGAGACAGTCGCCGCTGTCGAGCCGTTCGAAGGGTTTTCTGTGGCGATTGCCGCCCCCGGCTTCGGTCTGGCCACCGCTGACGTCTACAAGCGCTGGGACGACATGGGAGGTCCCCGAGGCGAGGCAGTGGCCGACGCAGGTCTGCCGCCCCAGCTCAGAGACGGTATGCCTATGCGCAACGACCTCTTGCTCGCTGCGCTCGATATCGAGCCACGACTAGGCGACTTCATCGCCGATTTACGCCAGACATGGGGTACGGCAGTCTCGATGACCGGGTCCGGTTCGGCGTGCTTCGGATACTTCGGGTCGACAGCAGAAGCCGAGGATGCCGCCTCATCGGTCACCGACCTCTGCGATGTGGCGGTCGGGGTGGGGTTGAGATCACATGGAGTAGCTCCTGTCTAGTGTTCAGCGGCCCTGGCGGTAACCTGGGCATAACCCCAAGTGGGGGGTGGTGTAACCGGTAGCACGGCAGGTTTTGGTCCTGTAAGAGCGGGTTCGAGTCCTGCCTCCCCAGCCGACTTCGAAGAAAGGCGAGCCACTTGTCAGTACACGTCATTGTCCTCGCTGCAGGTCAGGGCAAGAGGATGATGTCGGACCTGCCCAAAGTCGCCTATCCGCTCGCCGGTCGGGCGCTGATCGGTTGGGTCCTGGAGGCGGTCCGTCCACTTGAGCCGGCCTCGACCGTTGTCGTCATCGGTCACGGTGCTGATCGGGTTCGATCCATCCTGGCCGAGGACGTTGTGGTCGCGGTTCAGGAAGAGCAACTGGGAACCGGTCATGCGACACAGGTCGGTCTCGAGGCCATCCCTTCGCTCGACCTGGGCGACACGATTGTCGTTCTCTACGGCGACATGCCGCTTCTCACTCACGATCTCATTGCCGACCTGGCCGATCTGAGTTCCGGCGCGGGCGCGAGGATGGTGACCACCGAACTCGATGATCCGTCAGGTTATGGCCGTGTGGTGCGGGATGCCGCGGGACAAGTGGTCGGAATAGTGGAGGATCGAGACTGCACCGCCGAGCAGCGACTCATCACCGAGATCAACGCCGGCGTCTACGCTTTTCGAGCTGGGCATCTGGAGGAGTCACTCCAGGAAGTCTCCAATGCCAACGCCCAGGGTGAGTACTACTTGACCGACGTTGCCGGGATTCTGGTCGGCAAAGGTGACAGACTGGAGGCTGTAATGGCATCGGCCCAGGAGGTGATGGGAATCAATTCCCAGGACCAGCTAGCAGAAGCACGAAAGGCTCTCCAGCAACGCACCAACAGCCGACTCATGGAGTCCGGGGTGTGGATGCAGGATCCGGACCGGACCTATGTCGACGACACGGTTCATGTCGAGCCCGGCGCCCGCCTCTACTCGGGTGTTCATCTCGAGGGCTCGACCTCGGTGGCAGCCGACGCGCAGATCGGGCCAGACGTTTTTGCCGTGGATTCATCGATTGGTCGGGGCTCGACCGTCTGGTACTCGGTTCTGCGATCGGCAAGGATTGGCGAACACTGTGAAGTGGGCCCTTACGCCTCGCTTCGTCCTGGGTCCGTGCTCGAAGATGGGGCCAAGGCCGGGACCTTTGTCGAGACCAAGAACACGACGCTTGGCAAGGGCGCCAAAGCACCTCACCTCTCCTACCTGGGTGACGCCACCATTGGGGCCCGCTCCAACATCGGCGCCGGGACCATTACCTGCAATTACGACGGAGACGGGAAGTATCCGACAGAGATAGGCGAAGACGTCTTCATAGGGTCGGACACGATGCTCGTCGCCCCCGTGAAGATCGGCGACAAAGCCGTAACGGGCGCGGGCTCGGTGATAACCGAAGACGTGTCGGAGGGGGCGCTGGCGATAGAGCGATCAGAGCAAATAGAGATACCTGGCTACGCTGATCTTCGCGAAGAGCGTAAAGCCGCAATGGAACCCGAGGACTGACGTGGACATCGTCTCACGCAACCGAATGATGGTTTTCACCGGCGGCTCGAACGAGCCCCTCGCTGAGGAAGTCGCCGAGGTTCTGGGCATCCAGCTCGGTCCGCTGGAGAGATCCTCATTCGCAAATGGCGAGATCTATATTCGGCCCACCGTAAGTGTTCGTGGCTCCGACTGTTTCGTCCTCCAAAGCCACTGCCATCCCATCAATGACAACATCATGGAGCAGTTGATCACGATCGATTCCCTCAAGAGGGCGTCTGCTCGTAGCATCACCGCTGTCATGCCATTCTTTGGCTACTCGAGGCAGGACAAGAAGGTGCTTCCTCGCGAGCCGATCACGGCACGGCTCATCAGTGATCTCTTCATGAAGGCCGGGGCCGATCGTCTTGTCTCCGTCGATCTGCACACAGGCCAGCTCCAGGGATTCATCTCCAAGCCATTTGACTCTCTGACCGCACTTCCCATCCTCACCGACTATCTGGCAGACAAGATCGAGGGCAAGACCACAGTTCTCTCACCGGACTCCGGCGGTGTGAAGCGGGCCGAGCGCTACGCCCGACATCTCGGGGCATCGGTGGCTTTCATCTACAAACGGCGCGATCCCATAGAGCACAACGAGTCTTCGGCATTGTCCATGGCCGGGAAGGTCACCGATCGCCATGTCGTCATCGTCGATGACATGATCGATACTGCAGGAACAGTCTGCAACGCGGCTGAAATGGTTCGCGATTACGGCGCGGTCAGTGTTCGCGTAGCTGCCACCCATGGAGTGTTCTCCGAACCGGCGCTCGATCGAATCAAGAATGCTCCCATCGACGAGGTCGTCGTGACGAACACCCTTCCGGTTAGTGAAGACATCCAGGAGCTCGATCAGGTCAAGGTCCTGTCCATCGCTCCGATCCTTGCAGAGACCCTGCAAGCCATCTTCATGGACTCCTCGGTTTCGGAGATTTTCCTCGGGGAGAATGCCTGACTTTCGTCTTCTGATTCGATCCGGACCACTTCTACACTCGAATCTCTGTGAGTGTCCCCCAACACCCGTCCCCCACCCCGTCACAGACCCGGCTTCCTGTTCTGGTCGTGGGGATGCTGGCAGTGCTCATCGTCGGGGTCGTCTTCTTTCGAGGGTCCGCATCGAACGATGGAGCATCGGACGACACCACTCCGGCGGCGGCTGAGACCACCACCACAGACGAAGGGACTGAAACGACGGCAGCGACCACCCCGGAGGGCTCGACCTCAACGACTTTCGACGGTGACACCGGGTCTGCCCCTGACCTCCCCCCGCTCAAGGAGGTCATGCTCGAACTGGTCTTTGATGGATTCCGCCAGCCTTCGGGGATCACCGCGCCCGTCGACGATGACCGGCTCTTCGTGCTCCAACGGGTTGGCGTGATCAGAATTCTTGACGCGGACCGAGTGATGGCTGACCCGGCCTTTCTCGACATATCCGATCGAGTGCTTGCCGGTGGGATCGAGCAAGGTCTGTTGGGTCTTGCTTTCCACCCGGACTATGGCAACAACGGCAAGTTCTACGTCTACTACACCGACAGGGGTGGCCGGCGTCAGTTGTCCCAGTTCAGCACTTCGGTTTCCGACCCGAATCGCGCCAGGTCAGATTCGGAGGTAGTCCTCCTCGAACTCGAACAACCCCCCAATTCGACCGATATACGCCACTACGGCGGCCAGGTTGTGTTCGGCCCTGATGGATATCTCTGGCTTTCGCTGGGCGATGGCGCTGACTCCCGTGCCCAGGGACAGGATCCCGACACGTTGTACGGCACAATCATCCGTATCGACGTCGACAACGGAGATCCCTACGCCATTCCTGTCGACAATCCGTTCGTTGCCGGCGGTGGCGCCCCCGAGGTCTGGGCGTATGGCCTGAGAAATCCATGGCGTTTCAGCATCGACCCGGTCGACCGTCTGATCTACATCGCCGATGTCGGTCACGCCGATCAGGAAGAGGTCGATGTCCTGCCGATTGACGAAGGAGGCTCCAACCTCGGATGGTCGGACATGGAGGGCACCAGATGTTTTCACAAACAGGATTGCGATCCGAGCGACTACACCTCGCCGGTCATCACATACAGCCACGAGGTCGGCCTCTCGATCACAGGTGGCTTCGTCTACAGGGGTGACGAGATTCCCGAGTTCCGGGGAACCTACTTCTATTCCGATTGGGTGAGGCAGTGGATCCGGTCGTTCAAGCTCGTCGACGGTCAGGTAACCGAGGAGAGGGACATGACCGAAGAGTTGGGCGGACCGGTTGGCCAGATCAACAGTTTTGGCCTCGATGGTCATGGCGAGCTCTACTTCGTGACCCACGAGGGCCAGATCTATCGCTTTACCGCGGTTCGTTAGTGGTCTGTCGCCGGGAGGGTGACGACCTCTCCCGGATAGATGAGATCCGGGTTTCCCGATCTCAGGTTTGGCCTGTTGGTATCAATGACCTTTCGCCAGTAGGGAGAAATCTCGGTGTTTGTAGCCGGACGACCTAGGACACGGTGCAAATGATGACCGGAGATCTTCCAAAGGTGATCTCCCTTCTCCACGATGACACTGAGGTCGGCACCGCTGCTTGCGATGACGACGGGGAGCCTCGCCGGGTCCGGGCTTCGGTCCGCCCAGGCCACACCTCCGAAGAGAAACCCAAACACGCTCGCGGTCGTCGCGATCAGTCTGATGAGGACAGGTTTCATATTGGCAACGTATGCCGTCCGAAGAGACATTGGAAGAGGGTTACGATCCGGTGCCCGTCAACCCGGAGACTTCACCATGAAGGTCAGAATAGGAATCGCCGACACCGACAAGCTCATCGAGGTGGAGGTCGAGGACGTCAAGAAGTTCAAGAAGGAGATCGAGCGAGCCGTCAACGATGGTGGGCTTGGTTGGTTCATCGATTCGAAGGGAAGGACTGTTGGGATACCGGCTCGCAATGTCGCGTTCATCGAGATCGAAGACACCGACGTCGGCCACACCGTGGGCTTCGCACCGAACGACTGAGCAAGCTCAACGTGGGAATGGCGCTCGATGAGCGCCATTCCCACGTTTCTTGAGTTTCAGATCAGACGGCGCGACGACGGCGTTCTGCCAGCCAACGCTTGCGGAGACGACGACGGTCGTCTTCGGCGTAGCCACCCCAGACGCCTGACTCCTGGTTCGTTTCGAGTGCGTACTGGAGACAATCCTCCTGCACGATGCACATGGAGCAGATGGCGATGGCAGCATCGATCTGACCCACGGCTGGACCTGTGGTCCCGACCGGGAAGAACAGCGTCGGCTCGGAGTCGCGGCATGACGCCAGATCTCGCCAATCGGTTGTGATTGTCGTGAGCACGAGTTACTTTCCTTACTTACTTTGTGAGTGTTTGCACAAGGGCACCCGCGATGACACGCGGAGCCATGGGATTCCGGCACGAAGGGTACTGTCCTGAATCGCTCCTGTAAACAGATTTCTCGGGCAAACTTCAATGACTGAACCCCTTCTCATCATTGGCCACAGAGGGTGGTCAAGTCGGTTTCCTGACAACACGCTCGCCGGGTTCCTTGCTGCCTCGGCAATTGCTGATGCAATCGAACTCGACATCCGCAGATCAGGCGATGGCAAACTCGTTCTCTCCCATGAACCAACAATCGGCGATCTGGTCGTCAGCGAGACCGCCTGGTCGGTCCTTGCCGAGATAGACCTCGGCGACGGTCACAAGCCGGCGCTGCTCGACGAAGCACTGGCAGCCCTGCCAGACACCCCGGTCCAGTTGGAGGTGAAGAACTTTCCGTATCAACCGGGGTTCGAGCCTGATCACCGTCTCGCGCTGGAGGCCGCCGAGAGGACAAGACCCGGAGACACCATCACATCGTTCAACCACGTTTCCCTCGAGGCCGTCCGCCGAGTCTTCCCCGACGTCCCGACAGGTCTGGCAATCAAGCGATTCAGCTTGCTCGATGAAGCCTACAAATACTGCGTGGAGGCAGGGCACAGCGTTTTGGTTCCCGAGCAGATAATGATCGACAAGCCGCTCGCTGTGTCAGCACCGGCCGATATCGAGGTCTTACCTTTCACCGTCAATGATCCGAATCGGGCAGCGGAGTTGGCCGGCTTTGGGGTGTCGGGCATCATTACCGACGATCCAGGACTCATTCGTCAAACCCTCGAGGGCAATCCATGACCATCCAGGAACAGCTTTCCGCCCAACTCGTCGAAGCAATGAAGGCGAAGGACGCCCCGCGTCGGGACGTCATCCGTCAGGTCCAGACCGAGATCGCCACTGCCAGAAGCCAGCCCGACTTCTCCGGTGAGGTCGATGACGCTTTCTGTCAGAAGATCATCGCCTCCTACGTCAAGAAAATGGATAAATCCCGGGCCGAGTACGCCGATCTGGGAGAGCGTGGGGAGGCGATGGCCAACAAGTTGGCCTACGAGGTCGAATACCTATCGAAGTGGCTGCCGTCGAAACTCGGTGAGGTCGAGACGAAGAGGCTGGTGGCCGCAGCCGTTGTCGAGCTTGGTGTTTCCGGAGACGAGAAAGCGGCTGGCCGGGTGATCGGTCACCTGATGAAATCTTACGGCAAGGATCTCGACGGTGCTCTCGTCAACAGACTGGTCAGAGAGGGCTTGGCCGGCGGTTGAGGCTACCCGAATTCGAGCCCATGCTCGCGACGAAGTGGCCGGCGCCCTTTGACGATGAGGATTGGTGGTTCGAGGTCAAGTGGGACGGCTATCGAGCGGTCGTCGGATCCGTGGACGGGACGATTCGCGCCCGATCCCGTCGCGGGTTCGACTTGATTGTGCCCTTCCCCGAGTTGGCCCATTTGGACATCCCCGATGGTGTGGTTGTCGATGGGGAGATCACTGCGTTTGATGATGAAGGCCAGCCGTCCTTCTCGCTTCTTCAACGTCGTACAGGGTACGGCGGCACGGGCACAGATGCCCCGGTTGGGGTGAATCTCGTGGCATTCGATGTCCTCTTCCACGGTGAGGATCTGACCTCGAAACCGTACGGTGAACGCCGCGCGATTCTGGAGAGTCTGGGTCTCGAGACGCCCATCATCGTGCCCGACCCCACACCGACCCATGGAGTGAGGCTCTTCGAGGCGGTCGCCGAGCTCGGAATCGAAGGTGTTGTCGGCAAACGTCTCGACTCCGTGTATCACCCAGGGCGTCGGTCGGGGGATTGGCGCAAGATCTCGGTCCGTCATCGGATGCGTGCCGTCGTCGGCGGTTACCTACCCGGGGAGGGAGCCAGGTCGTCGACATTTGGCTCGGTCCTCGTCGGCCTCCATGCTCCGGAGGGTCTTCGGTGGGTTGCCGCGGTCGGATCAGGATTCGACGAGTCGGCCTTGGAGGGGTTCTCGAAGGCGCTGCTTCAGCTCGAGAGACCAACCAGCCCTTTTGTGAACGAGGTGATCGCTCCGGGTCTGGCTGTGTGGGTCGACCCGGGGATCGTGATAACGGTCGAGTACAAAGAGTGGACAGCGGACAACCATCTGCGAGCGCCGGTCTACAAGGGGATCGAGCTCGCCGATCCGGATACAGCCACCTGGGCCGAAGAAGGGCCTGACTAACCGGCCTTGGCCTGTTTCTCCTTGGTGGCTTCGACGGAGGCCTTCAACGCTTCCAGAAGGTCGATTACCTTGGTCGGTTCTGGCGAGGCCGGTGCAATTATCTCTTCTCCGGCCACCTTCTTCGCAGCGAGTTCTTCGATGGTCTCGCGGGTGCGATCGTGGTAGTCGTCCACGTCAAAAGGCCTGGTCAGATTGTCGATGATGGTTGCGGCCATCTCGACTTCCTCGGGCCGAATCTCAATCTCGGCCTGGAGCTCCTCGAACTCGGCGTTTCTGAGCTCGTCCGGCCAGAACATGGTCTCCATGATGATGACCCCTTCGCTGGCCCGGAGGGTGGCGAGTTGTTGCTTCTCTCGGATCGAGACCTTGGCGATCCCCACCCTGCCCTTTGCGGCAAGGGCCTCCTGCAGAATTCGGTACGCCTTGATTCCGGTCTTCTCCGGGGCAAGGAAGTACGAGGACTTGTACATCCTCGGGTCGATCTCGGACTCGTCGACGAACTGAATGACGTCGACCAGCTTGTTGCCTTCGGGATTGGCCGCGGAGAGTTCCTCGTCGGTGAATACCACATAACGTTCCTTCTCGAACTCGTAGCCTTTGACGATGTCATCCCAGACGACCTCGGTGCCATCGGCTTCCGCCACTCGCTTGTACTTGATCGGCGAGTGGTCGGTCTTGCGGAGTTGTTTGAACTTGGGGGTTTTGTTATCGGTGGCGGTGTACAGGCCGACGGGGATGGTCACCAGCCCGAAGTTGATGGCGCCTTTCCAGATAGCTCTTGGCATGTGGATGAGTCTATGCCAACGATGTCCCAGGTATGCGAAGTCACAGCTCTCCAAGCGAGTTCGGACCGAACCGATTACCAACACGCAGGCGTTTTCGTATGCTGCCGGGGAAGTAGTGACGACAAAGACGGAGGGCGAGTAGGTGAACGAACAGGAGACACGGGAGTTGGAGAAGCTCGACGCATTGCAGAAGCGTCTTTCCCGTATGGAGGAGGAGAGAGACTCGTTGCGGGCCATGGTGGCCAAGGACGAGCCGCTCCATCCCTACCAGGTCGAGCTCCTCAAGCTGCAACGTCACCTCGAGGCGGAGCAGATTCCGATGATCGTTCTGTTCGAAGGCCGTGACGCAGCAGGCAAGGGTGGGACGATTCGACGGGTCATGCGCTTCATGAACGACAAGCGTGTGCGTGCTGTCGCCATGGGCAAGCCGACAGATTTGCAGACGACACAGTGGTATTTTCAGCGCTTCGTCACCCAATTCCCCGCCGGTGGCGAAATGGTCCTCTTCGATCGCTCCTGGTACAACAGGGCTCTGGTCGAGCCGGTGTTTGGCTTCTGCACAAAGGGCCAATACCGAGATTTCCTGAAGGGTGTTGTCGGCTTCGAGAAGGATCTGGTGCGTCAGGGGACCGTTCTGGTCAAACTGTATTTCAGCGTCGACAAGGAGACCCAGGCGAAGCGATTCGACCGGCGGATGGGTGATCCCCTTCGTCAGTGGAAGCTCAGCGAAATCGACGTGCAGGCGCAAGACCTGTGGGACGACTTCACCGAGATGAAACATCGGATGCTGGAACGGACATCGACGTCGGCAGCGCCATGGATCATCATCCGGTCAAGCAGCAAGGGGAAAGCCCGACTCAACACCATGAAGGTGATCCTCAACGCGGTGGATTATGCCGACCGCAATCCAGATCTTGATTTCACTCTTGACCCGGCTGTCGTCATATCAGGTGCTGACGAATTGAAGAGAATGGACAAAGAGCGGGACCAACTCGGTCGACCTCGGTTGTAAGTCGGAGTGATTGCGCCCCCGGCAGGACTCGAACCTGCGCTCCCGGTTCCGGAGACCGGTGCTCTATCCCCTGAGCTACGGGGGCGGGGCCTGGACCAGGTAGTTCGTTAGTCGGCTCGTAAGCACTCCGGTCAGACGGTTGCAATTCTGCAACCGTTTTGCAACCGACGACGGCTTCTCCCACTACGGAAGGAGAAGTTCATGTCATCAGTTCGTGTTCCGGGGTCGGTGTATCGGCGGGAGAGTGGACGGTGGACGGCGGTCACGTCGTCTGTGTTTGACCCGGTTGAGGGGAGGCGTCGGAGGATCAGTCTGGGCACCTTCGAGTCCGAAGAGGTCGCCCTGGCCGCCCTTTCTGAGTTCGAGGCTTCCCCGTCGGTTGGGGATGTGGGTAGGCGTCGTTTAGGCGAGTATCTGGCGGACTGGTTGGTTCTGGTGGAGTCTCAGGTCGAGGTCGGTCATTTGGCCCGTCGGACTCTGAGCGGATACGAAGAGGCAGTACGGCTTCACATACTCCCGGCACTTGGCCACCACCGTGTTGAGGGCCTGAACCATCTGGTGATCCACGACTGGCTGACCAGTTTGAGGAAGGCCAAGGGCCTGTCGGATCAGACAGTCCTGAGGGTCTACAGGACCCTCCATCGAGCTATGGCCGACGCCCCGTTAGATAGGAACCCGGCGGCTCTCCCGAAGCATCTGCGGCCTGTGGTGCGTGTCAGGCGGGAGATCGTGCGTCCCGCACCTGACCAGATCAGACGGTTCCTCGACCACGTGGAGGAGTGTGATCGTTCCCAATACTTGTTCCCGCTGTGGAGGTTGGCGGCGACGACTGGGATGCGGCGGGGTGAACTGGCCGGGGTGGCGTGGCCCGACGTTGACCTCGACATTGGCACTCTCTGGGTAGAACGTTCGTTGGGGGTGGACTCGGGGGACGTGTTCGCCAAGACGCCGAAGAGTG
>CAXMMT010000071.1:0-2089 GCA_964194555.1 uncultured Boseongicola sp. | reverse complement strand
TACGCACGGCCGGTTCCTGGTCGAAGTCAGAGATATACCCTGGTAGTCAATGGCAAAACCTCCTTCATACGACGGCGCGGGACTGGTCAACCTGATTGGGGAAATCGAGCACCGGCTGACGGGAGATTCAAAGTCCCCACCACTGGCCGACTCGTCGCTGATCCCCGATGCAGATACCTACGTTCTTGTCCTGTTCGACGGGCTCGGCGTCGCACAGCTTGAACATCCCGCGGCACGGTCCCTCGCCGCTGCTTTGGTCGGAGAGTTGGATGCCCCGTTCCCAACCACCACCAGCGTCTCGCTGGCCACGATCGCAACCGGTCTTCCCCCTTCGCAACATGGACAGGTGGCCCACCTCACCTGGATGCCCGATCTCGACATGATCGTGAATTGCCTGAAGTGGGTCTCGTTGACGGGCGAACCGGTCAACTACGACTACCAATCGGTACTGCCCCCTCAGAATTTGTGGGAAAGGCTGCGGGCAGCCGGAGTCGAGCCGATAACGGTCCAACCCGGTGATTTCTCGGGCTCACCGCTGTCCAGGACCCTCTACCGGGGTGCCCGATTTGAGGGCACATGGGACATAGACGACTTGGTAACTGCAACGACCCAACTGGCGGGTCAGCCGAATCGCTTTATTTTCACATACGTCCCACATGTTGACTTCGCCGGTCATGTATTCGGATTGGCGAGCGACGAATTCACCGAGGCAATGAAGATTGCGGTGAGCGTGTGGGAAGGCATCGCTGGTGCCCTGCCGCCGGGGGCGGTCCTCTTGGGCACTGCCGACCATGGGTTGTTGGAGTTCAGCGAAGAGCAGAAATATCTCATCCGGGACCCTCGGTTTGACGGGTTGCGTTTCGCTGGCGACACCCGAGGAGTTCACCTTTGGGGTCAAGCCGAGCAGATGGACGATCTGGCAACACTCACCGGCGGGGAGCTGGTCGACCCTCTGAGTCTGCTGGGCCCATCGCCGACGGCGACTGCGTTATCCCGTGTCGGCGGGAGAATCTTGTTGGCACCCAATGACCGAGCCCTCTTGCCCAGGGGCTTCGACAAACGTCTCCGTTGCTATCACGGCGGTCTATCGAGTGACGAGGTGAAGATCCCCCTCTTAGTGGGGTAGATCTCGGTCGAGTGTGCAACGCGTAAGTCGAATCCCGACGCGGTGCAGGACGACATCACGGCTCATAGTTTGCCGAGCCAATCTTGGGCGACCTCGAAAAAAGGCTCCTGACCCGCTTCGAGAGCCTTGACGATTTTCGCGGTCTCTGCCACCGCGCCCTGGATCATCTCGTCGGTGTAGCCGTATTTGATCTGGTGGACCTCAAACTCGTCTTCATCTTCGATCACGACAGATCCGTCCACGCCGAGACCCAGGTCGAGGTCGAGGTCGATCATCTCGTATCGGTTCTCCGACAACCATCGGGGTGGGGTTGAAATGTCGATGAACGCTGCATAGTTGTCCGAATTCGGTCCTTCGTACGCCAGATGCCACCACTGGTCGCGCGGTGCGCAGAACACCGCATTTCTCCTGGTTGGACGGACCGACTTGGCTCCCTTCCAGCGAACCGTCCCGCGGGGCACGGCCATCCAGTCGCCCCACTCGTCCTCACCAAGATAGGAAACCTCAAATCCCCAGTGGATAATGTCAGGGTTCTTGAGGAATTGAACTGTCACCCGTCGCATCGGGAGCAGAGTAGAACTCCTCAGAAGAACCAATAGTTTGCACTGTGTCGGCAGTGCCAATACCTTTGAGAGATCGTTAGGTACCTAACGATCTCTGGAGGACCCTCAATGAAACACTCATTCCCACTTCTCGCGATCACCGCGCTCGCGATCGCCGGATGCGGATCCGAAGATGCCGGTGGCCCACTCATCATCTATTCCGGCCGGAGTGAAGAGCTCGTACAGCCATTGATCGACACTTTCTCCGAGGAAACAGGTATTGAGGTCGAAGTCCGCTACGCAGGCTCGACTGAACTCGCTGCCACCCTGCTTCAAGAGGGAGACAGCACCGACGCCGACGTCTTCTTCGCCCAAGATCCTGCATCTCTCGGGTCGGTCGCGGAACTGATGACAGAACTCT
>CAXMMT010000070.1:0-15181 GCA_964194555.1 uncultured Boseongicola sp. | reverse complement strand
AGAACCCACCCGTACTCTGTCGAGGCCGCGTCGAGGAGCCGGAATCCCTGGGCGTAGGAGATGATCTTCGAGGCATAGAGCGCGGCCTCAACGTCCTCAACACGGACGTCCTCGAGATGTGTGGTCGCAGAGGCAAAGATCTCCGCTGTCCGAGCACGTCTGTCAGGATCCGAACTGACGATGCGGGCGTATACCGCTTCGGCTACGAGGGCTGTCGGTTCGGCGAGGTCCATCGAGGCCATGACCGTCCATTTGCCTGTGCCCTTTTGACCGGCGGCGTCGAGAATCTTGTCGATCAACGGCTCACCATTCTCCGTGACTCGCAGGATGTCGGCGGTGATCTCGATCAGATACGACTTCAGCCGACCCTGGTTCCACTCCTCGAACACGTCGCCAATCTCCTGAGCCGTCAACCCGAGACCTCGCCGCATCAGGTCGTAGGCCTCGGCGATCACCTGCATGTCGCCGTATTCGATGCCGTTGTGGACCATCTTGACGAAATGACCGGCCCCGCCTTCTCCCACCCACTCACAGCACGGCGCTCCGTCGGGGGCTATCGCCGCTATGCCCTTGAGCATGGCCTCGACGTGTTGCCATGCCGCCGGGTCGCCACCGGGCATTATCGATGGACCGTGGCGGGCGCCTTCCTCTCCTCCGGAGATGCCAACTCCGAGATATCTGATTCCCTGCTTTGACAGTTCTCTGTATCGACGCTCGGTGTCGGCGAACTTCGAGTTGCCCCCATCGATGATGATGTCTCCATCCTCGAGAAGTGGAACGAGATCGCCGATGACCGCGTCGACGGCTGCTCCCGCCTTCACCATAAGAAGGACAACCCGAGGTGAGCCGAGTTGAGCAATCATCTCATCGAGGGTTGCCGCGGCGACCATCTCCTTGCCGGCGGCCGGACCGGCCATGAAGTCGTCGGTCACCGAGGTGGTCCGGTTGTAGACCGAAACCCGGTTGCCGGAGTCGGCAAGATTGAGGGCGAGGTTGGCGCCCATCACAGCGAGGCCGACAACTCCTATGTCAGTGGATCCAGGCACGTCCTGAGGCTATCGCCATATGTCGGATCCGCTTAACCTTGCGCGCACTTTGAGTCTGATACGTGTTGGCGTCGACGTCGGTGGCTCCGCCATCAAGGGTGCCGTTGTGGATCTCGACGACGGCTCCATAATCGGTGATCGTCTCCGGTTGAAGACTCCCCAGCCGGGGACTCCAGACCAAATCGGAGATGTCGTCGCCGCCCTCGTCGGGGATCTTGACTACACCGGCCCAATCGGCATCGGTTTTCCGGCGGTGGTCACCGACGATGTGATTTCGACGGCCCACAACATAGACAGCTCATGGGTTGGAACAGACGCCGGTGAGCTGTTCAGATCGAAGACCGGTTCGGAGGTGTCCATAGTCAACGACGCCGACGCTGCTGCCCTCTGCGAGGCGCGCTACGGCGTGGCGAAAGGTGTTTCCGGTCTGGTGATCCTCCTCACTTTCGGTAGCGGGATAGGAAGTGGGCTTCTTGTGAATGGCGAGCTCGTTCCAAATGTTGAGCTTGGTGGTCTGGAACTAGAAGGACATGCCCGGGCCGAATCCCACTTCTCCGCGAGGTCAAGAAGCCAGGAGAATCTCTCTTGGGACGAGTGGGGAGCCAGGGCCAATCGGTATCTCGCCCATGTGAACACTGTCTTCGCTCCGCAACTGATCGCAATTGGAGGTGGGGTCTCCAGAAAGTGGGATCGCTGGCGTGACCAGATCGACAGTTCGTTGCCCGTTGTCCGGACCAGATTTGCCAACAACGCAGGGATCGTCGGCGCGGCGACGCTCGCTGGCTAGCGGGAGAACTCGGTGAACCGGTCGGTCATCGGGGCTGGAACCCGGACATCGAGAACCGTTCCATGGTCGTCGTGTTTCTCCTCGATGACATCACCCAGGCGGTGGGCTGCTGCCACGATGTCGCCGCGATCGTAAGGGACCGTCAGAGTGAGCGTCACCATCTGACGGCTGACCGCCTCGGCCAAGGCGGAGACCAGTTCTTCCAGACCCTCGTTGTTGAGGGCGGAGATCAGAACAGCATCCGGATAGAGGTTCTCAACACGGCTGACTTGGACATCTGACAGGGCGTCGGACTTGTTGAACACGAGGAGTTGCGGAATCTCGTTGGCATCGATCTCCTCGAGCACCTCGTGGACTGCCGCGATCTGACCCTTTGGCTGATCGTCAGTGGCGTCAACCAGATGGATCAGGAGGTCGGCCTCGTTGGCTTCGGCGAGGGTGGACTGGAAAGACTCGATGAGGCCATGGGGAAGTCGGCGCACGAACCCGACGGTGTCGGCGATCAGGACAGTCTGGTTGTCGGGAAGGTCGAGTCGGCGCACGGTTGGGTCGAGGGTGGCAAAGAGGCGATCCTCCACCAGGGCGTCGGCATCGGTCAATGTGTTGAGGAGAGTGGACTTGCCGGCATTGGTGTAGCCGACGATGGCCACTTGTGGAATCTGGGATTTCCTTCGCCGTTTTCGCTGCGTCTCGCGATGAGCCGCCGCCTTCTTCAGCTCCCTCTCCAGCTTCGAGATTCGCTGAAGGATGCGTCGCCGGTCGGTTTCCAGCTTGGTTTCGCCTGGGCCCCGGGTTCCGATGCCGGCACCCTGCTGGGAGAGGACCTTTCCCTGACCGCGAAGACGCGGGAGGTTGTAGCGAAGCAGAGCCAGCTCGACCTGGAGTGCGCCCACCTTGGTGGTCGCATGCTGGGCGAAGATGTCGAGGATCAGTGCCTCCCGGTCGACAACGTCGCAGTGGAACGTCTGAGCCAAGTTGCGCTGCTGAGCAGGAGAGAGCCGGTGATCGAAAACGACTACGTCGATATCGAGTGCAGTCGTCAGGGTTGCCAGCTCACTTGCCTTGCCCGATCCGATGTAGGTGGCCGGATCGATGCGCTCGCGTTTGACCAGTTCCTGATCGACCGGGTCGGATCCAGCCGTGTCGGTCAGGAGGGAGAGCTCGTCGAGAGAGCGCTCCTCTTCGGCAGTGGTCATGCCGGGCAACTGAACCCCGATGAGGAAGGCACGCTGAACTGCGACGTCGAGGTCGGTGACGGTCGCCGTGAGACGGCGGCCTCGACGGGAAAGGTGTTCTTGGGTCATCAGGTAGAAGCCTGTCGGGTGGCTTGATGATCGTCCAGACGCTTCTGGGATGCGGTGTGATTATTCGCTCTAGTGATACCCACTAGAGGTACTGGCCCTCGTCGCCAACGTGCTCGATCTCTTCCTCGGCGATGATCTGAGACTCACGAACAGCAATGACGGGCTTGCCGTTTGGAGGCCAGATGAACCGCCAGGCTCCCGTAGGAACGGCCCAGAAACGCTGACCAGTGAGAACGTCGACCAGGGCGAGCGCGTCGTTCCCGTCCTTGGTCCCGACGGGGACGAGCAGACCGGAGCGTGTGGTGGCGTCTTCGGGAGTCTGGCCAACTCGCCAGCCACCCATCACCTTGTATCCGTTGTCGTGGAAGATAGGCGAATCCGTCTCGAGCATGTGGATCTGATTCTCCCACGAGATGGGGCCAACTGCTATTTGTGGCCGACGAATTGTCGTCCGGATCCGCTTCGCCGCCAGGTCGATAGGGTGCGACCCATGGCCAAACAACCACAGTTCTCAGAGGCACTCGATTACCACGAGAACCCTCGTCCAGGGAAACTGGAGATCCGCTCCACCAAGCCGACCGCCACCCAATCCGACCTCAGTCTCGCCTACACGCCGGGTGTTGCCGAGCCCTGTCTGGTGATAGCCGACGATCCCGATGCGGCGTTTCGCTATACGAATCGTGGCAATCTGGTTGCCGTTGTCTCCAATGGAACCGCCGTTTTGGGCTTGGGCAACATAGGTGCTCTGGCCGGAAAGCCCGTGATGGAGGGAAAGGCGGTGCTCTTCAAGCGGTTCGCCGACATCGACGTCTTTGATCTCGAGATCGATGCCCCCGACCCCGAAGACGTCATCCGTTTCTGTGAGCTGCTCGCTCCGACAGTTGGAGGGATCAACCTCGAAGACATCAAGGCCCCGGAGTGCTTCTACATCGAGCAGACGCTCCGTGAGCGTCTCGACATCCCCGTGTTCCATGACGATCAGCACGGCACGGCCATCATCAGCGGGGCTGCTTTTCTCAATGCACTCGACCTCACCGGACGTGACATTGCCAAGACGAGGGTTGTCTTCTCAGGAGCCGGCGCAGCAGGTGTGGCTACCGCGCGTTTCTTCATCGAACTCGGTGTGGACCGCGCCAACATCGTCATGACCGACTCCCGGGGTGTGATTCATGACGGGAGGGACGACCTCAATGACATCAAACGCGAATTCGCGGTGGAGACCGAGGCCAGGACTCTCGATGACGCCATGGTGGGTGCAGACGCCTTCGTCGGGGTTTCCGTCGCCGGGACTGTGACCAAGGAAATGGTCCGGTCCATGGCTGACCGGCCCATTGTGTTCGCCCTCGCCAACCCCGACCCCGAAATCACCTATCCCGACGCCAAGGCCGCCCGAGATGACGTCGTCATGGCGACCGGCCGCAGCGACTATCCGAATCAGGTCAACAATGTTCTCGGTTTCCCCTTCATCTTCAGGGGCGCGCTTGACGTGCGGGCGAGGGGTGTGTCGGAGGGAATGAAAGTGGCCGCTGCCAGGGGTTTGGCCGATCTTGCCCGTGAGCCAGTGCCGGATTCGGTCTTGAGTGCCTATGACATGGACCGGCTCTCATTTGGGACGGAGTACCTGATTCCCAAGCCCTTCGATCCGAGAGTTCTGTGGACGATCGCCCCGGCTGTGGCCAAAGCCGCGGTTGACGAGGGGCTTGCTCGAGCCCCGATCACCGACTTCGACGTATATCGAAACCAACTGCACGCCAGGTTCGGTGCCTCCTATGGATTGATCACGTCCATCACAACACGAGCAATGGAACAGCCAAAGCGGGTGGCCTATCCGCACGCCGACGATCTGAGGATCATTCGGGCGGCGAAACGTGTCGCCGATGAGGGAATCGGCAGTCCGATTCTCTTGGGTGACCGGGAGACAATCGAGTCTCTCGCTGCGGACGCCGGTATCTCCATCGAGGGGATGGAGGTCGTTGATCCGGGCTCGGCAGACTCAGACCGCTTGCGATATGCCGTGGTGCTCGAGGAGCTGCGCCGGGGCCGAGGTCTGTCGCTTCATGACGCCGAGGAGCAGGTGGCCGATCCGAACATGTATGCGTGTCTCATGGTGAGAGAGGGTGCGGCCGACGCCGTCCTTGGCGGTCTGACCACCTACTACCCGGAGACGATCAGGCCCGCTCTCCAGGTTTTCAACGTCGAGGAAGGGCGCTCGATTGTCTCCTCTGTCTACGTGGTGGTTGTGGGAGGAGCCCCCTTCTTCTTCGCTGATTGTGCGGTGAACATCGAGCCGACCGCCGAACAACTCGCCGAGATTGCTCTGGCCGCGACCGAGACCGCGGAGAGGGACTTTCACCGTGACGCTCGCGTAGCCTTCATCAGCTATTCGGACTTCGGGTCGGCGGGGGGAGAAGAGCCTGCCAGGGTGCGCAAGGCGCTGGAGCTGTTCAGGAGGGCCCGGCCGGACGTGCCGGCCGACGGAGAGATGCAGGCAGACTCCGCGGTGGTGAGCGAGTTGGCCGAGCAGAGACGTCCGGGTGGGCCACTGTCCCAGACAGCCAATGTTCTGGTGTTCCCCAACCTGACTGCCGCCAACGCGTCTTACAAGTTGTTGAACCGTCTCGGCGGCGCCGAGGTGATCGGCCCAATCCTGAGCGGCCTCTCCAAAACGGTTCACGTCCTCCAACGCGACGCCTCCGTCAACGACGTGGTCAACATGACCGCCATTGCAGTGGCCGAGGCCCAACGCCGCGAATCACTTTCCTAATGCATGGCGCGTCGTATTTGATCTTTTACCGCCCCGGAAGCGCCTCAGTTCGGAGTTCAATCGTCGACCCTCGTCGCACAGTGTGCTACAGTGGTCGGGTGGCCAGAGAAATCACCCAGCGAGAACTCCGCAACGAGAGCGGAAAGATCATGCGCGAGATCGACCAGGGCAAGACTTTCGTCGTAACTCGCAACGGTGTCCCCGTCGGAGAGCTCACCCCCCTGCACCGGCGCCGTTTCCTTTCAGCCGCGAGCGTGGTTGCGATCTTCCGCACTGCACCGGAACTCGACTACAAACGCTTCCGCGCGGACCTCGATGCAGACGCAGACCAAGACGTGATGCCTCGTGCCTGAAAAACAACGGGCGCCAAGAGGCATCCTCGACACCTCTGTCGTTATCGATCTCGACAGACTCGAGGCGTCTGACTTGCCGGTCGAAGTAGCAATCAGCTCGATCACATTGGCTGAACTCGCGGCCGGTCCTCATGCTACGAACGACCCTGATGAACGCGGTCGCCGACAAGACCGCCTTCAGCGGGCCGAGGCGGCGTTCGATCCGTTGCCCTTCGACACCGACGCAGCGCGTGCCTACGGCCGAATCTTCAGCGGCGTCATCGCCGCTGGACAAAAAGCGCGGGGAAGACGAGCAGTGGACCTACTCATCGCAGCGGCCGCACTCTCTGCTGGACTTCCACTCTATACGCGCAACAGAGACGACTTTCAGGCCCTCGACCACCTGATCGACGTGGTTGTCGTGTAAGCCAGGCACGGTTGCCGCTGTAGCCCTGGGCCCTGTACGACCCGCTACGCAGAACAGAGGATCCCGACCGATAGCGCAATTCGGTGAGTTCTATTCACGTGGATCGCCTACGCATGCGTCCAAATGCAGGTGAGGATGCCAGGTAATTCGCTATGGAAAATCTCGAGGAACATGTGACCGAGATCATGACGGCCGAATGGACAAGGTTTAGACGCCATACTCAGAAACGAGGCGTTCCCACAGGCGGCGTGCCGTGTGACGCTGCTTCTTGGGCACCTCGAGATCGTCGGTCAGCCAGCCCCTGATCGTCTCCTTCCACGGGCCTAACACCGGAGCGTCACGTTTGCGGTGTCTTCCGGGGCGGTAGCACCGCATCCTCGATTGCCTGACGCACCGTACGCCGATTTACACCATGGGTATCAGCCAACCCGCGGATCGACACCCCTCCCGACGTTCACGACGTATCTCCTCGAAAAGTTTCACCCTCGACATCTCCCTCTCGCACCTCGATCAGCTTCTTCACAGAAGCCACCGAGAGTAGGAATCGGCGTAACAGGTGGGGCCAAATCAAGCGAGCGAAACAGCCCCAGGTGGGGCCAAATCAGATAACCACACCCACATGGGACTAGTGGCGCTTGGGGCGCTTTCAGGGCGGTGAGCCGAGACCGCTCGATCCTGCAACGGTGATCTCGACCGGCAACGCCCATAGAAGTCATACCCGTGGCCCGCCCGGATCCGCCTATCAGGCATCACGTCCGTGAGCGTTCCCCTTCCGTATCTGCGGCTCGTCATGTACAATCTAAACAGACGAAACTGTACATAAGGTGGGTAGCAATGGAGATAGGAGTAACAGCGCTCCGAGCAGAGCTGAAGCGCTGGTTGGAAGAGGCGAAGGCAGGCGAAGAGATCATCATCACCGATCGAGGGGTGGCGGTCGCTCGGCTCATCGGTGTCGATGCCGCCCCGATTCTGGAGCAGCTCGAAAACGAGGGTGTCGTGCGTTTACCCCGGAAGACGTCGCGCCCGAAGGCGTCGGGACGCCGCCGGATTTCTGCTGGCCGACCTGTCTCTGAGCTGGTCACACAACAGCGCGACTGACGTGGCGATCGTCTACTTCGATTCCAGCGCCCTCGTGAAGCTCGTGGTTGACGAGGACGCCAGCGACGTCGCCGCAGCGCTGTGGGACGGAGCAGACGCCGTTGTCAGCAGCGGTCTCGCCTATCCCGAAGTTCGGGCGGCGCTTGCCGCCGCGCACCGAGACGAACGCATATCGGCGCGAGCAATGCGCAAGGCAAAGGAGGAGTGGGAACAGTTCTGGGAGGCACTCGCGATCGTCGAGTCCCGCCGATCCGTACTCGTCGACGCCGGGGAGGTGGCGGAACGCTACCGGCTTCGAGGCTACGACGCCGTTCATCTTGCCAGTGCCCTGACCATCCCCAATCCCCACATCCTGATGGCGGTATGGGACGATCGGCTACGGAGCGCCGCAGTCGAAGCGGGGCTGAGCATCGCCCCGATCCAACGCTGAGGTGCTCCACACCACCCGTGGCTCGCTCTATGTCACCCCGATCACCAGATAAGAGCAATAGGACGCCAACTCTCATTGGCCGCGCCAGTACTCCTCGTAGTGGACGTTCCCCCGCTGCTTCCGGCGGTCGATGGTGAAGCCCTTCTCGTGAAGGAGTTGACAGACGCCAACCAGTTCGGGGAATTGCATCGACCCATTATCGGTCGGCCTGGGGAGACCGATCATCGCCGGGTTACCGCATAGGAAGACGTGGGTGTTGGCGGGATCGAGTGGCACCCCAAGTTCGTTCTCGATCCGACCTGAGGTGATCAGATCCTGGATGTACACCTTGTTGCCCTCGTTCTCGGGCTCACGGGTGGTGAGGGTCACATACCGGTAGTTGGGATGGCGACTCTCGACCGTGGCGTGTTGCGATGCGTAGGCCAGATTCTGTCGAAATCGAACACACGCTACCGACAGGATCTTTCCGTTATGGCCGTTCCTGAGCAGTTCGGCAGTCATCGCGTTGTGGGGTGCTTCGCCGGTCCCGGTGGCGAGGAGGACGACGTTGTCGGTCGGTCTCACACCGTCGAGAGTGAAGAGGCCGGTGAACTTGCGACCCATGTAGACGCGATCCCCAACCCCCTTTTTGAAGATCCGTGGCGTCAGTGCCGGCATCAGGTTCTCATCCGGTCGTAGCTGTACGACAAAGAACTCCACGGCATCCGGGTGACCATCGACGAGTTCGCCCTCGTCGTCGACCATCGAGCTGGAGACCGAGTAGGACCGCAGTGCCATTTTCTCGATCTGACCTGGACGGTCCTCGAAATCTTCCATCGCATGGTCGGCGCGTGGTTCCCAGAATCCAAGGCCCAGCGTGGTGTACTGGCCGGGTTTGAACGTTCTGATCGGCTCGTCCGGCTTGACCCTGAACACCCAGAGATCCAGGTTGTGTGCTCTGATGTCGGTGATGGCCGCGTTGTAGTGCTTGTCACGCAGCTCCGCGATGCGGTCTTCGGGCGATGCGACCCGGTAGAAGACAAAGAGAGTGGACAAAATGTCGGTGGCTTTGGAGAGGGACTCGTCGGTCCATCCACCGTTTCGGGTAACAGAGACCGAATTGGAGAGGACATGGACAATCTCGACGTGTTCGTCGGCCGCAAACAACCGTTGCGCCAGCAAGTCAGACGGTGTAGCCGCGACGTCCGGTGGTTCGACGAAGGAGAGACCGTCCTGACCCGTCAGCGTCCGATCGAGGTCGAAAAGAGCCGTATCCCCGATTGGGGTGGCAACAACTTCGATTAGCTGGCCCATCGACCGCCAACTTACAGACGGGAACACACATCGTGATACGTCGGTTGTGTGGGGGCATGGAATCAGCAGTCAAGAAGGCCATGGATCGCGGTGGAATCGCCGACATCACCACCATCGGACGCAAATCCGGAGAGGAGCGCCGCATCGAGATCTACTTCCATCAGTTCGACGGTCTCTATTACCTGACGGGCAGACCCGGTCGACCCCGTGACTGGAACGCCAACATTGTTGCCAACCCCGAGTTCACGCTTCACCTGAAGAAGGGTGTGACCGCGGACGTTCCGGTCGTGGGCGCTCCCGAACCAGATCGCGAAGAGAGGGCAAAGATTCTGCTCCGAGTTCTTGTCGAAAGCTGGGGCTCCGAGCCAGAGAAAGCCGAGTCAAGGATCGATGAGTGGGTTAACGGCGCTCCATTCGTCCGGTTCCGTCCAGTCGGAGAGAGCTGACTTCAGCCAGCGAGGATCCATGTGGTGAAGTGCCACATGTTCCACACGTCAGGGATCAATGGCCACCAGCCAGACGGAGAGGTGGGATCGAAGTCGACGTGGCGCAGCAATTGCACGGTCGAGGTCTTGGCTTGGGGCATTCCGGCCTGTAGCCGACTCAGCTCGGCGTAGGGGACCAGCGGGTCGTCGGTCGAGTGCATTGCCAACACCGGGACGGTGATCTCGCCGGCTACCTGCGATGGAGAGAAATCTTCGATCAACGTGCGCACAGAAGGCGGAAGTCGCTCGGCGAGCTCCGTTGTGCGCCAGGGGTCGTCGTTGGTGAGCAGGTCGTACAGGGCCCGGGCGCCGGGGGCCAGCTCTTCGGGGTTGATTCGGTCTGCGAAGGCTGCGAGGAATGGCTCCTGTTCTTGTTCCGGGAGCAACTCGGCGGCCCTGGCGGCGAGTACCTCTCCGGCGATGGGGTGACCGTCCCATGGGATAAAACGGCCGTCAACCGTGGACCCGCCCGTGGTCACCGCCTGAATCACCCCCTCCAGGTCGTAGTAGGCGCCGAGGGTGGCCACCCGGGAGAGATGTCCCTCCATTCGGGAGTCGGCCGCTGCCACCAGCGAAAAAGATCCGCCGAACGAGATCCCCAGCACTGCCACCGGTCGCCCGGACGACTCGGCCAGCCCATCAACGGCGGCCACGATCCGCTCCAGGTCGTCCTGTGTGAACTGCTCGCGGTATAGATCCAGTTCGGGGATGAAAACGATCCGCCCCGCCCTGGCCAATGCCCGGGCCAGCGCGTTGACCCGGGCATCCTCTACTCCCTCAGGAGTGGCACCCGGCACCACCAGGACTGCGGGATAGTCGCCGGGTGCATAGAGACGGCCCATCACTCCGCCCACTTCGGCTGTTTCCGGCTTGACGTCCGGAGCGAAGGGTCGGGGCACGCTCATCCCCAGCGTCTCGAAGAGAGTGGCGGCGGCGCCGATCCGGTTGCGAGTCGCCGGGAGAAGTGCCAACCCGACGACGACGACCCCGGTAAGGATCAGAGTTCGTGATCGACGCTCCATACCCCGACTTTATTCGGCGCTCGAGGCCAAGAAGTGTGAGATCTTCCGCCGTACGATGCGAACAACGATGCCAGAATCCACGATTCCGCACCCAAGACGCACGGAGTGTGAAGCCTGGGAGCTGTCATGAGAGGGTTGGCGATATTGGTCCTCGCCACATTGGCAGTGGTAGGTCTGATATGGATCTCGCAACGACGTCTGATCTACCTACCGACCCAGGCCGTTCTAGACGTCGCCGTTGTTCTGCCCGGCATCGAAGAGGTGACGTACCCCACCGAAGACGGACTGACTCTGGTGGCCTGGTACGTGCCTGCCGCCGGAGAGGAGCCCAGCGGAACCGTCGTCGTGTTCAACGGCAATGCCGGCAACCGGGCCAACCGCATTCCGCTTGCGGGGGCATTCGCCGAACGTGGCTATGCGGTGCTGCTTGTCGACTACAGGGGCTACGGGGGAAACCCCGGACACCCGTCCGAGGAAGGGCTCGCCGCCGACGCCCGCGCTGCGGTGGCCTACCTGAAAGCCCGTTCCGGATTCGACCCTGACCGGCTGGTCTACTTTGGCGAATCGCTTGGTGCCGCAGTCGCTCTTGGGCTTGTCGGCCACCAGGAGCCGGCCGTCCTCGTGCTGCGCTCACCGTTCACCTCACTACCGGATGTCGCCTCAACCCACTATCCGTTCTTGCCGACCTCTCTTCTGCTGTGGGATCGCTATCCGAACCTGGAGACGATCCAAGGGATCAACGTGCCGGTGATGATCATCGCCGGCTCGGACGACAGCATTGTTCCCTTCGAGCAAAGCAAGAAGCTGTTCGAGGCCTCACCCGGGCCGAAGCGGCTCCTGGTGATCGACGGTGCCGACCACAACGATTTCGCGCTGACGGCCGGTACCCAGTTGGTAGACGGGGTTGTCGAATTTCTCGAAGGTGTTGTCTCCGGCAACGGCTGAACGAGTCAATACGATGACCGGAGCCGTTTCGATCTGGCGAACACAAATTGGGATCCGCTGCTGGTTCGACTCGAACGCGGCGACGGCCTATAGATCCCAAGTCAGGTGCCGGAAGTGGGCTGCATAGATTCGCGGTATGGACAGAAGAGCCGAACGTATCGCGTTGGTGACCTTTCTTGGGTATTCGGTTCTAGCCGGCGGTAACGCCGTTGGTGTCCGTTTCTCGAACCAGGAGTTGGACCCGTTCTGGGGAGCAGCGCTGAGGTTCGGATTGGCGGCCTTGTTGATGCTGACGGTGATGGTGATTTCGGGTCATCGCCTTCCTGGGGGGCGAGCGTTGTTAGGTGCTGCGCTGTATGGCCTCTTGGCGTACGGCGGTGCGTTTGCGTTCTTCTTTTACGCGCTGGTTGAGTTGGAGTCCGGCTTCGGCCAGATCCTCCTATCGATCGTCCCACTGGTGACTCTCTTCCTTGCCGTGACCCAGCGGTTGGAAAGGCTCAGCAGGTCGTCCGTCGTCGGAGCGCTTCTCGCGATGACAGGAGTGGTTGTCATGTCGGGTCTCACTCTCGAAGGTCCCGTCCCGATACTCTCGATCCTTGCTGCACTCGGGTCGTCGGTCTGTTTCGCCCAAGCTGCGATCACGGTGAAACGGTTTCCTCCAGTCCACCCCATCGTGGTGAACGCGGTCGGTATGACCGTCGGAGCCATATTCCTCGTTCTCCTCACACTTATCGCTGGCAATGAGGTGAGGCTGCCGCAACAGGCGACTACTTGGTGGGCTGTCGTCTACATGGCTGTGTTTGGTTCTGCTGTGGTCTTCACGCTCTACGTCGTTGTGCTCAGATACTGGGACGCGTCCCGAGCCAACTACGGGTTCGTGATAGTTCCCATCGTCACAGTTCTCATCTCATCATGGCTTCTCGACGAGCAACTCACCTTCGGGCTGCTGGGTGGAGGTGCTCTCGTTCTCGCCGGTGTCTACCTCGGTGCGCTAAGACCGGGACAGCCGAGCGACCTCTCACCAAAGCCGAACTCGTGAATCCTGCGCAGACCGACCCCTTGTATTCGCAGCACATGGGCAATTGCCTCGATCGCTTTCGGGAGCGGCCCACCCTTGACACCTAGCTAAACTAAATGTAGGTTTGCGAGGTATGAGAGGACAGGCGTTGAAAGGGCATCTCGATCTCTTGCTGTTGGCCATCGTTGCCGACGGTCCAAAGCACGGGTACGCCGTCATCGAGGAGCTACGGCTCCGCAGTGAGGATGCTTTCGATCTTCCGGAGGGGACCGTTTATCCGGCGCTCCACCGGTTGGAGAAGGCCGGCTACCTGTCGAGCAGCTGGAGTGAGGTGCAAGGACGACGGAGGCGGACCTATACGCTGACAAAGCGTGGGTCCTCCGCACTCGGTGAGCAACGCCAATCATGGAACGAGTTCTCGCAAGCGGTGGGTCGAGTCCTCAAGGGGGTGCCATGGCCGAACACGCCGTGATCGATCGGTACCTCAGCGAGCTCGAGCACGAGGTCCGGTGGTTCCGTGATGCCGAAGAGATCCTCGAGGAGGTTGCCGACCACCTCCTCGAAGCGGTGGCCGTGCACACCCGCCGCGGTCTCGATCGTGTTGCGGCCCAGAAGCGCGCCCTTACCGAGTTCGGTGACCCGACGCTTGTCGGCCGAGCGTTCGCCTCTATGAGATCAGGAGGAATTGCCATGCCAACCCAATTCACACGACGCTCCGGTGTAGCGCTGGTCGCTTCGAGCTTTCTCTGGCTCGCCGGCCTGGCCTTCACCTACTGGAGCGACCTCGCCGACCGTACACGGCCGTGGGAGGGGCTACCCCTGGCTCTCTGGATGATCGGTGCTTTCACACTGATGGCCGCAGGTGTCTTACTCGCCGTGGGGATCCTTGGAATCAACCGACGCCACGGAGGCGCCCTCGGGGGCACCGGACGTTTGGCGTTTTGGATCGCGGTGTTCACCACGATCACGGCCTTTGGAGCCTGGATGTGGGGAGTGTGGCTCACCGCGCTCGGCGTCGGCGCCGTGGTTTTGGCGATCGCGTTGAGTCGCTCCGACATTGCCCCGAAAACTTCGGGCATGCTGGTGGGTATAGGAGGCGCGTTCGCCTCCGGAGCGGCCTGGATATTTCAACTGACCACGCCAGAGGTCAACCTGGGCTCAGGTGCGGTCACGGCATGGATCTTCGCCGGGCTGGCGATCTATTCGGTTGGCCTCGCCTCACTCGGGGTGTGGTTGAAAACCGAGGAGGCTGTCGACCAGACCGACCCCATAGCCACCGCATAGATCTTCGCCGAGCCCTCCTCGTCCTTGTGCACCTGGGTCGTCACTCGTATTCATGAACTCCGCGGAGCATCGCTCCGCCAAAGCTCGACCAGACGACCTCTCTACCCCGCTATACGAGACACCTGCGAACACTCAGACGTCGGCAGGTACGCGAGAGTGATTCGACATCAGACGCTGTCTGTCGCGCCTGCTCACGGCTATTTGGCATCCGGTTGACCGGGTGGCGGACAGTGAGATATTGGATGGGTACGAAAAATATGACCATCCAGGCTGGTGGCGGAGGCGGACGGGAATCGAACCCGCCAGAGACCGAATCGGCCTCTCACCGGTTTTGAAGACCGAGATGTGATCCACCGTTCAAAGCCGTCGTGTTCCGTTTCGACCCGTGTCATATGGGGATTGTTCGACATTCCTAGAACGAACGAGGTCTATAGAACCGTCTGATTCCGTCGCCGGACGGACGGCATGGCACAGGAACCGGCACCGTACATAATGCCGGTTATGTGCGGCGTTACGGGGAACGTTTGTAGGGTGCGCCGTGACCACTAGAAGTCGTGAAGGAGTTAGTTGTGCCTGATCCGAGAGAACCGTCGAGTCCTGAGGAGATTCAAGCGGCGTTGACGGGCGGTGTCCCGTTGGGTCGATGGCGAGAAGGGTTGTTGTTTGAAGGGATCAATCCAACACCTGGCCTGAAGAGTGCTTCCAACTGGTTTCCCCGTACCGAGAAGCTGGCTCCTGATGAGATGCGGATCATCTTTATGGGAACTGCACCGTTCATCAGGCCGGGTCAGATGAACACTTCGGTGTTTGTCCAGTTGGGCAACGGCGAGAACTTCATCTTCGACCTTGGCGAAGGTTCGATTGCCAACTACATAGCGGGTGGGTTCGCTCTCAACGAGTTGGACAAGGTGTTCATCACCCACCTCCATATCGACCACTTCGGTTC
>CAXMMT010000069.1:0-11296 GCA_964194555.1 uncultured Boseongicola sp. | reverse complement strand
GGATTCACCTTCTTCTCCACAACGTCCCGATCGATCAGCACCTGGGAGATGTCATCGCGGGAAGGCAGGTCGTACATGGTGTTGAGTAATACCTCTTCCATGATCGCCCGCAATCCCCTAGCCCCGGTGGAACGCTTCAGTGCCTGTTCGGCGATCGCCTCCAACGAGTCTGGTGTGTAGACAAGGTCGACGTTGTCCATCTCGAACATCCGGGCGTATTGCTTGGTGAGGGCGTTCTTGGGCTCGGTGAGAATCTGAACAAGAGACTCCTTGTCGAGATCCTCGACTGTGGCCATGACCGGGAGACGACCGATGAACTCGGGTATCAGCCCATACTTCATCAGGTCCTCGGGAAGGACCTCACGGAGCAACTCACTGGGTCGGGCCTCGTCCTTGGTGCGCAACTCGGCGCCAAAGCCGACGCCTCGCTTGCCGATGCGATTGCCGATGATGTCTTCCAGCCCACCGAAGGCGCCACCCAGGATGAAGAGGACATTGGTGGTGTCGAGCTGGATGAATTCCTGATGTGGGTGCTTGCGGCCACCCTGCGGCGGGACAGAGGCGATCGTGCCCTCGAGGATCTTCAGCAGCGCCTGCTGGACGCCCTCGCCCGAGACATCGCGGGTGATCGACGGGTTCTCCGCCTTGCGGGACACCTTGTCGATCTCATCGATGTAGATGATCCCCTGCTGAGCCTTGTTGACGTCATAGTCGGCGGCCTGCAACAGCTTGAGAAGGATGTTCTCGACGTCCTCACCGACATAGCCGGCCTCGGTGAGACTGGTGGCGTCAGCAATGGCGAAGGGAACGTTGAGCTGACGGGCAAGCGTCTGCGCTAGGAGGGTCTTGCCGCTTCCGGTCGGGCCGATGAGAACGATGTTCGACTTCTGTAACTCGACGTCGCGCTGGATATCGGCGGAGCGAATCCGCTTGTAATGGTTGTAGACGGCTACGGACAGCTTTTTTTTGGCCTCTTCCTGACCAACTACGTAGTCGTCGAGATAGGACTTGATCTCGGCCGGTTTGGGGAGTTCGGTGAAAGAAATCTCCTCAGTAGTGGAGAACTCCTCCTCGATGATCTCGTTACAGAGATCGATGCACTCGTCACAGATATATACGCCAGGACCAGCAATGAGCTTCTTGACCTGTTTCTGTGACTTACCGCAGAAGCTGCACTTGAGCAGCTCACCGCCCTCGCCGAGTCTTGCCATTACTCGGAGGCTACCGCAGACAGCTCGCGGCGGGTGAGCAAACCGTCGATGACTCCGTACTCCTTCGCCTCACTGGCAAGCATCCAATAATCACGCTCGGTGTCGGTTTCGACCTTGGACAGGTCTTGACCGGTGTGCTCGGCAAGGATCTCGTTGAGCTGCTCTCTCATCTGCACTATGAGCCGGGCTTGTATCTCGATATCCGAAGCCTGACCTTGGGCGCCACCGCTTGGCTGATGAAGCATGATTCGCGCGTGGGGAAGGGCATACCGCTTGCCCTTGGCGCCACCGGCGAGGATCACGGCTGCGGCAGAAGCGGCCATTCCCATACAGACTGTGCTCACGTCAGGTCTGATGTATTGCATCGTGTCGTAGACGGCGAACAGAGAGGTGATCGACCCGCCAGGCGAGTTGATGTAAAGGAATATGTCTTTGTCCGGGTCGTCCGACTCCAGGTGCAGAAGCTGCGCCATGACCAGGTTGGCGATCGTGTCATCGATCGGCAAGCCCAGGAAGATGATGCGGTCCTTGAGAAGCCGGCTGTAGATATCGAAGTAGCGCTCCCCTCGGCTCGTTTGCTCGAATACCGTGGGAATCACGTAGTTGTCAGCTTTCATTCTTCTTCCTCAGCTAGTTCAGCGGCGACGACCTCGGCGACGACCTCTGCCTCTACGGCTTCGTCGACAATGACCTCGGCCTCGACTTCGGGTACTTCCAAACTCAAATCGACCGGATTTCCATCCTCATCCACCGGTGAGGCGTTGGTGAGAATGGCCTCCAGCGCTCTATTCCGGAGAATATCACTAGCCAGTGCCAATTCCTGACCGCTTTCCCGAAAGCCTTGCAAATAGGCAACCGGGTCTTCGGACTGAGCCGCCAGACGCTGCAACGCGCTGGACAAATCATCCTCGGTCACATCGATCTCCTCTGCTTCAGCCACAGCCTCCAAAACCAGACGGTTACCGATGGAGAGCTCAGCTTGATGGCGGAGATCGGCCAGAAAACTCTCCTGAGAGATGCCGGAGGCCTGGAAGTAGTCATCCAGCGTCAGGTCGGTCTCCTCGAGACGATGGAGAAAGTTATGAAGTTGGCCGTCCATCTCCGAGCGAACGAGGGCGTCGGGCAATTCGATCTCAATCTGATCGCGAAGAGTCGAAAGGGCCTTCTCCATGTACTCCCTGGAAACGGCAGACAGCTTGGAGTCTCCGAGGCGGTCCTTCAATTCGGTCGTGAGTTGATCGACGGTTTCGAACTCGGTGTTCTCATCAACCCACTCGTCATCAAGCACGGGCAGAATCCGTTCCTTTACCTCATTGACCTTGACTTTGAACGTGACCGGATTCCCCGCACGATCTCCGAAACCCTCAGGCAACGGAGCCTCGAAAACGACTTCACCCTCAGCAGCGAAACCGACGATGTTCTCATCGATTCCTTCGATGAAGAGCCCCGAACCCACTTCGTAGAGAAGATCCGCAGCCGTGGCCTCCTCGATTGGCTCACCGTCTTCGCTCGCCTCGACGTCAATAGACACGAAATCGCCTTCGAGGGCAGGACGCTCCACCTCCTCGACCGTCGCGAACTGTTCGAGCATGCGGGTGATCTGGGTCTCCAGGTCCTCGTCTGAAACCGTCGGACTGGTGACCTCTACCTTGCGGTCTTGGTACTTGGGAAGCTCGATAGACGGCCACAGCGTGACCGTCACCTCGACTTCGACTCCTCCCTCGACATCGTCGATCGAGGTGAGCTCGGGGGTGACGGCGGGACGAATCTCCTCGGCCTCGAGCACCTCGGTGAGGGTGGGCGGGACGAGGTCGTCAATCGCCTCACGACGGACGCGATCGGCGCCCACGGTCGCCTCGACCACAGGGACCGGCGCCTTTCCCGGGCGGAACCCGTGGATCTTGATCTCGGTGGCCAGTTTGCGGGCAGCACCCTTCTTGGCGGCTGTTATCTGATCGTCGGTCAGCTGGAACCTGACTGTGCGTTCGAATTGTCCGGACTCGGTGACGGTGGTTGTCATTACTCGGATTGGTCCTAGCTGTTGGAATTGATAGAAGTGTATTTGCCCTGCGCACACCGCCCGACGCTGCCGGGCGGTCTCCTTGGGGTGACCGACGGGGTTTGAACCCGCGACATCCTGGACCACAACCAGGTGCTCTACCAGACTGAGCTACGGCCACCATGCGAATGGGTCACCAGGCGCCCCCGGGAGGACTCGAACCCCCAACCTGCGGATTAGAAGTCCGCCGCTCTATCCATTTGAGCTACAGGGGCTGGGGACCTGGATCCCGCCCCGGAGGGCGACCCATTCGAGCGGGTGAAGGGAATCGAACCCTCGTGGCCAGCTTGGAAGGCTGGAGCTCTACCACTGAGCTACACCCGCGGACCAACCATTGTAAATGGTTGGTCGGGCTGGTCGGACTCGAACCGACGACCTCGACGTCCCAAACGTCGCGCGCTAGCCAAGCTGCGCCACAGCCCGATACCCAAAGGGTACTTCCGCTCTCTTTCTTGTCACAGTCGATTCGTAGCGTTGGGAGCATGGAACTCGAGGCCGAAGTCCTTGAGCGGGTAGGGACATGGAAATCACTGTCCAGATGGGAGAAATCCGAGCTGGGGAAAGACCTTCGCCGTCAGGGACTCGCCTATGGCGAGATCATGGACCTCATCGACGTGAAGAAGTCAACCCTGGCCACCTGGTGTCGGGAGGTCAGCTTGTCGGCGGAGCAGATCGAGGCAATCAAGAAGCGTCGGGCACCGATTCCAGGCATTCCGGTTGACACCAACTGGCGACGGCGGGAGGAGATTCAGGAACTCAGAGCTGTCGCCAGGAGCCTTGTACCCGAGTTGGCCACCGATCCTTTTTGGGTTGCCGGACTGGTGATGTATTGGGCCGAAGGGAACAAGACCCGCAGTCGAGTCGGAATGGCTAATACAGATCCGAGAACCCTCCGGTTGTTCATTCGATGGGTTCGCACGTACATCGCCCCTCAAGCTGAGTTCACACTCCACATGCATCTCCACGAAGGAAATGACGAAGGTGCTGCCGTGCGGTTTTGGCGACTGCAAACGGGCTTACACACCGCCAACTTCATCAAGACCTTCATCAAGCCAAAGGGAACGGGTCATCGGAAGAACCATCTGGTGCATGGGGTGTGCACCGTCAGGTTGAGACGACCAGCCGATGCATGGAACATCATCATGGAGTGGATCGACGCAACAGCCGAGCGTTTCAAAGTTGATTCAGCCGTTCATTAATATCGATGCGGGGTCGCTAGCTCAACCTGGCAGAGCATCGGATTCTTAATCCGGGGGTTGTGGGTTCAAGTCCCACGCGACCCACCATTTCCCGCCCTGGGATACCCCTTTTGCGGGATAATGCCCCACTTCGCGGGTGTGGCGGAATTGGCAGACGCGCAGGGTTTAGGTCCCTGTGGGAGAGATCCCGTGCAGGTTCAAGTCCTGTCGCCCGCACCGGAGAATCCCAAAGACTCCCCCAGCGCCCGAATAGCCCGCGCACGATGGGAGAGTTCGTTCTTCTCCCCGACCCTCATCTCGGCCAGGGTTCGCCCATTCACCTCGAAAACCGGGTCGTATCCGAAGCCGCTCCTTCCCCGCCGGGTTTCGGTGATCACCCCATCCACTGACCCTTCGGCCAGAATCTCCACTCCATCAGGAAACACCAGCGCCACCACCGTTCGGAACCGTGCCACCCGATCGCCTACCCCCTCCATGACCTCGAGCATCCGGGTGACGTTGTCGTCATAGGTGGCATCGGCGCCGGCGAAACGAGCCGTGTGGACACCGGGTTCCCCACCCAGGGCCTCGACCTCGAGACCGGTGTCGTCGGCGATTGACGTCAGACCCGTCGCCTCCACAACCGCCCGAGCCTTGATCAGAGCGTTCTCCTCCAACGTCTCACCCGTCTCTTCAACATCGGGCCAGTCGAGCCCTCGGACTATCTCTCTGGCAAAACCCATCTGTTCGAGAACGTCTTCGATCTCTCTGATCTTGTCCGGGTTCTTCGAGGCGATCACCAACCTCGGAATCAATCGGCCACCGCCCGGCGTTGCATGTCGTGCAACTCCTCTATTCCCGAAGCCGCCAGGTCAAGCAGCCGATCAAGTTCTGCTCGGGAGAACGGGGCGCCTTCGGCCGTCCCCTGGACCTCGACGAACAACCCGCGGCCACTCATCACCACGTTCATGTCGACCTCGGCGGCGACGTCCTTTTCGTAGTCGAGATCGAGATACTGCTCGGCTTCGACGATTCCCACCGACACAGCAGCCACCTCGTCGATGATCGGGTTTCTCGGGATCACTCCGCGCTCGACGGCATCCTCCAGCGCCTGATGAAGAGCCACCCAGGCGCCTGTGATAGCCGCCGTCCTGGTCCCCCCATCGGCCTCGATGACATCACAGTCGACCCTGACCATGGCCTCCCCCATGACTTTCATATCGACGGCGGCCCGAAGACTCCGCCCTATCAACCGGGAAATCTCCTTGGCCCGACCTCCGGACACATGATCACGACGAATACGGTTACCCGACGACCCAGGGAGCATCGCGTACTCGGCCGTCACCCAACCCTTCCCCGAGTCACGCATCCACCTGGGCACGTCGGTCGCGACCGACGCTGTGCACAGAACGCGGGTCCGTCCCATTGAGATGAGAACAGAGCCTGCCGTGGACTCGGTGAATCCGAGTTCGAGAGTGACAGCGCGCAGCTGGTCGTGGGGACGATCGGTCATGTCCGTCACCGTACCTGACCGGTCAGACGTCGAAACTGGTGCCGGGGACCGCCAGAGCCACCGGGCGATCGAAGGTCAACTCCGCTTCGTGAACCGACCGGGAGGAATCGAGATACGGCGGAATGTGAGTGAGGACGAGTTTCTTCGCTCCGATGTCGCGGGCAATCTGTCCTGCCTCACCAGCCGTCATGTGCTGGGTGTACTCCTTGTCCTCGACCGCCCCCTGATATGAGGCCTCGGAGAGCAGGACATCCACCCCTCGAGCGTGGTCACGCCAACCCCCCGCCGGACCGGTGTCCCCGGTGAAGAACAGCGTCCGGTTGTTGGCTTCCCAACGCGATCCGACTGTCGGAACCGGGTGATCCATCTCGATAAACGAAACACCGACATCACCTATTTCGATTTGGTCCCCCGTCCAAACCGGGTGAAAGTCGAACGTCTCATAGAGATCCGAGTCCGGTCCCTTCTCCAGAAACCCGGTGACCCGATCCCACACCGCCTGGGGGGCATACACAGGAATGGCTCTCCGCGGGTCAGGCCGATAGTTCCAGGCGTGAAAGGCAATCAAGAAGTCGCCACAGTGGTCCGGATGCTGATGCGAGATCACCACGGCATCGACGAGATCGGTGTCCACCGGGATGGAAGTGAATGTTCCCGGTCCGGCGTCACACCAGATGCGAGTGGAGCCCTGCTCGATAAGGTAGCCGGAGGCCGGGCGGCCCGGGACCGGGTAGGTCCCCGATGATCCCATCACATGAACTTTCATGGTGCCAACCGCTCCTTGATCCACATATCCCCATCCTGTCGATATCGCACCCGGTCGTGCAACCGGTTCACCCGACCCTGCCAGAACTCAACGGCAGAGGGCACCAGACGCCAGCCGCCCCACATCGTCGGGCGGGGCACGTCACCATCACCAAATGCCAGTTCGAGTTCTGCAAACCGCTCCTCCAGTTCCGCTCTCGAGGATACGACAGTGCTCTGTGCCGAAGCGTGAGCAGCGACCTTGGCACCACGAGGCCGTAGGGCGAAATATGCGTCTGCCTCCTCAGGGTCCACGGCGACCACTACCCCTTCGAATCTAACCTGGCGACGCAATGGGATCCAGACGAAGGTGGCGGCGGCGACCGGGTTGACCCTCAGCTCCTCACTCTTCCGACTGGCGAGGTTTGTATAGAAGGTTATGCCCTCCTCGGAGAAGGCTTTCATCAAAAGCGCACGCGACGACGGTCGCCCCTGGGCGTCCGCTGTTGCGAGTACGAACGCGTTGGGCTCCTCGATGTCGACTGCCATCACGCCTGAGAGCCAAGTCTGAAACTCGAGAAATGGATCGGATGCCATTTCCCTCTCGACCAGTCCTTCTGCCTCGTACTCCTGTCGGAGCCTGGCCGCCTCGTCAATATTCACCGACGCGACGATACTCCCGCCACGTCAGCCAGGACCAACTCCCCCGAACCAGCGCCATGGTCTGGAGGGGGTGGCGTCGACGATGCCCGCGCTGTGGAGGCCGAGCCTTCGAGTCATGGTTCCGAATGAAGCACCATTGCGATCGGTGCGGTCTCCGGTTCGAGCGTGAGGAGGGATACTGGGTGGGCTCGGTCATCATCAACATGACGGTCACGTTCGCCACATTCATCATCGTGTTCATTTCACTTGTCGCAGCAACCTGGCCCGACGTGCCGTGGCCGGCGGTGATGGGGGCGACCATCATCGCCAGCGCGTTGATACCCGTCGTCTTCTACCCGATCTCAAAAGCGATCTGGCTGGCACTCGAGATGTCGTGGCACCCGCTCGAGCCCGAGGAGCTGGAGGAGGCCGCCCAACGAGCCTCGCTGCCGGAGTTTCGACCGCTTCCTTAGAGCCGCTTGGCTACCTCATCGAGCATGACCTCGGTGGCGCCGCCGCCGATTGATCCGATGCGAACGTCGCGATACATCCGCTCTACTTCGGTCTCGGCGACAAAACCCATGCCTCCGTGGAACTGAACACAGTCGTATAGGACCCGGTTGGCAAGTTCACCGACCAAAGCCTTGACCTCCGAAACCTCGCGCACCGAGTCGAGACCCTCGTCGGTCATCCAGGCCGCCTTGTAGGTCAGCTCCCGGGCAGCGTCGACCTCAGCCTGACGCATCGCGAGACGGTGTCTAATTGCCTGCTTCTCCCACAGTGGGGCGCCGAAGGCGATACGGTTCTTGACGTAGTCGAGCGTGAGCTCGATGGCTTTCTGGGACTCGCCCAACCCCTGGCCCATGATTGCCAGTCGCTCGTTCTGAAAGTTCTCCATGATGTAGTAGAACGCCCGGTTCTCTTCACCAATCAGGTTCTCATCCGGAACCCAGACTTCGTCGAGAACCAGCTCAACGGTATTGGACGAATGCCATCCCATCTTGTCGAACGCACGGCTGGCGGCAAAACCCTTCGTCCCGGCTTCGACGGCGAAGAGTGATAGACCGCGTGACCCCTTGGCATCGGGATTGGTCCGAGCCGCAATGAACACCACGTCGGCGATGCCGCCATTGGTGATGAACATCTTGGTGCCGTTGATACGCCAACCTTCTCCGTCGCGTTTGGCAGTGGTCCGTATCGAGGCAACGTCGGAGCCGGCGTCCGGCTCGGTTACGCCGATGGCGGTGATCAATTCACCCGTTGCGAATCTCGGCAGCCATCGGTCCTTCTGCTCCGGAGTTCCGAAGTTGGTCACATACGGTGTCGCCAGGTCGGTGTGGACCAGAATCGTGATTGCTGTTCCCCCTGCGGTGCATCGACCGAGCTCCTCACCGAACACCACCGAAGCAATGTGACCAAGACCGATCCCTCCGTACTCCTCGGGGATGCGCAAACCGAAGAATCCAAGCTTTCCCATCTCATCGAGGAGTTCTCTCGGGACCGCCTTGTCTTCTTCCCACTGTTCGACGTTGGGAACGATCTCACTGGCAACAAACTCACGGACCGCGTGACGGATCGCCTCCAGATCCTCGTTGATGTAGATCGACTTCATTCCTCTTCCTCTGTCGCCAGCATTGCTCGACCGGCCCTGCTGTTGTAGGCCAAGTTGTGCTCAGCGCAGAATCGGTGAGCCACTTCGGCAACACGACGAGCGTCGATTCCGTGCTCTATGCCAAGACCGCCCAAAAGCCAGAGGAGATCCTCTGTGGCCACGTTGCCTGTCGCTCCGGGCGCGTACGGACACCCGCCAAGACCGCCGGCTGACGAGTCCATCTTGTCGACACCCCACTCGAGAGCGACCATCGTGTTTGCTATCGCCTGGCCGTAGGTGTCATGAAAATGAACACCCACTTTCTCGATTGGAACCAGGTTGACGACCTCGTCCAACAACCGCTCGATATGAATCGGGGTTGCCATGCCGATCGTCTCACCGAGGTGCACCGACTCGACACCCCACTCCACCAGAGTCTCGGCGAGGTGTGCCACCCAGTCGGGATCCTGCTCACCTTCGAAGGGACAATGAGTGGCGGTGGAAACATATCCGCGAATCGTGACGTCTCCGGGCGCCTCCGTCAGTATTCGCCTGATCCGGTGCATCGACTCGTCGACAGTCGCGTTGATGTTGCGCTGGTTGAAAGTGTCCGAGGCGGCGGTGAGAACTCCAATGCTGGTCACTCCGGCGGCGAGAGCTCTCTCCAAACCCTGTGCGTTGGGCACGAGAGCAGACAGTGTGATGTCGCCGGCCGTGACCCCGGCGATGACCTCGGCGCCGTCCGCCATCTGAGGTACCCACTTTGGGCTCACGAACGAGACAGCGTCGAAATCCCTGATGCCCGTGGCAGCCAGGTCGTTGATGAGACCGGACTTCGCCTCCGTTGGGACGAATGCACCCAAAGACTGGAGACCGTCCCGTGACGACGACTCGGTGATTCGGACCCGCTCGGCGATGCTCACCCCGAGGACGGTAATGGCTCGCGCGCGGCCCACCTCGTCATGGGATTAGGAAGTCCGATCGAGAGACGACTCGATGGCCTTGGTGTGGGTGCTGCGAGCACCATCCTCGGTCATGATCCGTCCCATCGCCACCCATGCAGGGATCCAAATTGCGATGTCGGGCATGGGTCGGCACAACCCAACCGCTTCCCAATAGGCCAGGTTTGGCAAAGGCTCACGGGTCAGATCTCGGTAGGCCTCGATGAAGTGGTCGGCGACCCGATCCATTCCCAGATAGCGAATGTCCAAGGCGCAGTAGGCGACATCCATTTCGCGGTCGGCGGTGGCCGGTGCCTCCCAGTCAACAACCGCCTGTAGCTTCTCACCCTTCCACATTGTGTTGCCTGGCCAGAAGTCGGTATGGCTGAGCACCTGAGGCCGGATAACCAGACGACTCTGCAAATCGACCATACGCCGCAGCAAGGCCTCGCCAAGAGGATGCTCGAGCACCGTTTCAGGCGCATCCTGTATTCTCCTCGCCTCCTCACCGACTCCGGGCTGAAACAGTTCCTGGTCGACCTCACCGAGTTTGATCGCATGGATCTGCCCGAGGACACCGGCAAGCTGCTCCGCCCAGTCAAAAGGATGGTCCGGCGCCAGGTCGGGCGAACCCTCCACAAACGAGGTGATGATCGCCTGTTCGTCGAAAACGGTGTCTGTACTGAGCCAGATGGGCGCAGGAGCGGGGACTCCTGCGCGTTGCAGCAGTTCGAGAGTCCTGATCTCACGTGCAGCGGCGTCTTCGCCCCGATCCGAGTACCACGGCCCGTAACGACGGAGCACCATTCGGCTGTTGCCATCGACAAGCACATCCATGGTGCAACCCAGGCCGCTCTCGATGCGATAGGCGTGTCGAAGTGAGCCCGCGCCAAGAGCGTCCCGCACGCGGGCAAGCTGTTCATCAGTGGGAAGAGGGGCATATTGCATCAGTTGGGAAGTTTCTCGAGAAACTCCAATGGACTCGCCCTAGGCGAGTCCATTGTGGAGGTGCGGGGAGTCGAAACCCGACCGGTCATGACATCCAGTATCAGCCGGTAACGATTATTCAACCAGAACCTCGCGTTTTACATGATGTCACGAAATCTCGTGTCGTCTGGTATTGGACAGTTGCAGACCGTATGGCTGCAGTTATGGCTGCAGAGTGAACGTTCCCCTCGCTGACGAATCTGCTGTTACACGGATCGCCTACGAGGGGTTCACCTGATAGCCGAGCTGGCAAGCCAGGCTGCCGAGATTGAGGTTACCGTCGTCCGTCCATAAGTGCCGTTATGTGCGGCTACTCCTCTTCGTCAAACGTCCCCGGCCTGAAGACTCCGCAGGTAGTCGAATCGGAAGATCCCTGTTTGGTGTCCGTCGGGTCGGAACGTCAAGTTGATCCCGTAACTGCCGACCAGCT
>CAXMMT010000068.1:0-19584 GCA_964194555.1 uncultured Boseongicola sp. | reverse complement strand
GCGCGCCCGGCAGGACTTGAACCCACAACCTTCTGATCCGTAGTCAGACGCTCTATCCAGTTGAGCTACGAGCGCAGGGGAGACCGAAAGGATAACCTCCGGATGTTGGCTGTCCGAAGTCCGGGCGATGGGAGGGTACGGTGCCGGAGCAGAACAAGGAGTCCAAGCTGACACTCGAATCGCTAGCCGATCGTTATTGGAAAACCTACGCCGAATACTCGCCGACAGTCGCTACTGGCCGAGGTGAACACGACTTCGATGACCAGCTAAGCCAGTTCGACGATGCCTGGCTGGACGATATGGGGTCCCGGTTTCGCTCACTAGCTGATGAGGCCGGCCACATCGATCAGACTGCTCTCTCGACACAGGATCGGATTTCGGTCGAGCTTCTCATCCACGAGTGTGGGGTATGGAGCACCGACATCCAGCATCGGTTTCTGGTCGGTGCCGTCGACCCTTACCTCGGCCCCCACACCCGTCTCCTCTCGGACACCCGCGAGAACACGGTCGCCACAACGGAGCAAGCCGATGCCCTGCTCGGGCGCTATTCCAAGATCGGCGACTACCTGAGGGACGCTATGCGTTTCCATCGTGTCAACGCAGATAGTGGAATGACGCCAGCCCAGGCCTCCGTCAAGCGCGTAGTGGGCCAACTCGACGGGTATCTCGCATCCGACCTCTCCAGCGACCCTTTTCTCCAGTTGAAATTGCCCGAAGAGACCGATGCCGACTCTTGGTTGGACAGAGCGACAGATCTGGTCAACTCGATCATCAGACCGGCCTTTTTCGAGTATCGGGCTGGTCTTCTCGAGCACATGACGCCCATCGCCCGCCCCGACGACAAATGCGGTCTGGTGTGGATGACAAATGGCGAGGAGATCTACGCCAGTCTCATCCACAAGTACACCCAATTCGACGCGTCAGCCCAAGTGATCCACGATTTGGGCCAGAAGTGGGCAACCGAGATCAATGCCGCCGAGTGGGTGGAGATAGGACAGGAGGCGCTTGGCCTGGGGACCATGGAGGAAGTGTTCGAGAGGCTTCACTCCGACCCGTCCCTGCGATTCAGTTCCGAAGAACAGATGCTGGAACATGCCCGGGGTGCGATCGATCGCGCCTGGGATGCCGTCGACGACTGGTTCGGCGCTCGCCCCGACACACCGTGCACGGTGGTTCCTGTGCCGGCCGACCAGGCACCGGCATTGCCTCCGGCATTTTACATGCAGCCCCCGATCGACGGATCACGACCGGGCACCTACTTCCTCAACACCTACAAGCCCGAGAAGCGTGACCTCTTCGAGTACGAGTCGATTCACTTCCACGAGGCGGTCCCCGGTCACCACTTCGACCGGTCACTGGCGGCAGAACTCGAAGGGATCCCGACCTTCCGACGTTATGCCCAGGTGTACGCCCACACCGAGGGATGGGGTCTCTACTCGGAGCGTCTTGCCGACGAGATGGGTCTCTACTCCTCAGCTACCGACAGGCTCGGAATGGTCAGCGCCGACGCCTGGCGAGCTGGACGTTTGGTTGTCGACACCGGAATGCACGTCCTGGGATGGAGCCGCCGGCAGGCAATCGAGTTTCTTCAGAGGTGGACCCCCATCGGACTGCTCACCATCGAACAGGAGGTGGACCGATACATTGGGATGCCAGGACAGGCCCTGTCATACAAGATGGGCCAGATCGAGATCATGCGTCTTCGTCGTGATGCTGAGCAGCGTTTGGGTGACGTCTTCGACATCAAGGGCTTCCACGACACGATGCTCACCAACGGCGCAATGCCCCTCCCCCTGCTCGCCGATGCCGTCGACGACTGGATTGAATCGCTGGCCTGAATACGCCTCGAATGTGGTCTCCTGCGCGAACAGAAGATGTGGCGCCCCCCCCGATTCAGTCCTCGAACGGGACCGGCATCAACTCGAAAAGCTCGATGGAGTAGTTGCCTGCACCCTCACTGAGGTATGGGTGACTCTCGGTCAGGGCACTGGCATGAGCCAGGTTGTCTGCTTCGACGATTGAGTAGCCGGTGAGACCGACCACGGGGCCGGTAGATCCGTCGTCCACGATCGAGCTACCCGGTCCGAAAGGCGTTCCGACGTCGGCGAGCGCCGGTCCGACTTTTTCCATCCAGACGCCCCATTTGGCCATCACGGCAGCTCCTTCCTCTTCGGTCATGTCGGCCATATCGGTGGCCTCGCCCTTGTAGATCATCATGAATCTTGACATTCTGCGCTCCTTCTCTTCCTATTTCAGTGACCACTATATCACAATGTCACCTTGAGTTTCAATTTCTACTAAAATAGATTCCGATGGACACACTTCAGTTGATCGCCGAGCCGCGTCGCCGTGAGATCCTCGGTCTCGTCTGGGACGACGAGATGGCGGCCAGTGACATAGCCAGTCGTTTTGACGTGACCTTTGGGGCTGTTTCTCAACATCTGTCTGTGTTGCGAGAGGCGAACCTCGTAACAGTTAAAAAGGACGGCAATCGCCGGCTCTACCGGGCTAACCAGGATGCCCTTGCCCCCTACGAGGAGATTCTCAAAACAATGTGGAGCGACACCCTCCAACATCTGGCCGAAACAATCGAGAACACCGAGTCAAACAGATGAAGGAGATCGTTCTCGAACAGCGGATAAAGGCTTCTCCCTCGACGGTGTACCGGTATCTCACCAGATCCGAGCAGTGGGCACTGTGGCAGGGCACGTCGGTGTCCCTCGACGCGAAACGAGGCGGGATCTTCTCGATGGTGATGGGCAACGGAATGAACGCTCGCGGCCAGTTCGTCGAGTTGGTGCCCGACAAGCGAGTGGTGTTCACATGGGGATGGGTCGACCGTCCCGGGATCCCCCCCGGATCCACCACCGTGGAGATCGAGCTGAACGAGGATGCTGACGGGACCCTGCTCGTTCTCACCCATCGCGAGATTCCGGTTGACGAGGCAGCTTTGCAGAAGATGGGTTGGACCCATTACCTGCCTCGCCTCGCGGCCGTGGCCGCTGGCGAGGATCCTGGTCCCGACGCCGGGCCTGGGGGCTGAACCAAAGGCTCGCCAAACGACGAGGCCCAGCTTGGCGGAGAGGGAGGGATTTGAACCCTCGAAGAAGCTATAAACCCCTTACTCGCTTAGCAGGCGAGCGCCTTCGACCGCTCGGCCACCTCTCCAAGTTTCGATTGTGACGGTACCTGCGGAGGGGGTGGGATTCGAACCCACGAGACCCAAACGAGCCCAACGGTTTTCAAGACCGTCGCCTTAGACCACTCGGCCACCCCTCCTCGGGGCGGTCACATTCTCGCGGCAAACGCCATGCTTGTGCACACACCGCGACACAGCCCCGCGACGCAGACCCGACTTGGGCACACGCTTTACTGGCGGAGGGGGTGGGATTCGAACCCACGAGGAAGCGTCAGCCCCCTACGGCATTTCGAGTGCCGCGCACTAGACCAGACTATGCGACCCCTCCGAGAACGGCGCCGAAGCGTCGTCCCGGTAAGTCATAGGTTGTCGTGCGCCGTCAAGCGGCGCATTGCCGCAGGTCAACGGGTCGGCGCCCGACCGGTGGGTCGGGGAGACCTACTCACTACGACGTGCCGATTTCATCGGCATAGAGAGTTTGAGCAGAGCACAAACTCCAAGCAACCCGATTTCATCGGGTTGCCGCGGAGGGAGAGGGATTCGAACCCTCGAGGGAGCGTAAACCCCCAACGGCATTTCCAGTGCCGCGCACTAGGCCAGACTATGCGATCCCTCCGGGGTTAACCCGTCTGACCAACGGGATGAGGAAGGATAATGGCCACAAGTGACTGAACCCATATCGACCACCGACTACCAGGCGCCGATGCGAGTAGCCCTGGAAGCTGCTGAGGAAGCGGCCGACGGCGGCGACGTCCCTGTGGGCGCGGTTCTTCTCAACGATTCGCTGGAAGTGGTGACGGTCGACCGAAATCGACGTGAGCAACTTCGGGACCCGACTGCCCATGCAGAAATGCTGGTGTTGTCTACCCGATCGCGGGAGATCGGAGACTGGCGACTGACCGGTCACACGTTGGTGGTGACCCTGGAACCATGTCCGATGTGCGCCGGAGCTGCAGTCTGGGCCAGACTGGATCGCGTCGTCTACGGGGCGGCCGACCCCAAAGCCGGCGCGGCCTGGTCCCTCTACAACATCCCCCAAGACCGACGTCTCAACCACCGCGTCGATCTCATCGAGGGCATCCTCGCCGATGAGTGCAGTCGACTACTCGAGAGATTCTTCGCCGACAAGCGCTGAGCTAGCAACCATTCGTCGGTCCCATATCCCATAGACAACTGCTCCAACGATCAACGTCACACCGACCGCCGAGAATGCCACCAGATAGTCGAACCCAACTATCAAGAACCCGACCGCCGGGGCGCCGAGCAGCAAGGCTACGTCAAACAAAGAAGTGAACACAGTCATCGCCGATCCCCGCTCCGAGATGCGGGCACGGTTGACCACCTCGCTGGAGAGCAGCGGGAATACCGCACCGTGGGCGGTACCGGTGACAATGGCGGCGAGCATGAGCGAGACTTCCGACCCGGCCAATGCCATGATTCCAAGACCCATCCCGTAGGCGGCAATCGAGCCCACCAGGAGGGGCCGATGAGGTATTCGGTCGTAAAACCGGCCCCCCGCGATCCGGGTTAGCGCCGCGGCGATTCCGTATGCCGCGAAAAAGGCCCCGGCGGTTCCGATCTGACGATCGTCGACATAGGTGCGAGTAAAAGTGAACAGTGACTCGATGCCAATGGCGAACAGCAGCGCTACAAACCACACGGGGAACATGTTCTTCTGAACCAGCGTCGCCCAGAAGCTACGTCGTGGCTGGCGACCTCGCACCGGAAGGGTCGGAAGGGTCCTGACGATGAGCCACGAGAAAAGCCCGATCACCCCCGCAAGCACGAACAATCCATCGAAGCCAAATCTGTTGATGACAACGTCCCCCACGTAACCGCCAATGGCGATCGGGATCAGACCGGACAGGCCGAATATGGCAAGCCCCTGAGTGCGGCGCTCCACCGGAATCGAGTCGGCTCCGTAGGTGAGCATCGCGGTGAACAAAGTTATCTGGACAACCCTCCATGCGAGAAACAGCACCCACAGATACGGACCCCAGGCGTCTGCCGTGACCAAGCCGAAAATCACGACCACGTTGACGAGACCTCCAACGAGAAGGATCGTTCTCCGGTGAGTCAGGTCGAGGAGACGGCCCATTGCTGGACGGAGCAATAGCGAGACTGCAGCCGAAGCGGCGTAGAGCACGCCAATCAGGGCCTCGGTAGCCCCTAGATCGGATAGATGTCCCGGAAGATGGATCATCAGGGCAAACGGAATCTCCTGAAGGAGAGCCGCGGTGAAAAGGCGGGGGAAGTTAGGTCCGAAACGATGAGCTGACATGCGAACTCGTCAAGGTAACACCGACCGGATTCCTTTCTCACCTCGCCCTAGCCGCAAGGCGTCGGTAGCCTTCCGGATGATCGTGTAGGTGGGGCGCTAGGGGTGCCCTGAACCCGAAACCCTCTTCATGCGGGACCGAATCCCCCGTCCGAGGGGCACGACACGCCGGGGCGTATCGCCCGGATGCCGGACACGCGGTGTTGACAGCTGGGTCCTGCGCGGCGGAGCACCACGAATCGGGTCAGGTCCGGAAGGAAGCAGCCCTAAGCGGATCGTTCCGGGTGCCGCAGGGTCACCTGGTTTGAGCCGGCGGCCGGTGTCAACGGTGTGCACCGTATCTCGACGACGGGGTCACGATCACACTGGTTTTCGCAACCTCGCGCCATAGACGAAGCCGAAGACTCCGTTGCGCCAATCCATCTCAAACTCGAGCTTACGACCGGCGAACAGCCTCTCGGGGGGCGGCAAGGCGTCGAGACTCTTGTGGAGGTACCAATACTCCTTGGGGGCACCAGCAAAGACCAGACCAACCAGGGGTAGCACGATGGCGGTTCCCGTGCGGTGGATGAAACGCAGGATCGGGTTGAGAGGACGGCTCAGATCGATCACCACTGCCGCGGCTCCCGGCTTCAGAACCCGGTACATCTCGTCCAGGGTGTGATCGATCGAGGTCAGGTTTCGAAAGACGTAGCCGCTGAAAATGCCGTCCAAGCTGTCGTCGGCGAACGGCAGCAGCTCCCCGACACCGACAACGCGGGCCGACACCGGGCTGAGCTCGAGCATCTCGATGACCGGATCGATTCCGATAACCGTGCGACCCTCGAAATCGGTATCACCGGTGCCACATCCAAGGTCGAGCACCGACCCCTGACCGAGTTGACGAATACCGAAGGCCCTCCACTTCCTTTCCTGGCCGAGCGAAAGGATCCGGTTTATTCGGTCGTACTGTGCGGCGATCTTGGCAAAGATCGGATCGGAAACCTCGCTCACGGTTCGATGTTGTCGAACCCGGTGTAGGGACGGAGCGCCTCTGGAATCACCACCGAACCATCAGGCTGCTGGTGATTCTCCAGAATCGCGAGGATCGTTCGACCCACGGCACACGCGGTGCCGTTCAGCGTGTGGACAATCCGGTTTCCCTTCTCACCTCTGGCTCGAATCTTGAGTCGCCTGGCCTGAAAATCCGTCGTGTTCGAGCACGAAGTGATCTCTCTGTAGTTCTGCTCTCCCGGAAACCAGGCCTCGATGTCGTACTTCTTGGCAGCCGACGCTCCCAAGTCGCCGGCGGCGACGTTGACGACGCGATACGGAACCTCGAGTTGGCGCACCAGCGACTCCTCGACTTCGAGCAACCGGTCATGTTCCGCAACGGACTCTTCAGGCTCGATGAAGACAAACATCTCCACCTTGTCGAACTGATGAACCCTGAAGATGCCGGCTGTGTCCTTCCCATATGTTCCCGCCTCTCTCCTGAAACAGGTGGAAAACCCTGCGTATCGGATCGGAAGGTCATCCCCGTCGAGGATCTCGTCACCGTGGTACGCCGCCATCGACACCTCCGAAGTTCCCACCAGGAAAAGTTCGTCTTTGGGGATGTCGTAGACCTGTTCGCGGGCCTCAGGGAAGAATCCGGTGCCTTCGAGAGCGTGCTCACGAACGAGGACGGGAGGAATCATCGGGGTGAACCCGGCCTCGGAAAGATTGTCCATGGCCCAGCGGACCAGCGAGAGCTCGAGAAGCGCACCCTTGCCCTTCAAGTAGCCGAAGCGACTCCCCGAGACTTTGGAAGCGCGAGCGGTATCGATGATGTCGAGCGCCTCTCCGAGCGAAGCATGGTCGGCTCCTTCGGTGGCGGCATCGCCGATCCGCTTGATCTCGACACCGTCCTCTTCAGTGAAGCCGTCGGCGGCGGTGGGGTCGACCAGATTGGGAACTTCTAGAAAAGCTGTCCTGAAGGCTGCCGCCAGACCGTCGGCTCGCCCAGCCGCATCCTTCTGGGCCGCCGCCAGACCGGAGACCTCTTCGATGGCAACCTGCTTGGCGTCGCCATCGAGCGAGGCAATCTTCTTGCCTGCCTCGTTCTGAGACGCCCTCAGCTCTTCGGACTCCCGAAGCGCAGCACGATGAGAGGCGTCCAGCTCGATCAAGGCTTCGAGATCGAGGTCGGACCCCCGGCGCCGCAGCGATTCGACGATGAGCTCAGGATCGTCGCGGAGGAGTTTCGGGTCGATCATCGGGCAGCGGATGCTAACGATGAGTCACGTTTTTCGGCATTCTGTTTACGCAAGAGATCGGAAGCCTGTGCACAGGTTGAGACCGCCCCCAAGAGGCACACGGTGTGAATCGGTATCAGCCTTCGTTGACGATGAACTGGACCCGAATCTCGTTGTCGTCGGCGTTGGAGTCGTCGCCGGTGATGGCGAGGATGGCTGCAACCTCGTATATGCCTCCCGGTTCGACCTCCAGCGCGTCGAAGATGATCGTCACCTGCTGATTTGGCTGAAGCGCTGCCACCTCAGATTGTTGGCGTATCTGCTCGGGTCCACCGGTGAGTGTCAGCACGAGCGCTTCAACTCCGCTAGCCACGTTGCCGACATTGGTCACAACAACCGAAAACACGATGCTGTCGGTGATCGGAATCACAACCTGGTCGGATGGGTCTACTTGCCACTCGGGATCGGAGACGATCTGGCTCACCGCGAGTCCGGGGCGAAGTGCCAACCCGCTGTTCGGGGATCGGGCGGAGTCGATGTACGAAACCGAGAGACTCACCAGGCTGCCCTCCGCCGGCATCAGCATCACGGCAGGCATCGGGGTCAGCGGGTTGGGAATATCGATTCGGCGCATCTCCACCACGAGATCGGCATATGAGGTGTCGCCGGCCCTCAGCTCGGCCAACGAGTCGGCCATGGTGTCGACAACCAGAAGACTCTCAGGGTTGTCCGCCGCTTCGAGAACCGACGCACCGTACCGCTCCACCCCGTCCCCCCAGGTCCGCAAAGCCTGGCGGTACATCGAGCGAACCGGGGTCAACGAAGGAGTGGGAGGAGGGTTCTCCACGAACGCCAGGCCTACAGCCAGATCCTCCATGATTCCGTCTATGACCGTCACGAACTCGGTTCTGTCGATGCGCTGAAGACGGGAAACGACATCACGGAGGGCGTCGCCACCCTTGGATATCTCGACGGCCTGGCTCTGCATCTCCTCGAGATAATCAAGCTCGGCACGGGTCTCATCACCGGAGGCCGAGACGATCAGGCCAACTATGACAGCGACACCCACGACAATGAGCAGGAAATAGCGCGCCACTGCTCGCCGGCGGGGGGGTGGATCAAGTATCACCGTGGGCGAGGGGGGACTTGAACCCCCACGATCTTGCGATCACAGGAACCTGAATCCTGCGCGTCTGCCAATTCCGCCACTCGCCCTGAGTAGAAACCAAATCGTAATGCTGGGCCCCCTCCTCCGGTAGTTCGCACGAGGAAACAGCCCTTCAAACAGCCGCCACTTAGGCTCCGCCGTCATGAGTGTTGTGAGAGGACTGGAGAGACGGTTGGAAAAACTCCTCGAAGGAGTGGCCGGGCGGGTGTTCTCGGGCCGACTTCATCCGAGCGAAATTGCCGGAAAGCTGGCCCGGGAAGCTGATTTGGCACGCTTTGAGCATGAGACGGGGCCTGCCACGGCCAATGCTTACACGATCATGGTGCACCTGCGCGACCTCAGCACCGATCCGCGGGATCTAGAGAAGACCCTTGCCATTGAGATGACCCGATACACCGCCGAGCAAGGCCTCCGACTCGAAGGTCCGATAACCGTTTCGATCAAGGCGTCCGACTCCGTCTCCCCCGGTAATGTTGTCTGTGACGTTGAAGTAGTACCGGGTCAAACCGTTGCCTGGGCGCGTCTTGTCTCTGAAGGAGAAACTCTGGACGTGGGCAGCAATCGCTCCGTGGTAGGGCGAGCTCCCGAATGCGATGTGGTTGTAACCGGGGACAATGTGAGCAGACAACATGCCTTGATCTGGCGGGAGGGCGGGGCGATATCGATCAAGGACCTCTATTCGTCCAACGGAACCTACGTCGACGGCCAGCTAATCGGACAGGAGGGTGTTGATATTCATCCAGGCTCCGTCATCGGATTCGGCGATCGCCGGTACCGTTTCCTGGAAATCTGATGCCTGACGTAATCCTCACCCTTCTGCGGATCATCTTTCTCGGGCTGGTCTATCTGTTTGTTTGGCAGGTGGCCAGGGCGATCGGATCGCACCTGGGAATCTCGGTGCGTCGCCGACGTCGTGAGGGGAGAAAGATCCTCTTTGTCCGATCCGAAAGCCAGAAGGGCATCGAAGTCGAAGTCACCGACGTGACCGTGCTCGGCAGATCCGACGAGGCCGACCTAGTCATCGACGACCCCTACGCTTCCGATTTCCACATGCGGTTGGTGGTTCAGGAGAATGCGATGATGCTCCACGACTTGGGTAGCACGAACGGGACCTACGTGAATGGTCGTCGTGTCACCGCTCCGACCGAACTCCGGCGCGGTGACAACATTCAGGTGGGCAGAACCGTCATGGAGGTTCGATGAGATACCTCTGGGCGACGGCGACCCACAAGGGGATGGTCAGGGAGAACAACGAAGACTCCCTGTATCCCGATACCTCCGGCGAGTCTCACGGGCCGACGACTCTCGTAGTTGCCGATGGCATGGGGGGTCATGTTGCTGGAGAGGTGGCCTCGCGACTCGCCGTGAACGCGGCCGCGTCGAACGATCTTTTGCCGAGTGACCGGGTAGCAGCTGGCAATAGGGCGATAAGGGAAGAGGTTGCTAGAGAACCAGATCTCGAAGGCATGGGGACGACCATGACCCTGGTCTCGCTGGGCGAGGATGGCACCGCGACCTTTGCGCACGTGGGTGACAGTCGTGCCTACATGTACCGGACCGGCGAACTCCGCCAAGTGACCGAGGATCACACCGTCGCCGCCGAGTACGTGGCCCTCGGCGAGATCTCCGCAGATGAAGCTGCATCTCATCCCCAGCGTCACATGCTGACGAGAACCCTCGGGCTCAGCCGATTTGTCAACATCGACGAGATCGAAATCACGCTCGAGCCCGAGGACAGGATCCTGCTGTGTTCGGACGGACTGAACGAGATGGTTGACGACGGCGCAATTGCAGCGGCGATGGACGGGGGCACTGTCGATGATGTGGTCTGGAAACTGGTCGAGACGGCCAACGAGGCCGGTGGAGTCGACAACGTCACAGTGATCGTCATCGACGCCCTTGGCTGAGTGTATGTGCCCGCTGAGAAATGACCCGTAATACCGAAGCCGCTCTGATAGTCGCGGCATCTTTCCTGGCTGCGTTTGGGGTGACTCTCGTCAACTTCGCTCGCGGGGGCAGTGTCGACGTGCAGACCAGTCTCACCTTCTTGGTGTTCCTGATCACGTTCGGTGGCCTCCAGGTCGCCGTGCGCACCTGGGCGCCTCGTGCCACCCCCCTGCTCCTGGCGCCGATCGTCGCCCTTACCGCAATCGGGTTTCTCGAGGTGTACAGACTGGACGTCGTTCGAGCCGGACTGCAACGATGGTGGTTGTTGATCGGGGCTGGTTTGGCGGCGATGGTGCTTGCCTTGCTCTCCAAACCGGGCACCTCGGTGCTCCGTCGCTATCGCAATCTCATTCTCGTGATCTCGATCGCTCTACTGTTGATTCCCAACCTGTCGTCCGACTGGGTGTTTCCCCTGAAGGGCCTGGAGGTCAACGGTTCACGTCTGTGGGTGGTGCTCGACCTCGGCTTCACCCAGATGCAGTTTCAGCCTGCGGAGTTGGCGAAACTCGGTTTGGTGATATTCGTTGCCGCATATCTCGCCGACCATCAGCGTGCTCTGCGCGAGGCACACCGCCAGGTGGGCCCACTCCGATTTCCGGAACCACGGCAACTGATACCACTGCTGGCGGCCTGGGGAGTCAGCGTGGTGATCCTCGTGTGGCAGCGCGACCTCGGTGCATCGCTTCTGCTGTTCGCCGGCTTCGTCTTGCTTCTCTACGCCGCCACCGGCACCACCGGCTATCTGGCTGTCGGTGGGTTGCTGGCCTTGTTGGGAGGCGTGGCCTCGTTTCTGATGTTTGACCACGTGCAGCGTCGGGTTGTTGCATGGATTGCGCCATTCGAGAACTACCAGGACGAAGGGTTCCAGATCGCACAAGGGCTCTTCGCCCTCGGGTCCGGCAGCCTCGCAGGAGCCGGCCCGGGGCTGGGAAGACCCGACCTGATCCCCAATGCGTCCACCGACTTCATCTTCGCCGCCGTGGGTGAGGAACTTGGGTTCGCAGGATCCGTGGCTGTGATCGCACTGTTCGCCCTTGTCATCAGCGTCGGACTGGGCATCGCCTTCCGTAGCCGCGACACGTTCCGCAAGCTGCTGGCAGCTGGTCTGACATTCATATTCGGGATCCAGGTGTTTCTGATAATCGGCGGGATACTCCGCATCCTCCCATTGACGGGGATCACGCTGCCCTTCATGTCCTACGGCGGTTCGGCCCTTGTCGGCAATCTGATCCTGATCGCCCTACTGCTCCGAATCAGCCACGAGGAAGCGTTATGAACGGGCCCATTCGTCGGCTAGCCATCGGCATGTTCGGCGCCATGGGCGCACTTCTTCTCGCCGTGACCTGGTTTCAGGTGGTGCGTGCTGATGATCTCAAGACGGACCCGCTCAACCCACGTCCGGCGTTGACAGAACGTGGCAAAGAGCGAGGTCTGATCGTCACTATCGACGGAACGATCGTCGCCAGATCGGTGGAGGACGCGGGGAGTCGCGATTACATCAGGGAGTACCCGGAGGGCGAGGCATTCGCCCACGCTGTCGGCTATTCCTCCTTTCTGGTGGGCGACAGTGCTCTCGAAGCGGCGTACTCGTCCCAGTTGCGCTCGAGACGGGATCTCACCATCAGTGACATAGTCGCGGTCATTCTGGGAAGGGATCTCCGCCCCGAGAACCTCGAGATCACCATCGACACCGGGCTTCAGCTGGCGGCCTTCGAGGCTCTTGGCGACAACAAAGGAGCGGTTGTCGCCCTTGACCCTCGAACGGGTGCGGTCCTGGCAGCCGTCTCGACACCATCGTTCGACCCGAACTTGCTTCTGGGGGACGATGCCGCCCAGCAATGGGAAACCCTGCTCATCGACCAGTCCCGGCCATTGATAGACAGGGGAACACTGGAAATCTACGCCCCAGGATCGAGCTTCAAGACGGTCGTAACTGCCACTGCCATCGACACCGGGACGGCGGGACCAGGAACAACCTTTGACGACCCCAACGAATTCGACCTTCCCGGATCAACAGCGACGATCTCGAACTTCGGGGGCCAAAGATGCAATGACGGAGTATCTGTGAGTCTCCTCGAGGCCTTTGTTCGCAGCTGCAATACCGTATTTGCCGACCTCTCGATTCAACTCGGTGCGATCGACATCGCCATCACGGCCGAGGCTCTCGGCTTCAACACCGAAATCGCTTACGAGTGGTCGATCCCCCAAGCAATTTGGCCTACCGACAATCTGGTTGGTGACGATGCAGCGTTGGCCCAGAGTGGAATCGGGGAACGCGACGTGCGTGCCACGCCGTTGCATATGGCGATGGTCGCCGCAGCAGTAGCGAACAATGGGGTTGTGACCAATCCCTACATGGTCCAGCGTATCTTCGATGCCGAAGGTCAGACAGTGGAAACCACCGAGGTCACCAGGTTGGGACGCGCCATGGCACCAGAAACGGCCTCGGTGCTTGCCCAGATGATGGAGCGCGTCGTGACCGAAGGCACCGGTCGTCGGGCCGCGGTACCGGGAGTGAGGGTTGCGGGTAAAACCGGCACGGCCACGGGTCATGGCGATTTCTCCAATCCTTGGTTCATAGGATTTGCTCCAGTCGAAAGTCCGACGATTGCTGTGGCTGTGTTCATCGAAGGCAGCCCTTCCTCGGGTGAGTCCGCTACCGGCGGATCGTTGGCAGCACCCATTGCATCAAAGCTGATCAAAATCTGGATCGCGTCGCAGTCATGAGTTGGCACCAACCCCTCCCTACAATTCTCTGACTCGATGCAAACCCCCTCCGAACTGACCGAGCGCTATCACGTCACGTCCCACATTGCCCGGGGCGGAATGGCCGATGTCTATGAAGGTCAAGACACGTTGCTCAACCGCAAAGTCGCCATCAAGGTCCTTCACTCCCAGTTCTCCTCAGACGAAGCGTTCGTGAAGCGATTCCGTCGAGAAGCTCAGGCGGCGGCCAACCTCACCCATCCCAACATCGTCGGGATATACGACTGGGGACAGGCTCAGGGCACCTATTTCATCGTCATGGAGATTGTCGAGGGCCGTTCGCTTCGCGACGTCCTCAGGTCCGAAGGGGCGCTCCTTCCGAGACGCGCCATCGAGATAGCTGCCGAGACTGCCGCCGCACTGTCCATCGCCCATCAGGCCGGACTGGTTCATCGCGACGTGAAACCGGGCAACATCCTGCTAGCCAAGGACGGAACGGTGAAAGTCACCGACTTCGGGATCGCCAGAGCATGGGATGACAGCCAAGAGCTCACAAAGACCGGCGCCGTCATCGGCACTGCCACCTACTTCAGCCCCGAACAGGCCCAGGGCGCGGCCGCCGATGCCCGAAGTGATGTCTATTCGTTGGGGGTGGTGCTCTACGAGACTCTCACCGGTCGCCCGCCATTCACCGGTGAGAGCCCTATGGCCGTCGCCTTCCAACACGTGTCGGCCGAGGCGCCCCCAGCGTCATCACTGAACCCAGATGTCTCCGAATCGCTGGACGCCGTTGTGACCAAGGCCCTCCGCAAGGACCCGGCGGGCCGCTATCAGTCGGCTGAGGAGATGCGTCAGGATCTGCTTGCCGTACTCAAGGGCGATCCCGTCGTAGTCCCGCCGATCGCGCCCGTTGTGGCCGGAGCTGCGGCTGCTGGCACCGAATCCACACAGGTGATGTCGGCCGTCCCCCCACCGACGGTGCCACCCGACGAGGTCTACCGGCAGATCGAGGATGAGCCTCCCTCTCAGATGCCTTTCATCATCACGGCATTCGCGCTCCTCGTCGCTCTCGCCATTCTCATGTTCTTCCTCTTCCGTCTGGCAGGCGGCGTCGACGCCGATGTCGAGATCGCAACAGTCCCGAACGTGACGAATTTCACTCAGGACGCCGCATTGCAAAGACTTCAGGCCGACGGATTCGTACCTAACCCGCGGTTCGAGACAAACGACACAATCGAGCCGGGAATAGTGATCAGGACCGACCCGCCCGCCGGGACCGAGACCGAGGTCGGCTCCATTATCGATGTGTTCATCTCGACCGGATCGGAGGAGTTCTCGGTGCCTCCAGTCGTCGGTCAGAACATTGACGACGCCGAACAACTCATCAAAGCCGCGGGACTGGAGGTCGGCCAGGTGGTAACACGCCCTGATGCCGACTTCGAGATTGATGTCGTGATTGAGCAGTCACCCGCTGCCGGTGTCGAAGTGGGCGCCGGAACACCGATCAACCTGGTGGTCTCATCGGGGCCGGAGGTGATAACGCTTCCCGATCTTGCCGGCATGTCTGAACGTGACGCCATCGCCCATCTGACCGACCTCGGACTCAAGTTCAGTGTCAACGAGGAGTTCTCCGACGAGGTGGCTTTCGGCGATGTCATCAGAACCGACCCTGAGGCTGGGGCCGAGGTGCTGTCAGGTGACACCATCCTTCTCATCGTCTCCAAGGGCGCCGAGCCTGTAGAGGTACCCAGTCTGATCGGTTTGACCGAGGGCGAGGCGCAGTTGGTTCTCGACGACCTTGGTCTCATCCTCAACGTGTCCAACAGCACCCAACCCGTTGGGGATCCTGCCCAGGACGGCACGATCGTCGATCAGATCCCCTCGGAGGGAAACATTGTCAGCGCAGGCGACATTGTCACTGTCACCATCGGTGAGTTCCAACCGCCCCCGACCACCACCACCCTGCCCCCGCCGACCACTACGACGATCGTGACGTCGACGACGACGCCATAGGACCGATACGACTCCTGACTATCGATAGTTGGTCGTCATCAGGAAACCGACCGCGATGACTCCGAGACCGGCCACCAAGACCATCTGATCCATCTGGAATATGAACCGGACCAGAACCAGAGCGACGCCAATGATCATCAGGCCGGCCATCAGTGCCACATACCAGGTGGGACTGGGGTCCTTTTCCTTGGCGGCTGCGGTGATCGCCTTCTCTGACTGTGGTCGGTTTTTTGGTTTGCGACGCTTCGACTCAGGCATGTCAATCGGCGACGATAGTCAATCCGCAGGGTGACATCGTCACGGGTTACACGCTTGTAATTCTCCACACCATGTGGACAATGCTCTGGATAACTACATGCATGTAGTTAGCTGAGGAAAGTTGGCGATTCTGGCAGCAGCGAGACGCCACTCCGGGACTAGACGGGTCGCCAGACGGGGTCCATCTCCTCGCGACAGTGCCTCGGGGGCTTGTCTTCCTGAACATTTACCGCCTTCATGGTCAGTTCGGCGCCACACACCGAACACTTGTAGTCCTGGTCGACTTCGACCACATCGGAGGGGTCGAGTTCCGGGGGCGGTGTCGACAACATGTTGACGACCCTCATGGAGACCCTCCAGATGATGAGACCGATCACGACGGCGATCACGATGTCAACAGCGAGAGTCCCGGTCATGGTGCCAACGCCCGCTGCCGCCGAGCCGAAGGCTAGAGGCTCTCGATGATGGTGGCGTTGGCCATGCCGCCCCCTTCACACATCGTCTGAAGACCGAATTGCCCGCCGTTGCGCTCCAACTCCCACACGAGACTGGTCATGACGCGGGCGCCTGATGCGCCGAGAGGATGACCGAGGGCGATCGCACCACCGTTGACATTTGTCCGATCCCACAGGGCAATCGAGTCGGTGCCTCCATGCTCCATGCGCCATGCCACAGTGACGGCGGCGAATGCCTCGTTCACTTCGAACAGATCGATGTCATCGATGGTGAGACCGGCGCGGTCCAGCGCCTTTTCCGTTGCCGGAATGGGTCCGGTGAGCATAAGCACCGGATCGACCCCCGACATGGTCATCGTGTGGACCCTCGCCTTGGGCTCGAGGTCGAGTTCTTCTGCTTTGTCCTCTGCCATCAGCAGCAGTGCTGCGGCCCCGTCGGAAATCTGCGAGGAGTTGCCCGCCGTGATTCTGCCGTCAGTCTGGAAAGCGGGTTGAAGAGATGCCAGCTTCTCGAGGGAAGTGTCCCAGCGGATGCCTTCGTCTCCCGTGATGACCTCTGTGCTCCCGTCGTCCCGGGTGACTTCAACCGGAATGATCTGACCCTCGAATCGGCCCTCTTCGGTGGCCTGGGCGGCCCGGCGGTGGGACTCCAGAGACAGCTCGTCTAGCTCCTCACGGGAGATCCCCCACTTCTCGGCGATCATCTCGGCCGAAATGCCCTGGGGAACCAGTCCGTTGGCATAACGCTCCAGCATCTTCGCCCCAAACGGCAGACCGGGGCCCTGCTGGGCGGTGACCCCCATCGGAATCCTGGTCATGTTCTCGACACCAGCAGCCACCACCACGTCCTGGACTCCGGCCATGATCGCCTGGGCCGCAAAATGGACCGACTGCTGCGACGAGCCACACTGACGGTCGATGGTCACGCCCGGCACCGACTCGGGGTAGCCGGCAGCGAGGGCAGCGTTGCGACCCACGTTGTAGGCCTGCTCGCCGGTCTGACTGACATTGCCCATGATCACGTCCTCGATGAGCTCGGGATCGAGATCGTTCCTCTCGACGAGAGCCTCGAGGGGAACGGAAGCAAGATCGACAGGATGAGTGTTCTTGAATGCTCCGTTGCGGCGACCGACCGGAGTGCGGACGGCATCGACGATTACTGCGTTTCTCATATCACTCCAATCAGATGTCAGCCAGTACAACCGAGAACATTTGTCGGTTCATTCCTCGGCCCGGTGGAGACGATGGGATTTGAACCCACGACCCCCGGCTTGCAAAGCCGGTGCTCTTCCAACTGAGCTACGTCCCCGTGCAGACCATTTTACGGGTTCGGCCCAGAAGCGAAACTCCTGAAGCTCAGAGGTCCCAACTGAGATTCTCCGGAGGAGAGCCCAGATCAAACGGTGACGACGACTTTTCCCCTTGCGTGGCCTTCCTCGAGATAGCGGATCGCCTCGGCGGTCTCATCCAGCGGGTATTTCCTGTCGACCACCGGTGTCACCTGTCCGGACTCGAGAAGTCCCGCCAGGCTGGCCAAATCCTCTCCATTCGCTCGAGCCAGCATCGGCATCAATCGTTGAGAGCCCACCCAAGAAGCCATCATCACCTTGAGCACATGGGTCAGTGGTCCGATCCAATCACCCATCTGGTTTGAACCGATTGAGACGTAAACCCCATCAGGGCTGAGAACGCTTTTGCAATCTGACAGCGAGTGGTTCCCCACCGTGTCGAGCACCACGTCGTAGCGCCGCCCACCTTGGGTGAAGTCGTTCTGGGTGTAATCGATGACATGGTCGGCGCCAATCGATCGCACCATGTCCACATTCCTCGTGCTACACACTCCGGTCACCTCCGCTCCGAACGACTTGGCAATCTGCACAGCGAATGTGCCCACGCCTCCCGACGCACCATTGATCAACACCTTGTGCCCTGGCTGGATCTGTGCTTTGTCACGAAGACCCTGGAGGGCTGTCAGCCCCGCCACGGGCACCGCCGCCGCTTCCTCAAACGAGACGTTGGGTGGTTTGAACGCAAGCACTTTCTCAGAAGCTGCCACGTACTCCGCGAAGGCACCACCCGCCTCACCGAATACCTCGTCACCGGGCTGAAGTCGGGTCACGTTCCTGCCTACCGCCTCAACTTGCCCGGCCAGATCGACCCCCCTTGTCTTGCGTTTTGGCTTGGACAGCCCGGCCTGGATGCGCACGAGATATGGCAGCCCTCTCATGTAGTGCCAATCCAACGGATTCACCGAAGCCGCCTTCACTCGCACCAATACCTGATCATCCCCGATCACAGGCATGTCGATCTCCTCTAGGCCGAGGACACCAGGAGAGCCGTAGCTGTCATGCACGATCGCTTTCATCGTCTCATTCCCTTATCGATCACAAGTTTCTGGCGATCATCGTCGTCATCTTCGCAGCGCTCGCGGTACGGAGATACAAGAGGGCGAAAACAAAGGAGCTGACAGATTTGCCACAGACCCCCGGGGGAAACGCGTCCTCATAGAAACCTCTTGAAAGGGGCTTGGCTATCAGGCACCCTTGGCCCAATGACCAGTGCCGAATCACGCCGTCTCGACCTATACAATGGTCTCACCGAATTCCTCGGAGAGGACCGCGCAAACACGCTGATGGCATACCTACCCTCACAGCAGGGCACCGACCTCGCCACCAAGGCAGACCTCGACGCGCTGGAAACCACGGTCACCGCTCGCTTCGACACGGTGGATCAGCGTTTCGAAAGGATAGATCAGCGTTTCGAAGCGATCACCCATCGGCTCGATCGTATGGTATTTGCGCTCGTTGCCGGGCTCGTCGCCATCATCGCGACCCTCGTGGCGCAGTCGTTCATCTGATCACAATGCTGTTCGGACATCCCACACTCGCCACTTCGCCTCTGCGGTGACAACCGATACAATTCCAGTCTCGGTGATGTTCGTCGTCGAGGGCCCATAGCTCAGCCCGGTTAGAGCGCATCCCTGATAAGGATGAGGTCCCTGGTTCAAGTCCAGGTGGGCCCACCAAGAGAAACCCTCTCGATATGGCGAAATCGTCAATGGATAACGACTTCTGTTCGATTACATCGAACTCCCCTGCTGATCGCGTGCAGTGCCGCTTGCTCGCGTGCAATAGCGCGCTCATGTGGACACCATGTGGACACACACATTTGTCAGAGGATGTGCTCGCCAGCCATTTTCCAGCGTTGAAAAGAGCACCCCCTTCCCGGCGTCGGTCGCGAGAAGGTGTAGAGCAGCCCACATCCGGCGTTGGCGGCACGAGTCAACTCGTAAGCCTCAGCCCCTCTATTCAAACCTCCCCGGGGTGAGACTCAGTTTCTCCTGGAAATCGACCTGTAAGTCCACTCTTGGATGGCAGCAAAAGCCGCACATAATGCCGGTTATG
>CAXMMT010000067.1:0-13565 GCA_964194555.1 uncultured Boseongicola sp. | reverse complement strand
CCCGGCCCGATCAACTGGAAACTGGCCGCCGAGGTAGCCAGACATCTCGCGGGTGAGCGACAGCCTGTCGAGCCCTGGGCAGCAGAGGAGTTCAGGGAACTGACGCGTCTGGCCGAGTACCGAATGGAGCAGATTGCACCGTTTCGGGTGATTCCCGCCACCGACGTTCTCCCCGTGGACCCTCGTACCTGGGCGGAGAAGAATCTCGAATCCTATGGTCGACTGGTAGAGCCATTTGGTGAGGCAATTGGAGGTGACTCGCCTGTGGCGCCGCTCCTCGCTCAGATGGGCCCGGCAATCGTCGGCCTCCAGGCCGGGTCCCTCGTCGGCTTTCTCGCCACATGGGTCGCTGCCTCGTTCGACGCCGGACTGCCTCAGGATCGACTTGGGGCGATGAGTCTCGTTGTCAGCAATATCGAGTCGCTGACGGTCGAGGATGTCGATCGACGAGAAGTTCATCTCTGGGTGGTCGCCAACGAGGTTGCATTCCGGGCCACCAGCCAGTTGCCGTGGATACAGGACCATCTGTCCGATCTCGCAGGCGATTATGCCGAGGCAGCCAAGATCGACCCGACCAAGCTGAGCGGTCTGATGATGGGAGGCACTGACCCCGCTGACATCGAGCGCGCCCTCGAAGACGCCGGAGGTATCGAAGGCTTGATCGGTGGGGAAGAGGCCGAGGCCCCGCGTGCCGAGCTGGAGGCCTTTCTCGGCGCTATCACCGGTTGCTCGAGACTGTTGGCGCGGAGGGCTCTTCGGGACATCGCTCCAAACTTCGACCAGATCTCCGAGGCTCGGGACGTCGCTCGAATGGAACTCGCCGAGCAGCCGACCATCGGGGTCGGACCGGTGCCCGTCGAGGCCACCCAGCTAGGCGACGCTTTCAACCAGGACGTGGAGCAACGTTATGGCGAGGACTCTCTGAGAACACTGTGGTCTGACCCGTCGCGCATGCCCACCGCCGCCGAACTTCGCGACCCAACCGCATGGGCAGCAAGGGTGCTCCTCGACGGCTGGACCTAAAACTGCGAACCTGAGGTAGTTAGGCCCCGTATATGGGCGTAACTACCTCAGGTTCGCGCAAAACCCTGCCGGACCTCAGTTCGATCAGCCGAAGAGGCTGCGCCACAGACGACGGAACATGCCGGGGTCCTGCGGCGGGGGCAGGGTCGCCAGCACCGACTCGTGGAGATCCGGCGGGAGGTCGCCCAAAAGAGCCATGCCCCCGGAACGGGTCTCCCATACGTATGTCACCTGCCCGGCCGTGAAGGAGCGTTGGTAGACCCCTTCTCCGAAACGGACCGGAGTCGCATCGGGCAAGGCCACGGTCGTGGGGGTCTCGAAGACGGCAAACGAGAAGAACCCGTCTGAGTAGTAGGCGAAGCGAAGCCCTTCCTCATCCTCATAGAGGTCGAGACGATCGAAGCCCCCCACACTCTCGGGCAGAAGGGATTCGACCTGGCTGCGGGGCTGAAGCGTCTCGGCCTCGAGAATGTCCGGTGTCTCGAGCACCGGGTCAGTCGGGTCAAATGAGATAAAACGCCGCTCGCAGTAGGTGTCACCGCCCGCCGTGAAAGTCGTCGCAGTCACGAGAGCACCAGTCTCGTCATCAAAAACCAACTCGGCGCGAAGAACACCATCGCGGATCAGTTGGTGAACCGTGGCCTCCCGACCGAGAAAGTGAGCGCTGCCTGCATCTTCGACAACATAGAGAGGCTCAACGGGTGTCATCTCCCCTGAGTCGACCGACGCAGAGGAGATGACGCCACCTCGACGAGACAGAGTCCAACCCCCGTCGCCGGAGGACACTTCGATGTCCCCGGCAACCGTTGACGTCATCCGGATCTCCCCGCCGCTCTGAGCAATCCTCACAACGGCGTCTCGCACTCCATCCGGCGTCGAACAGCTGATGATCTGCTCGGCCGTGTAGGCAGCTTCCCGACTCTGCTCCAGAAGCTCGTCCAACTCTGTGGCCCACACAGCCGAAACGGGCAAGAGGATGAAAACCACGACCAGGGATACGAGACGTTTCACTCGCTCAGGTTCCCCAGTATCGGTACCACGACCTTGGCGGGACTGAATGCGGGATCGAGCGACGCTCGGGCACCGAAACGACTGCTCAAATCGTCGGCGGAGATTGAAGCCGGTGGTGGGGTGACGATGGAGGCGATCGCAATGATCAGGGCAACAGCCGCGGCGGCCGCGCCAACCCAGACACCACGGTTTCGATGAATCGGGACGACAGCGACGTCTGCCTCCGGCACCAGACCTGCTGGAAGTTCGAGAATCGGGAGGGACCGCACCGCGGCTCTGACGGATTGCATCTCCACGAGGTCAGCGGAGCACCGACCGCAGGTGGCGAGATGGCTGAGCAACTCAGAGGTCTCGTCCTCGATGAGCTCCCCGTCGAGGTATGCACTGATCATCTCCGAGGGATGAGTCACGTCAACAGCTCCCTCATCATCCTGCGACCTCGATGAATCCGGCTTCGAACGGTGCCGATCGGAACCGAGGCGGCCAGGGCAATCTCCTCATAGGAGAGACCGATGACATCACACAACACCACAGCTTCTCGAAACTCGATCGGGAGCTCGAGGAGCGCCTTCTGAATATCGTCCCCGAGTGTGACCCGGGCGTACTCGACGTCAGCGGGATCTGAAGTCGCGACGTCCCAACGGTCGATCTCGTCCGGGAGTGGGGAAGTCGGGCGGCGCTTGCGCTTTCGAATCTCGTCGAGAAAGGCGTTGCGGGTGATCCTCCAAAGCCAGCCCTCGAAACTTCCGGGCTGATAGTTGGCGAGCCCGCGACGAACTCTGAGAAGGACCTCCTGGACGAGGTCGTGAGCGTCATCGGCGTTGCCGGTGAGGCGATAGGCGAAGTTGTAGATCTTCCGTCCGTAGACACGCGCAACCTCTTCCCAGGTGAGCGGGATGGACTCCACCATGGAGACCTACTCCAAGAACGACGCGGTGCGTCGTCTAGTTCCTACGAATCGGAGACGTCCGAAGCATCAGGCTCTTTCGCGTCCGGAGATTCGGGCTTTGGTGCTTCCGAGGCATCGGAGACGTCCGAAGCATCGGACTTCTGCGTGTCGGAAACGTCATCCTGAGAGCCTTCCTCAATCCCCTTGCGGAACTCCTTGGCGGATGAGCCAAGGGACCGCGCCAGGTCAGGAAGCTTTCTCGCCCCAAAGATCAGCAATACGATGAGCAGGACTATCAGTAGCTCTTGTCCTCTTAAACCGAACAAACTGTTCCTCCTTGTCCTGTCATCCTAACCCAAGGCGGGAAACGACTCTCCCAGCGGTACACCGGTTAGCCAAGCGCCATCCAATCAATGAAACCCTGTATCCGCTCCCGGGTGATGAAACGAAGGTTGGGCTGACGGGCCTCGATGTCGTGGATCATGAACGGGCTGTACTTAGCCGTCACCAACAACCCCCGATCGGCGCCTGAAGAGCCGAACTCGGCGATGAACCTCTTGCAGGTGGACTCCTCCAACTCAGGGTGATCTCCCGGCCGGTGCTGTTCGGTGAGGATGTATGTGGACAGACCGTCCTTGATGACCATGTAGGTGCCGGGCATTGCCTGTTCGGTAACCCCGTATCCAAACATGCGGAGAAGGGCGAGAATGAGATCGGGAGCGCTGACACTCTTCGGGTCGACCCCAATGGCTCGCAGGCCTCGCTCGAGACCCGCGGGCAGCTTCAACTCTTCGATGATCGGGCCCAACTCGTCGGAGGGAACGTCGGTTTTGGTCTCATATACGACCGAGTGGTCGGTGTCTTCTTCGAAGGGGGCAGCAAAGGGGTCATGCGCGATGTTCATCAAGCTCAGACCCATGTTCTCCATTGGCGGGGGAAGCTCACCGATGGCAGGCAGTTCCGTTCGACCAATCTCCCTGGTTTCTCCGCGTCCTGCTCGCGCCACGACCACGGTCACCCCGTCGATGGGAAGTGTGTGCCGCTTCTCACGTACTACCTCGATGGCCTCGTCGACCAATAGCTCATTGAGCACAGAGTCGTCCTCTTCCGACAGGGGCACGTCGAAGACGACAATCGCCTCCTCACCCCGCACGTGAAAGTCGGCCACTGGAGCGTGGTGGCTCGCTTCAGGCTCATAGAGATCCTGACCGGTGGACAGACCAGCGCCTGCCGCCGTGGTTGGTGACTCTTCCATCAGACGGGCCTGTTTGCGCCTGCTTCGTGTCAGGTTCCAGACGACAAATCCAAGAACGACGATGACAAGGACGATGGCAAATCCATCCATTATTTAGACCTCACTGGTTCTAGACCGGATCCTATTCCCCGCCATTATCGTCGTCTTCCCGGGACTGTTCCGAATCCGCCTCGAACTCCTCGAGTTCGATCTCGGCCGTTGGCTCATCGGCCCCGGCGTTGAGGCGATCGATCATCCGACTCTTCGAGGACTCGGTTCCGAAGGCGGTGATCACATCTCCAGGCAGGAGAAGGGTGCTGCCTGCGGGGATGATGATCTCACGGTTACGTCGGATTGATACCAGGGTCGACCCTTCGGGCCACGACACCTCGCGTACATGACGTCCATCGGCAATAGAGCCCAGCGGGATGCGGAAGTCGTAGTAGCCGGCGCCCGGGTCGGTTCGCTGCACCAGACGCAGCCGCTGGAGTTCCTCGTCCGTGGTAGAGGTGAGCGCCTCGTGATATGCCTTGACTGCCTCCTCCCGGCGAAAAAGGCCAACCAAACGCTGAGGATTCTCGTCGTCAACAACGGGGAGTCTTCCGACGCCGAGGGCGGCCATACGCTCCAGCGCCCGAGAAACGGGCGTTGCCGGAGTCACTGTGACGGGGCGCGGGGTCATAACATCCCGCACGGTGGTCTCGGACGGCTGTCCGTCGGCCCGGCTGATGTCTGTGGTGGTGACGATGCCCACGAGGTGCCCGTCCTCGATCACGGGAATACCGTGGGACCGATTGGCGCGGAGTCGACTGTCCGTCTCGCTCAAAGTGGCATCGGGATGGGTGACCATCGGGGCGGCCTCCATCACGGTACCAACTTCAACCGTATCGAGGATGTCGACACTGCCAGTCCTCCGAATCCTGATCCCCTTCCGCTTCAGGGCCTGGGTGTAGACCGACTCCTTGTGCACACGCTCGGCGAGAAAAGTGGCAAGAGTCGCGGCCAGCATGAGTGGAACGATCAGTCCGTAGTCCCGGGCGCCGGTGACCTCGAAAACGATCAAAATAGATGTGAGCGGCGCTCTACCCACAACGGCGAACATCGCAGCCATTCCAACCACTGCGAAAGCGCCAGGCTCAAGTGGGGATGCCCCGGTCCAATAAGGCTCGACCAGTCGGGCGAAGCCGGCGCCGATTGCCGCCCCCATGAACAACGAGGGCATGAAGGCGCCGCCGGAAGCCCCGGACGAGATGGTGAGACTGGTGGCAACGGCCTTTCCGAGAGCAAGCAGGATCAGCACCCACCAGAGGTCGCCACCCAAACCGGTGATGGCCGAGATCTGCTCGTTTAGAAGAAGAGCGTTGGTAAAGCTCTGGCCAGTTCCGAACAGCCGAGGCTCCAGGAAGATCAGACCGGCCACCAGCAGACCGGCGCCCACCGGGCGCATCCACGACCAGGACCGATCATATTTCTCGGCTGTGCCCTCCAGACGATCGAGCAGCTTGAGAAAGAACACGCCAACTACCACCACGGCTAATGCCATCACCGTGTATATGACCAACTCCCAGAACGAGTTGAGGCCATAAACACCGGTCTGAAGGGCAAGCTCTTCTCCGACGATCGACCCGGATGTGATCGCTGCCGCGACCGACGCGATGACGATTGCGGACATGTGCTTCGGAGCGAACGAGAAGAGGATCACTTCGAGGGCGAAGAGCATTCCCGCGATCGGGGCATTGAAGGAGGCACCGATAGCGGCGCCGGCGCCGGCTGCAACAAGCGATCTGACCTCCTCCTCGCCGAGCTTGAAAATCCTCGACACCCACGAGCCAACAGCTGCTCCAATCTGGACGATCGGGCCCTCCCGGCCGGCCGAGCCACCCGACCCAATCGTTATGGCAGTCGCCAACATCTTCAGCGGAACGACCCGCTTCCTCATTCGCCCACCGTGAATAGCCAGAGCGGCCGCCGCCTCCGGGACGCCGTCGCCGGCAACCTCAGGGGCAAATCGCTTGGCGATCCACCAGGCAATCAGAAGACCCAGCGGAACAATGAGAAATATCCAGGCACGCTGAAGACTCCAGAAACCCACCTCTTCGGCGTTGAACAGCGGGCCCAGCAATGGAGCAAGGAGATGCTGAATCGCCTCGAGGAGCAGCACGAGTCCCGCAGCGCCCAAGCCGACCCCAACGCCGACCAGCGCCGCCAGCACGAGAAAGCCACCCATCTGACGCTCGGCGAGAGCGCCGACGCCCGGCACCTTGCGGAGGCTGTTCAGTGGATTTGTCACAGACCGTGAGAGTAGGAACCGAGACACGGTATTTCCGCATCAGCGAGGCGAAAACCGGCACAATCGGCATGTAATGGCATTCAGATCACACGTTGGCCGGGCTTTCGACCTCTCGATGCGATCCAACCAGGTGTTGCTCGGGCTGGTTGGCACAACCGGTTTGGGTGCCGTGGCACTGTGGGTGAGCCAGGGTGAAACTGCCGTCTTATGGGCACCGCTCCATGCGTTCCTGGTTTGGGCTTTGACCCGAGAACTCGACCCGGACCACGACTCGACAGCGTTGATCGCCGGGATGATGGCCGGACTCTGGGTGCTCGTCGGGTTCGATGTGGGCGGTGCCCTCCCGGCGATCGGCCTTCTTCTGGTGGCCCGTATCGTCGTGAACACCACCGGGCGGAGACCACTTGTGTCGGATCTCGCCACGCTCGGAGTCCTTGCCGCAGCCATCTCTTTCACTGCGGCAGGCTGGGTCGCCGGGTTCGGGCTGGCGCTGGCCATCTACATCGATGACCGGATGGCGGTGGAGCACACCACAGCGGCCGCCCTTACAGCGCTTCTCGCAGCTCTCGGTTCGTCAGTCGTCGCCACGTTGAGCCAGGTTTTCCCTCAGCAAATGCCCGACATCAACCAGTCCCTAGTCATCATCATCGGGTTGCTCGCTCTGATCGCGGTCGTTCGAGAGCCTGAACCACCGACCAGTCTCGTCGACTCACGAAGAAAGACACCCATCTCCCAGGATCGTCTCCACGCAGGTCGAGGGTTGATTGGTGTCCTTGTGTTTGTCGCCGCCTTTCTGGCAGGCCCCGACGCTGCAGCCATGGGACCTACCGTGATAGCTCTCATGCTCGTCCTCATCTCCAACGAGATAGACCGGATCCGACGACGCCGCTAACTTGACCCCCATGTGCCGATCAATCAAGCGTCTCCGAGAAGGCGCCACTCCAGCGCCACCCGACGAAATAGAAGCGGCTGCCCTTCAGTACGTGCGGAAGATCTCGGGCTTTGCGAAACCTGCATCACACAACGCAAGCGGGTTTGAGAGCGCAGTCTTTGAGATAGCAGCGGCCTCGCAACGGCTTCTCGACGGTCTTGAAGTCAGAGGAACCACTAGCGTTAGCTGAGCTCGACTCCAAGACCCAACGCGATTGCGTCCACAAGTGCCATGTGGGCCGCCGCCACGTCCTGAGCGGCCACGCCGACGCTCTTGAACAGAGTGACGTCCGACGCGATCTTCGGATGGTGGGCGGCAATGAGATCGGAGAGAGTCGTGTCAGGCTCGCGGCCGGCCTGGATGAGATCTCCGGCCTCGGCCGCAGCGGCGTCAACATCGTCGACGACCACATAGGCCCTTTTCACGACTTCGCCGGGCACTTCCACCATGGCAGGTGTAAAAGCGCCCACTGCGTTGACATGGGTGCCTGACCGCACCGCTGATTCGTCAAAGAGAGGCTGGACGGCGGGGGTGGCGCATGAGACGACATCTGCCTGAGCGACAGCTTCGCCGGCATCTACAACGGCCTCCCCCTCGACCCGACGCGCCATCTCAGTCGCTTTTTGCTCCGATCGAGACCAAACCAGGACCCTGTCGACCCGACGAACGGCCCGTATCGCCTCGATCTGGTCATAAGCCATTGCCCCGGCGCCCAACATGGCCAGGGTCTTCGGTTCGTCCGAGGTGAGAAGCTGAGTCGCCAGGCCGCAGACGGCCGCTGTTCTAATCGATGTGATCGTTGGCCCATCGACGACCCCAATCGGGCTGCCGTCGGCTCCAAAAACCACGACAAGTCCTGCGGGGTTGCCGGGAACGATGGATACAACTTTCACCGCAATTACGTCGTCGAGACGTCCGGGCATGACCATGGAGCCGCCAATCATCGTTCGAAGGGGTGTCTCCACATCACCCGAGAACGCGTGACGCATCGACACGATGGCGTCGGGCATCGATAGCGCCGCCCGCGTGGTCTGCGCGTCCAAATAGCGCATCAGGCGAGCACGCTCTTAACAGAGACGTCAATCGGCTCCCTATCGAGTGAGAAGAAATCGATTGGTACGTCGACGTCGAAGTCGGTCCGCTCACCCGATATCGCCTGGGCAATCATCGACCCGATCGCCGGAGCCAGCTTGAAGCCATGGCCGCTGAAGCCGTTGGCAACCCAAAATCCGTCGACTCCACTGGGGCCCAGGATCGGGTGAACGTCCTCACGATTGATGGTGTAGAGACCGGCGATTCCCGTGACCTGGCCCCTCGGCTCCAGCGACGGAATTCTGTGGTGGAATGTTGCCAGTTTCAACTGTGTGTAGTCGGCGTCGGGAACTCTCTTGAAGTTGTCCGGGTCGGCGATGATCTCCTTCTCGTCCTCGGCCGTCACCGACCCCACCATGATCTGTTGTCCTGCCGATTCCGGTCGGAAGTAGATGCCCGTGGTCGTGTCCAGACCGATGGGAAGCTGCCCAAGACTCTCCGGCCACGGGCGATACACGGTTTGGATCCGGGTCGGTGTGAGAGTCCAGCGGATGTCGGCACCGGCCATGTCATTCAGCAAGTTGCACCAGGGCCCCGCAGCATTGATCACCAAACCTGCCGAGATCGATGTGCCGTCGGCGAGCTTTACCCCCGTCACCCGCTCCCCTCTCCGTAGAACATCTACGACATGGGACTTGAACCTGACATCGCCACCCCGGGCACGGGTGGCCTCTATCAGATCCTGATTGGCGCCCACAGGATCGGCATACCCGCCCCTGGGCTCGTAGAGAAACGCCTCTCCGGGCCGGCATACATGGTCGATGTCCCCGGACATGTCGAGCGGCTCGGCGCAGTTCGATACGGCCGGAAACAAACCCGTCAGGTCCTCGGGGCCAAGCGTCTCGGCGTCAACCCCTTGAGACAGGAGTTGGGCCGCATCCCTCGCAACCTTCTCCCTGCTCTCCCCCATCATCCAGATCACCCCGACTCGATGCAGGTGGGACCTGGTTTCGGCAAGCCCGGTGAACTGAGACCAATTGCCCAGCGCCTTCTGGCCGTGAAACGCCAGACGGACAACCTCGGGGTTGGTATAGCGGCAGCGGCAGATCGATGAGGAAGCTCCGGTCGAGCCCTCGGCGGGACCAACCCCCTTGTCCACTGCGATGACCCCGATGCGGTGGCGGGCAAGTTGATAGGCAATCGACGACCCGATGATTCCCGCGCCGACGACGACCACGTCGGCCCCTTCCCTCATCGCGTGGACACTGAGTAGTCGCCTACCTTCTCATCCCAGGTCAGATCGATGAGCCCTCTGGTGGCGGCCGCCTTGCAAAATTGGAGAAAGCCTCCGTAGCCAAACTTCTTCTCACTGAAGTCGGGTTGACGCTTCCGCAACTGGTTCTTGAGACCGGACATGACCACAGGGGAATTCTTCCCGGCGAGTTCGCCCACGACGTCATGGAGGAGCTGAAATGCTTCCTGCTCACCACCGCCGCCCGACGAGAACTGGACCACCGGATCGCCTCTGCCCGGACCCTCCGATAGTTCGATGACATCATCCGATTCGAGGTGACGAAGCAGCTCCCCAAAAGCCCGAAAGCCGTAGTCCGCCTCGGAGAAAGTCGAATCCTTGCGGAGCACGGCACGTTTCAGCGACGAGGCAAGCACCTCTCCCTGACCGGAGCGAAGAAGGCCACCCAATGTCGTCGTGATCAGCGTCTCCAGCTCCGGCGCATCAGCGTTGTCTCCGCCTGTTTCCGTCTTGGCGGTCGGCTCCCGGAGAGGATCAACGCCTTCGAGATTGTCGTAGAACAGAAACTCGTCACAGGCGGGCGGGAGCAGCTTCGAGGTCGACCCCTTGATTCCGACGCCAATGACCTTCTTGTTGAGTTCTCGCAGCTTGTGGACCAGCGGGGTGAAATCCGAGTCGCCGGTGCAGATCACGAAGGTGGTCACATACTCACGCTCGAAGGCCACCTCGATGGCGTCCACCGCCATCTTGATATCCGCAGCGTTCTTTCTGGTAGCCCCCATTCTCTGAGGAATCTCAATGAGCTCGACGTGGCTGCGAGTCATCGCCTGTCTGGCGTCGGCGAACATCGACCAATCTGCGTATGCCCTTCGCGAAATCACCCGGCCACGCTCGGCGAGGGCGTTGGAAATGGGCTCCAGATCGAACTCCATGCCTCCCAAGGACTCTCTCGCTCCTATCGCCAGGTTCTCGAAGTCGACGAATAGTGCAATGCGTTCTTCTTCCATGACGGTGAATGTAGTGGGCGAGGCGATCGAGGTTCCTCCGCACGGTTCCCGGTCTCAGATGTAGCTTCTGAGTCGAAGAAGGGGCACACCACGACAGAGCACCAGGAACTGCGCATCCACGGGGTTTCAGGTACTCCACCTCGCGCCATCCTCTACACCGATCCTGTCACCGACACCCCGGCCGATGACCCGACGAAAATCTATCGACGCCGGCTGGCCGATCCATGTTTCGAGACATCCGCTTTTCACTGGGCCAACCTGACATCCGGTGCCAGGAGCACCGCACTCTGGCTGCTCCTCGCACCTTTCGCACTCGCCAACGCTGCGGGATGGATGGCTGGCTGGCGCCGAGACCCAACGGCGCCTCTTCCCGAACCGGTGCCACTCGAGAAATGGCATGCCAGGTTGGGTCGCATGTCCGTTCGGGTAGCTGGGCTTACTCTCACCTTGCTCCTGGTATCTCAGGCTCTGACAACGGGCGTTCTGCTGCCGATGGCGTGGATCAGAACGGTGGGCGTGGTCGAGATCGCCGGGATCCAACTCGATTTCGGTCTCCTCGACCCGCGGGTCTACCTGACAGCACTGGTGCTGTTGGTGGCTTCGGGCTTTTACTGGCTGGTGGCAAGGGTCTCATCGAAATCCCACTTCGACGAGCCGCGGAAGGTTGCACCACATGATCTTCTGCTGGATCTCTCCGGGGAGTCGATGTTGCGTGCGAGAGAGGAGCCCGAGGCCGATGAATCCACCCTCAATCAGTATGAAGACCCCGGTGGTGCGCGGGTGACTGATGACCGCTTGTGGACACTCCATCCGATCCTCCACCGTCTCCGACGACTCCACTTCGGATTGGGGATTCTGTTCATCGCGATGAGCGTGGGAGCGTCGATCGGGCGGATGACGGTTGCAATGGCGCTTGCCGTGGCGATGCTGGCGGCGTTCTCGCTTGGCTGGATGACGACATATTTTCCTGAGGCTCGCTGGGTCTGGGTGGTCACGTCCTATCTGCCGGTTCTGTCGTTGGGGGCTCTCCTGGCGGCGATCATGTTTGTCTGGATGCCGGGGTCCGGCTTGGGTCTCGAAGAGTTGCACACAATGACTTTCGGAGTGGCGCTGATACTGGGGCTGGCCGCCCTGCTGTCCTTGTTCGCCGGACCGCTCAGCGTCGGCGCCTTGGTCTTTGCCACATTCATCGGAGTCACGATGGGAGCAGCCGCCGGGCTCTTCGTTGACGCGTTGCTCGGGACGGACATCCTTCGCAGCGCCGGTGTCGGCTGGGTGTCAGTGGCGACGCTCCTCTTTCTCGCCACGCTGCTGGTCGTCGCGTTGGTGCTGGCGTTCGTCGGACGGGTCGCAGAAGAGTACGGAGCGACCAGGCCATTGCCTCGGGAGTTTGGGAGATGGCGGCGGATGGTTCTGCGGCGAATTGAGCTGGAGGCGAGGACTCTCTTCTATGCAGCGGCATTCCTTGGTCTGGCGGTCTTTCTCGCGGTCGGGTTCATCGCATATCGACATGGTTTGCAGCTTCGCGACACCGAAGGCGCGGCACCCCTTGCCATCTGGGGAACGTTGGTTGCCGGGCTGGAAGTCGGTGCCCTCCCTCGCTTTCCCCAGGGTCTCGTGGTGTTCTCGATCTCGGCAGTGGTCCTACCCATGGGCTATTTCGCATTCAGGAGCATCCGAAAAGGGTGGGCGGGCGGCAAGGACGGGGAAGGCCGGCGTCGTCAGGTGGGGATCCTCTGGGACCTTGGATCGTTCTGGCCGAGGTGGTACCACCCGCTTGCCCCACCAGGGTACGGGCCAAGAGCGGTGAAAGACCTGGGGGCAGCCATCCAGGACATGCCACCCGAATCCGTGCTTGGCGCCCATTCCCAGGGTTCTCTGATCACCGCGGTCGCCTTGCGCCGAACCGGGTCGAGTATCGCCTACATCACATACGGATCTCAGCTCGGGATCCTCTATCCACGGATGTTTCCCAACGTGGGCGTCCCAAATCTGGTCGCCGATGTAGCAGAGCTGTGTCCGGAATGGATCAACCTCTGGCGTGACACCGACCCTATTGGCGGCCATTTCGTAGCCAACGCTCGGGTCGAGAATGAGCGGATCACGGAGAGCCTGGGTCACTCCGGTTATGAGATCACCGATAACTACCGGGAGGCCCGTTTGAGGATTTTGGGTCTCAACGAGGATTGTGAGCCGACGGAACCAGGAGATGAGACGCGCGAGCAGGTCTCGGATACGATTCACGAGTGACTGTCATCGTTGGGACCCTTGATCGGTCGTCTCGTCGGTGTCCGGCTTGTTTGTCTGTTGGTCAATGCGTCGCCGGCTCGCCCGTTTCTCGGCCCAGCGAAGTGCCAGGAGCGCCAGGACCACTGACCACGGTTCCGCCGCGCTGCTCGGTCTCCTCCCGGACGATCTCCTTGAAAAGATCGACCAGTCGCAACGCTGCCGCCTCGTCTTGCGCAGTGAGACGCGTGTAGCCGACGATATCGGCGAACCACACGGCGGCAAGCTGGCGAGTCGTCGACTCTATCGGTTATCACATTACGAGATCGGCGGAAGGGATGCAGGCAAGAGCACCTACCGGTCGCCACCCGGCAGGCCACGGCTCAACCGGCACACTCAGTACCGGCAATCTGCGCTAGCGATCCTGAACATTCCGGGTTCCGTGGAGACTCGACCACCATGACAGAGGATGGAGTCCCAGGGACCACAGCGAAGATATCCAGCGGAGAGCTTGGCCGATTCGATGGATGATCGTTACGGTGCGGGGCCCGCCACAAGCGGAAACCTGGCGACGTTGTAAACCCCCCTCGGAACACGAAACAGGGGTCTGACCAGGCATGTTACAACTTCACGCCCTCGTAGCTCAGGGGATAGAGCACCGGTTTCCTAA
>CAXMMT010000066.1:0-39112 GCA_964194555.1 uncultured Boseongicola sp. | reverse complement strand
ACGCTCGCACCCTACGTATTACCGCGGCTGCTGGCACGTAGTTGGCCGGTGCTTCTTTTGGAGGTACCGTCAATTTCTTCCCTCCTGAAAGGGGTTTACAACCCGAAGGCCTTCATCCCCCACGCGGCGTTGCTGCGTCAGACTTTCGTCCATTGCGCAAGATTCCCTGCTGCTGCCTCCCGTAGGAGTCTGGGCCGTGTCTCAGTCCCAGTGTGGCTGATCGTCCTCTCAGACCAGCTACTCGTCGACGCCTTGGTAGGCCGTTACCCCACCAACTAGCTGATAAGTCGCGAGCCCATCCCACAGCACAAAGGCATTTCCTCGATGGATCATGCGATCCTCCGAGGATATCCGGTATTAATCCAGGTTTCCCTGGGCTGTCCCGGTCTGTGGGGCAGGTTGCTCACGTGTTACTCACCCGTTCGCCGCTCCGTCATACCAGTGGGTTACCCCTCCGGTGTGCGTCGCTCGACTTGCATGCATTAGGCACGCCGCCAGCGTTCATCCTGAGCCAGGATCAAACTCTCCAACGTACTTTCACAACGTCCATCCGAAGATGGGCGTAGATCTTGTCAATGAAGGGTTTGCAATTTGGGTCCAGGACCGTGAGGGCCCTGGCGCTTTTTGATTGCTCACGTGACGCACGTCACCTTCGATTGCTCTCCGGGTATGCGTCACAATTCATGAATGCTCCATCTCCCACCCTTACGAGGGAAATGGGCATTACTGGCTTTTGGCACATTGTTCAGTTGTCAAGGAGCCGCCTCTCGAACAAGTTCGAGAGGTTGGAGAAGTCCCTTCGGGATTCTCCAGCTCTTGAGTTTCGGTCAGGAAACTCCAGATCGCTGTTTCGTTCCCGGAACAGCGCACTCCACCTCTGATACTTCGAGTGTCAGACGGGTCGGCGATGATACCGCGACCCCGATACAGACGACAATTCCGGCGCAGCTCAGAAGCTCCACCGGTGGCGGAAAGGCTGGACGCGATGTCCAACCGTGAACGAATAGTAACGAAACCTGAGACCTACGCAAGTCAATTGATCAGACGGGCGAACCGTCGTTTTCCTACCTTGAGCACCTTTCCGACGAGCTCAGAGCGGGCGACCTCCGGGCTCTCGATGTGCTCACCGTCCAACTTCACCGCACCTTGGCTGAGAAGACGACGGGCCTCCGCACCCGATACATCGAATACTTCGCGGATGAGGGACGGCAAATGAACGGGATCGCCTGGAGGAATAGTCACGTCTTCGAGGTCCTCCGGTGTTCCACCGTGTCGAAATACCTGATCGAACGCGGTCTCCGCTTCGACTGCGGCATCGTCGCCCCAATAGAGAGCTACGACATGGCGAGCGAGGGTGCGTTTCGCTTCGTTGGGATGCAGCTCGCCCGAAGCCAGGGAGGACTCGATGCCCGCCACTTCACCAACATCGCGGTCGGCGGCGAGACGAAACCACTGCCCCAGCGCCTCGTCGGGGATGCTCATCGTCTTGCCAAACATCGACCCCGGCTCGGCCTCCACTCCGATGTAGTTGCCAAGGGATTGCGACATCTTCTTGACACCGTCGGTTCCGATCAGAAGCGGCATTGTCATCGCCACCTGGGCGTCCTGACCGTAACGCTCCTGGACAACACGACCCATCATCAGGTTCCACAGCTGGTCGCTTCCACCGAGTTCGACGTCGGCCTTCACCGCAACTGAGTCGTATCCCTGAAGCAGTGGGTAGAGAAACTCCATCACCGAGATAGGAGAACCCGACTCGTACCGGTTGGCGAAATCCGAGCGTTCGAGCATCTGGGCGACGGTGGCAGAGCTGGTCAGTTCGAGAAGTCCGTACATGTCGAGGTCGGCTAGCCACTCGGAGTTTCGTCGGATCTCGAGATTCTCTTCGAGAAGCACTTTCTGAAACTGCCCGAGAACACTGTCCGCGTACGCGTTGACCTCGTCAGCAGTCAGACGTTTACGCTGAGACCCCTTCTCAGAAGGGTCACCAACCTGTGCGGTGAAGTCCCCAACGATCAGTACCGCGGTGTGACCCAGTTCTTGGAACTGACGGAGCTTGCGCAGTACCACTGCCCAACCGAGTGTCACAGCAGGCGCGGTCGGATCCATACCCAGCTTTATTCGGAGCGGTCGTCCCAGCTCGAGTTTGGCCGCTAGACCTTCCTCTGGCACCACCTTGTCGGTGTGACGCATCAGGAGGTCGAGAGAGGAGTTCATGGTCGACTCAGGGTAAACGCCTCTTCGGTTAGAGCCGAAGAGGCGATCAGGTCAGAGGGCCGCCGCCTGATCGGACATGCCTTGGTGTTCTGGTGGCATTCCCAACTCATCGAAAAGTCGCCTTGCCGATTCGGTGTGTTCCTGCGACCTCGCCTCGTCACCGAGTGTCTGCAACATCCGTCCTGCACCTAGCAGTGAGAGGGCGCGCTCTTGCTTGAACCCATAACCTTCCCACTCGGTGGCCGTGGCCTGATACCCGAGGAGCGCCACGTCGTACTGCCCGTGCGCCTCCGCGATGATGGCAGCGGCCGTGTTACGACTGATCTCATGACGCCAAGCTCCGCCGCTCGAGTCTGCCAGCCACTCCTCGGCCTTATCCATCTCGCCAAGCGCCACGAGTATTCGAACCGCCTCCGCAAGTGCGAAGTCTCTGAATCCCGAGCTCTTACTTTCGGTTACACCAACCAACTCGTCTAGCAACTCTCGACCCACTGAACGATTACCTCGATCGAACTCGATTCGCGCTGCGATGATCAGTCCCGGTACGAGCAGTTGCAGGTCTTCGATCCGGCGGACAGCGGGCAGGTAACTCTCCACCAAATCCGCGCCTTGATCCACATCTCCCCGCCAAGCCACCACTTTGGCCTTGTAACTCTGCGCCCAGGGTATGAACTGGCTCTCTTCACCTCGCCATCGATCGATCAAACTATCCGCTGTGTCAAGTAAGGCATCCCACCTACCCAGGTCGTAGTTGAGCCACATGAGTTCTGCTTGCGCCCATGATGTGTCAGTCCCCCTGGGGCTGAGGCGGGCAATGGCCTCCTCATAAACCGCCTGGCCCGCCGCCGGACCTCGCGCGAACCAAATCTGACCGGCAAGATTTACCGCGGTGCTCATCTGAGCGCGATTCGGGATCTGGCTATGAATTGCGATCTCGTTGGCCTTTTCGAGATCTACGAGCCCACCGTCGATGTCACCCATCTCGAAACGCGCAATTCCTCTGAACGTGTAACCCTTAGGAGCTGTCACTCCAATCTGGTCATACACAGAAATCGCCTTTTCGGCCCACAGAAGCTGCTGTGGGGTGTTCCCGCCCATCATCTGATGGCCGGACATCGAGATATACAACTCGGCCAGTTCTTCGGAGAGCGGGAGTGTCTCGAGAAGCGCGATTGCTTCCTCGAGACTTTGGCTTCCAGCGCCGGACCCTCTCGTGAACCACTCGCTGACATGAAGATGCTTCAATGCCCTCGCAGCTACCAGGTTGTCGTCCGCCTCCCTTGCGATAGCCGCCGCCTTCCGGAATCGCTCGAGAGGGTGGATCTCGAAATTCTCCGGCCCCAGATCAGCCGTAACGTTTCCGAGTTTGATCAACAAGTCAGCCGAGTCGGGATCGCCATCGGCGTAGAGGTCGAGGGCACGTTGGAAATACGAAACAGCCCGGGCCGGGTCGAGCACGGCGGAACGGTCGCCGGCCATGACCAAGGTGCGTCTGGTGTCTTCTCTCAACCCCTCGACGTCTTCCACACCGGCCGCTTGGGCGATCTCCAATGCACTCTCGAAGTGATATGCCAGCAGCTCGGCGTGATCTGTGGAGCGTTCTCCTATTGTAGACTCGATCCAGTTGGCGATGAGCTGATGCTTTTCTGCCCTGGCTCGTCGAGGAATGCGGCCATACGCCACGTCCCGGGTGAGGGCGTGCCAGAAGGCGTACTCCCGCTCGCCCTCCACGGAGGAGCTTCTGACCGGTCGGATCCACTCGCGCACGACAAGCCCTCGTAGCGATGTGCGGACACCAGCATGATCGCCCAACGCAGCGATAGATCCCTCCCAAAACACCTTTCCGACTACAGCAGCGTCTTCGATTGCGTGACGCTCCGCCTCCAATAAGAGATCGAGTCTCGAGCCGATGAGACCGTGGACTGTCTCCGGGAGCGGGAGTGTCGCGGTTGCCTCCGCATCGAGCACTCCGTGCTCATCGATCATTCCCCGGTCGGTGAGCATCCTGATGAATTCCTCCGCATACAGAGGATTCCCTTCGGCTCGCTCCAGCAAGGACTGTTGAGTCTCGACGGGTAGCACGGCGCGATCGAGATGAGCAGCGATGAGTTGGGCCATTTCGTCGTCGGTGAGTGGCGAAAGTGTGATCGTCGTGGAGTTCCGCTGCCCTCCTCCCCAGCCGGGATGAGACTCATATAGCTCTGGCCTCGCTGTAGCAACGATCATGATCGGAGAATCTGACGACCACACCATGAGATCCTCGAGGAACTCGATGAACGAACCGTCAACCCAGTGAAGATCTTCGATCACCATCACCAGCGGCTGGTTTGCCGCCAGGTCTTCGAGAAAGCGTCGCCATGCTGCGAAGGCCTCCGCTCGATCCCCGGTTTCGGCGTCTGACTCGGCGCCGACGAGCGGGCTCAGCTGTGTCGCCAACCAGGCCCGGTCGTCAGAGTCGTCGCAGATCGCCTCCAGTGCGATTTGCAGTTTCTTCGCTGCAGTTGACGCGTCATCGGACTCTCGAATACCTGCTTGTCCCTTGACGATCTCGCCGAGGGCCCAGAAACTGATTCCCTCGCCGTAGGGAAGACAACGGCCTTGCCGCCACCACACGATGTCCGGCTGGTCGTCGGCCCATTGCCAGAACTCGTTGACCAGGCGGGACTTGCCCACGCCGGGTGCCGCGGCGATGGTCACCAACTGGAGCACCCCGTCATCCACAACTCTGCGGAAGGTCTCGGCCATGAGTTTCATCTCGGTCTCGCGACCGAGGAAGGGAGTGTTGGTACGTACAGCGGCGTCGATTCCATAACGACCGCGCGGTTCGATTGCACGCCAGATCGGAAGCGGGTCGGCCTTGCCTTTGACTTCGACCGCATCCAGCTCTTCGTAGTCGATCATCAGCTCGGTGGCCCGATGCGTTGCCTCGCCAACAACCACGGCACCCACCGGGGCTATCGACTCCAAGCGAGACGCCGTGTTCACCACGTCGCCGACGATGCGTTCCCCCTGACCGCCCGTGGTGACCATCGCCTCCCCGGAGTTGATCCCGATGCGAACAGCAAAGGAGAGGGTCTGGTTCTGCTCGTTCAACTCTTCGACACCCTCTAGGATCCGAAGACCGGCACGAACGGCCCGCTCCGGGTCGTCTTCATGGGCTGTGGGAACGCCAAACACAGCCATGACACCGTCACCGATGAGCTTTTCGACGCTGCCGCCGAAAGCCTCGATCTCTCGACGCACTCGGGCGTGATACGGAACCAACCGGGAGTGAACATCCTCGGGGTCTGCCTGATCGGAGTCGGCAGTGAACCCAACCAGATCGACAAAGAGAACAGTGACGAAACGCCGCTCTTGTTTCTGGGACGCAGTCAGGTTTGTGCCACATGAAGGGCAGAAGGTGACCTCGCCAGGGAGTTCGGCACCGCAATTAGGGCAGCGCTCACCTAGTTCCCGGCCACAATTGGCACAGAACTTGGCATCATCAAGGTTCGACTGTCCACAAGAGTTGCAGATCCCCACGATGGAGACTCTACGACACGCAGGCTGACCTGCAGGTTGGTCTACAGCGCAGCTGCTTGATCGGACTCGTCGTCGATATCAGCGATCATCGGAGCAGCGCCAAGACGATCGAATATGGCCCGGGCTTGCTCGGCGTGCTCTTCTGCCTCCCGGTCGCGCCCCAGGCCGCTGAAAGAACGGCTTGCCCCTTGGTGGGCAAGCGCTTCCTCCAGAGCATTTCCGAATTCTCGCCAGGCCTCGGCAGTGTCCGCATACTCAACCGATGCTGACTCGAGATCGCCCTTAGCTTCGGCAAGTACTGCCGTGGCTGCACGTCTATTGAGCTCACTCTGTTTGCCCGGCGCCACCGAGTCACCCATCCATATCTCGGCTATTTCGAGCTCGTCTGCCGCGACAAGTAGTCGTATCACTTCAGCGAGCCCATTCGACCGGTATAGAGATAGTTTGCCCTCGGTCCGGCTATGCAACTCATCGATCAACTCAACAGCGCCGTCTCTGTCACCCTGCAGCAGACGAATCCGGGCGGAGATGCCCAAGGCCGGTACCAATACCTGAAGGTCCTCGATCTCTCTCAGCCGGTCCAAGTACCTCTCGCTCAGCGCTTGGGCCTCGGCAACTTCGCCTCGCCATACGTGGACACCCGCCATCATGCTCTGTGCCCACGGCTCGTATTGCACCAGCTCCCCTTGCCACCGTTCGAGCAAAGATTCGGCCTCCCCAATGAGCTCGTCCCAATGTCCCAAGTCAAAGTCAACCCACATCAGCTCGGCATGCGCCCAGGACATATTGGCGCCCCGCGGTTCGAGAAGGTCGATGCCTTCTTGATAAATCTCTATCGCGGCTGCCGGGCCGGCTTCCAACCCCGTGAACATGGCCAGGTTTATGAAGGCTGTGGCGAGATGCAGGTTTGAAGTCTGGGAGCTTTTGGCGATGTCCAATGATTTCCGGAGGTCGTCCATTCCCCCGGACACATCCCCGGCCCCATAACGGCCGATCCCCCTGATGGAGAACCCGCGAGACGAGCCGATCCCCAGCTCCTCATCAATCTCGATCGACTTCTGCACCCACCGCAGTTGTAGGTCGTTGTCGCCCTGCATCATGTAGTGAGCGGCCCTGGTCGAGTAGGCCGCGGCGAGCTCGGGGGACGGAGGTTCAGCCTCGAGTAGTTCGATCGCCCGGTCGATGGTCTCCGTACCGATGCCACTGCCCGACCTAATCCAATTCTCGCGATGGACCTCGCTCAGAGCCAAACCCGCGGTGATGCGATCGCCCTGGAATTCCGCCAACTCGGCGGCCTTCTTAAAGAACTCAGACACCCGCTCATTGGCGCGCGCGACGTCGGCCATGGCGATGCCGGTCTTGAAGAGGAGCTGGGGACGCTCCCGGTCGTCCTCTTCCATGAGGTCCAAAGCCTGCTGGTAATAATCGGTCGCTCGACCAGGATCGAGACGCGACGCGCGATCGCCCGCCATGACATAGGCACGACGAGCGCTCGACCGAAGGTCCTCGAGGTCGGTATCGCCGACAGCTTCAGCGATCTCGAGGGCACTCTGATAGTGGTGAGCCAGCATTTCGGCGGTGTCGGAGGCACGCTCCCCTGCTGTCGTCTCGATCCACTCCGCTACCTGACGGTGCTTCTCGGAGCGGGCTCGACGGGGAATCCGGCCATAGGCGACGTCCCGGGTGAGAGCATGCCAAAAGGCATACTCGGCCACACCTTCCACCGACGAGTTGCGAACCGGTCTGATCCACTCCCTTGCCACCAACCCACGAAGGGCGCGGCGGAGATCGTCGTGGTCCGACATCTCTGCAATCGAACCCTCCCAGAACACCTTGCCTACAACCGAAGCGTCTTCGATCGCCACCCTCTCCGATTCGGAGAGGACGTCGAGACGTGACCCGATGAGGGCCTGGACTGTCTCGGGCACGGGAATCGAATCGGCTGAGTCGAGCTGACCCTGGCCATGGAGCATCCCCCGATCGGTGAGCATCCGCACGAACTCTTCTGCGTAGAGGGGGTTGCCCTCAGCTCGCTCGAGCAAGGCGGTCTGAGTGTCGGCCGGAAGCACCGCCTGTTCCAGTAGGGCGGCTATCAGCCGAGCGATCTGGTCATCATCCAACGGCGAAAGGGTGATCGTCGATGAGTTGCGGTGGCCCCCACCCCAGGCTGGATGCGACTCATATAGCTCGGGACGAGCCGTGCAGATAACCATGATCGGTGCGTCGACAGACCAGACCAGCAAATCTTCAAGGAATTCCATGAAGGCGTCATCGACCCAATGGAGATCCTCAACCACCATCACAAGAGGTTGAAGAGACGACAGATCCTCGAGGAACCGGCGCCACGCGGCAAAGGCCTCGCTTCGGTCTCCCCCTTCGACGTCCATTCCCGCACCAACAAGGGGACTCAGCTGGGTGGCCATCCAGTCGCGAACTATCGAGTCATCACAGATCGCCTCCAGAGCGATCGCCAGCTTCTCGCTTGCGGTCTTGGTGTCGTCTGACTCTCTGATGCCCGCCTGACCTTTGACGATCTCACCAAGCGCCCAGAAAGTGATCCCTTCTCCATAGGGAAGACAACGGCCTTGCCGCCACCAAACGATCTCCGGCTGGTCGTCAGCCCACTGCCAGAACTCATTGACAAGACGTGACTTACCAACACCGGGAGGTGCCGCGACCGTGACAAGCTGCAGGGCTCCATCCTCGAGAACACGCTTGAACGTCTCCTTCAGAACCGTCATTTCCGACTCACGACCCAGGAAAGGAGTCACCGATTCGAATGCGGCATCGATGCCATAGCGGCCCCTCGGCTCAACAGCGCGCCAGACGAATAACCGTTTCGACTTGCCCTTCACCTCGGCGGACTCCATGTCTTCATACACGATCAGAAGCTCAGTGGCACGGTGGGTCGTCTCCCCCACCACGACGCTGCCAGGTTGTGCAATTGACTCGAGACGAGAGGCGGTGTTGACCACGTCACCGACGATCTTCTCCCCCTGTCCGCCGGTCGTGACCATGGCTTCACCTGAATTGATGCCGATCCGCACTACAAGCGACAGACCTTCGTGTTCCTCGTTCAACTCGTCGACGCCCGCCTGTATGCGCAGCGCGGCCCGAACCGCACGCTCCGGGTCGTCCTCATGAGCTGTGGGAACGCCAAACACAGCCATGACACCGTCACCGATGAGTTTCTCGACGCTACCGCCGTAACTCTCAATTTCCTCACGGACTCTCTGGTGATATGGCACCAGACGGGCGTGAACGTCTTCCGGATCGGCTTCGTCTGATTCGGCAGTGAACCCAACCAAATCAACGAACAAGACTGTTATGAATCGACGCTCTTGGGTTGTGGTGACAGTGAGAGATGTCCCACAGGACGGACAGAAGGCGACGTCCCCGGGCAACTCGGCACTGCAATTAGGGCACAGGCCGCCGAGTTCACGGCCACAATTGGCGCAGAACTTGGCTCCGTCATCGTTGGATGCTTCACAGAACGGACATTTCGCCACGGGCGGACTCTACGGTACGCCGGCCGACGTGGCCGTCACGAAACGCCATGGACGCTCCTTGGCCGTTGATATCCCGACCCGTGGCGTTGAGAGGACCATTTCGGGTGGTTCTCCAGGCTCCAGACGGATGGATGACTCTGTGTCGAACAGATAGGAGCCGTTGTGGTCGATGTTGATGCCCAAAGCCTCACACAGTTTGCCCGGTCCGTTGGTCAATTCGTTCGAACGACCTCGTCGCGCTTGGACAATTCCCGCCCCTTCGACGATCTCACCCCCTCGGATCAGAATCCCCCAGCCGGTCCCCACCGGTCCTGTCGCGGTGTTGGCACAATTGTGTATCCCGTAGGACCGGTATACATAGAGGGTGCCCGGTTTCTCAAACATCGAGGCGTTTCGCTTGGTCCGGCCGCGATAGGCATGTGAGGCTGGGTCGTCAGAGCCCTTGTATGCCTCGACCTCGGTGATCCGAATCCTTACTGTCTTGCCGGCGACCTCAGACACGAGATGCGCTCCTAGCAATCTCGGGGCTGCAGTCTCAGGGGGTCCGGCGAGGAGATTTGGGAGATCGTCGGTCATCAGGCTCCACGAAGAACGGCACCCGTCATTTGAGCTGCATCGATCATCGCCGCCCGTATAGGACCGGCATCATCATTGGTCAGCGTTCGGTCACTCGCTCGAAGACGGTATCGAATGGCGACTGCCTTCTTGTCCCCTAGGTCAGGGCTGACGAACTCATCGAACACACGCTCGGTCTCAATCAGATCAGCGCCGGCGCTGCGTATGGCGGCCAACAGTTCTGAGATATTCTGTGACGAGTCCACCAGAAACGACAGATCAAACTCGATGAATGGGAACACCGAGGGGATCTTCACCTGCACCGGGCTCACCGGGCTCAACAACAGCGCGAGATCCAGCTCGGCGACCGCTACCCGGTCGGCGATTTCGAAGGCTCGACCAGCACGTGGACTGAGCTCGCCCACATGTCCCGCAGAAACTCCCGAGATGAAGATTTCCGCAGTGCGGCCGGGGTGAAATCCGGGAGCGGAGGAAGACCGAACCTCAACATCGATCAGACCAAGGCTTCTCGCAACCCGATGCCACAAAGCCAAGGAGACATCCCCATCTGCCTCGATAGACGATCCGTTCAATGTCTGAGTGCCGATGTCACCAACCAAGGCCCAAGCAACCCGGTCTGGTTGAGCGGGCAGCCTGGGATCGCTCTCGTCTGGAGCCGAGGAGAAGACCTTCCCCATCTCGAACAAACCAACCGACGCGGCGCCGTGGCTGAGGTTGTAGCGAATGGCACCGAGCAGACCCGGCAGCATGGTCGGACGGAGCTTGCTCTCCTCTTCTCGGAGAGGGTTCTTGACGGTGAGGAGCTCCGACTCTCCAAGTCTGGATCCGAGCTGGGCCAGATCCTCGAGGCTGACGAAAGGGAGATTCACCGCCTGGTGGAGTCCGGCCCCGGTGAGGGCCACCTGCAGGGTGCGCTGACGGTTCTGTTCGGGCGTGAGGCCACCCGATGGTCCCGAAGGCAGCGTCGCCTCAAAATTGTCGAACCCGTGAATCCTCGCCACTTCCTCGATCAGATCCGCAGCACGCGTCACGTCCGGTCGATAGGTCGGGACGGTCACGACGATGGGGTCGGAACCCTCGACCCCCATCCCAAGACGCCTGAGGATCGATGACACCGAATCCACCGTGAAACCCGAGCCAAGAAGCCGCTCGACGTCGGATAGTCGAAGGTCGACAACCTCTGGTGTCGTTGGCGTGCCGACCACATCGAGAGCCCCATCGAGGATCTCACCCCCAGCCAGAGTCGCGACCATGACACTGGCACGCTGATTGGCGATGTCGACAAGATTGGGATCCACTCCGCGCTCGAAACGTGTCGAGGCCTCTGAACGGAGGCCGTGGCGACGGGACATGTACATGATCGTCGGTGGGTCCCATGAGGCGGCCTCCATCAGAACCCTCTTGGTTGTCTCGGAGACCTCGCTTCGCGCTCCACCCATCGTCCCCGACATCGAGGTCGGGCCGTCGTCGTCATAGATGATCAGATCCTCCGGATCAAGAGCCCTCTCCTCGTCATCGAGGGTCACCAAAGTCTCACCCACCGACGCTCGCTTGACGACCAAACGGGCACCTGCAATCGAGTCTGCGTCAAAGGCATGAAGAGGATGACCCAACTCGAACATCACGTAGTTGGTGACATCCACCACGTTGGAGATCGAACGGACACCGATCTTGTGGAGACGGTGTCGGATGTTGAAAGGAGATGGCCCGACCGTCACGCCCGTGATCTCACGGGCAGTGAAACGTCTGCAGCCGACTGGATCGTCGACCTGAACCTCGATCTTCGTCGAACCTTCAACGGTCCTCATCGCTATCTCCGGCTGACGGTGCTCGATACCGAAGTGGGCGGCGAGATCTCGTGCCACACCGAGCATCGACATGGCATCGGGCCTGTTCGGAGTGATCTCGAGATCGAAAACCAGATCGGGAAGTTCGATGATGTCGGCAAATGGGATGCCGATCTCCGGGTCTCCGTCGAGGACGAGGATGCCGGCATGATCATCGCCGAGACCAAGTTCGCGCTCCGAGCAGATCATTCCGTTTGACTCCACACCTCGAATGTTTCGCCGGCCGATTTCGAACTCTCCTGGGAGTACCGCTCCGGGTGCGGCGACCGGGACTATCGCTCCGACCTCGAAGTTCCATGCGCCGCAGATGATCTGGGTGGGCCCGCTGCCGGTGTCAACCTGACAGACCCGGATCTTGTCGGCGTCGGGATGAGGGGTGATCTCGAGTACCTTCCCGACCAGTACATCGGACCATTCGGGTCGAATCGCCTCAACGCTCTCAACGGTGAGCCCGAGCATGTCAAAGGCATAGCTCAACTCCCCCACATCTGTGCTGGGGAGATCTATGAACTCCTGGAGCCATACGAGCGGAACCTTCACTAGAACTGCTCCAGGAATCGAACGTCGTTGTCTATGAAGTGTTTGACGGTGTTTATCCCGTGGCGAACCATGGCAAGTCTCTCCACACCCACCCCGAAGGCGAACCCGGTCAGTTGGGCGGGGTCATATCCCACAGCCTCGAGCACGTTGGGATCGACCATCCCACATCCGAGCAACTCGACCCACCCCGACCCGCCACAAACCCGACACCCTGGTTCACCGCCGTCACAGGCAAAACAGGAGACGTCCAGCTCGGCGCTGGGCTCGGTGAAAGGAAAAAAATGAGGTCTCATCCGGACCGTCGACTGTGGCCCGAAGAACTCTCTGGCGAAGTGAAGCAGTGTTCCCTTGAGATCTCCGAACTTGATATCGGTGTCAACTGCAAGACCCTCGATCTGGTGAAACACGGGAAGGTGAGTGGCATCAACCGTGTCGGTTCGATAGGTGCGACCGGGCACCACGATGTACACGGGCGGGTCATGTTCCTCCATCCATCGTGCCTGGACCGGCGACGTGTGGGTTCGGAGCAATACCTCGTCGTCGGGGTCGCCCCAATCGAGATACATGGTGTCGGACTCGAGGCGAGATGGGTGGGTCAGCGGCGTGTTGAGTGCGTCGAAGTTGTACCAGGCAAGCTCGGCCTCAGGTCCCGACGCCACCCGATATCCGAGCCCAGCAAAAATGTCGACTGCCTCGTCGATCGTCTGCTGGATGAGATGGAGCGAGCCCTTTGGAAAGGTCACCGACTCGAGGGTGACGTCAATCGACTCTTCGAGCAGTCGTCGCCCCTCATCTTCATCTTCGAGTTCCGACCGGCGGGTGGTCAACAGAGCGGTGATCGTCGCCGTTGCCTCATTCAGCTTGGCCCCGACTGTTGGTCTGTCAGGAGGGTCGAGCTTGCCCATCCCCCGGCGGATCTCTCCAACCACTGAGTTCTTGCCGAGGAGAGTGGATTCGAGCAACACCAAGTCCTCCAGGGACGCCGCGGCAGCGACTGCTGCGGGTGCTTGGAAGATTGCCTGTTCGAGTGCTGAGATCGGTTCCACTACCGGCGGCAGGTTAGACCTGATATGGGGTCTGACCCGATCGTTTGGAGAGCTCGTAGACGACTATGCCTGCGGCCACCGAAGCATTGAGGCTCTCTGTCGAGCCACTCATCGGAATTGTGACCCGCCAGGTTGCTGTAGCGACGACCTCGTCTGGCAACCCCGCCGCCTCCTCGCCCACGAGAACGGCAAGAGATGAACCATCGATCTGATCAGGGCCAACTCCCCCTTCGACCACCGTTGCCACCGTTTTCCAGGCCTCCAGTGGGTCGAGGTCATCGATCCTCATCACGGTGGCGTGGAACTGTCCGCCTGCGCCTGCCCGGAGTGCCTTCGGGGCCCACGGATCGGCGGAGCCGACGGTGTACGCGTAGGACCAGCCAAACGCCGCTGCTGTTCGGAGAAGGCTTCCGACGTTGCCCGGATCGGACACGCCCACTGAAACCACCAGGTTCTCCCCCACGGGAAGGGAGTCCTCCGGTATGTCGATGACGGCGATGGGGCCTCTCGGCGTCTCGGTCCCCGCCAGACGGCCAAGCGCTCGCTCGTCAACGAGCAAGAGTGCCAGACTGTGATCCGCGCACAGAGAGACAGTCGCGTCGTCTGTCGGCAGCGAGAAGACGGTGTCCACCCCCACACCGGCGTGGAGAGCGTCGACAAGCAGATTAGGACCTTCGAGGATGGTTTGACGCCGCTCCTTGCGGTATCTGGCGCGATGAAGCCGGGCCGTCTCCACTACGAGCTCGTTGCGGTGGTTGCGGACCGGCTCCATGGTGTGTCTCCGACCGGTGGTCAGCCCTGCTTTGACACCTCTACCAATTGGGCAAAGGCGTCGGGATCGCTGACAGCGATCTCGGCCAACATCTTGCGATCGACCTCAACATCGTGGGCCTTCAGTCCGGCGATGAATTGGCTGTAGGTAGAGCCGTTCAACCGGGCGGCCGCGTTGATCCTGGAGATCCAGAGCCTCCGAAACTCGCCCTTGCGAGCGCGACGATCGCGGTATGCGTCCTGCATTGCATGCATGACCTGCTCGTTCGCCGTGCGATAGCGGCGACTGCGGGCACCCTTGTATCCTTTGGCGCGATCGAGAACCTTCTTATGTGACTTCTTTGCGTACACCGCACGTCTTGCGCGAGTCATCTCATACTCCCCTCAACGACCAAGTTGCTTCTTGATGACCTTGGCGTCGCCGGGAGCCATCTCGACTTCTCCCGATCTGCGCCGATACGTCGACTTGCCTTTGGCAAGACGAAGATGGCCGCGGCCGGCCTGACGTCGCATGAGTTTCCCGGTGCCCGTCACTTTGATGCGTTTCTTGGCGCCGCTGTGTGTCTTCATCTTTGGCACGGCGTCCTCCTATTCCTCTTCCTGCTTTTCACTCTTCTTCACGGCTGGAGCCTTGATCCGCCTCATGGGAGCCAGCACCATCGTCATCGAGCCGCCTTCCACCTTCGGAGCCTGCTCCACAGTTCCAAACTCGGCCAGGTCGGCCGCCAGTCGATCCATGAGGTCCTTCCCGAAAGAGGGCCGCTCGTTCTCTCTGCCGCGGAATCTGATGGTCATTTTGACCTTGTCGTAGTGCTGGAGAAACTCCTGAGCCTTGCGCCGGGTGATGTCGAAATCGTGGTCACCGATCCGCACGCGCATGCGAAGCTCTTTTATCGTCGTACGAGTCTGACTCTTTCGAGCCTCGCGCTGCTTGACGGACTGTTCGTATTTGTATCTTCCATAGTCCATCAACCTGCAAACCGGGGGCTTTGCCGTGGGAGCCACCTCGACCAGGTCAAGGTCCAGTTGCTCCGCAAGCCATAACGCCTCATTGAGTTTCTTCACTCCGATCTGCTCTCCATCTGGTGCGACCACACGAACCTCTTTGGCTCGTATGCCACCATTCACGCGCAGCTCGCTGATGCCGATACCTCCTATAGGTAGCCAATAAAAAACAGCAGGCGGCTACCTGCTGCACATACCGGTCGTCCCGGCTCTTTGTTTACCGCGGCTCGCGTGATTCGGGATTGCTCTCGAGGTCTGCGGCCGGGTGGGGAAGCAGCAGCTTCCGCTCTTGCCATGTGTTGTCCCCGAGAGGATACCAGCGAACCGGACCCAGCCCACATTCGGCGACTGAATGGGGCCACTCAGGAACTCTTCAAATTGGCGATGGCGGTTGCGGTCAATATCGCCGCTTCCACCGCTTCGACGCCTTTGTTGGCATCGCCCTGATCGGATCGTTCGACGGCGTCGGCGTAGTCGTGGACAGCCAGAATGGCGTTTGTCACCGGCACCCCGCTGTCGAGGGCGACCCTCGCGATTCCTGAGGTCGACTCACGGACGACAATCTCGTAGTGATCCGTGTCACCCTTCACAATCGTGCCGACGGCAACGACGGCATTGCATCCCTGGTCAATGAGGGCCTTGGCCGCCAATGGGAGCTCGAGGGCTCCGGGCACACGCAGCACAGTGACCTCCGACACCCCCAGTGTTTTACACCGTGACTCGGCGCCATCCAGCAGACGATCGGTGATTATCTGGTTCCAAGACGCCACCGCCAACCCGATGTGGAGGCCGGCGCCGTCTGCCACCCCTTCGATGATCACTCCTCTTCGTCCCGCGCGAATTGGTGACCGAGTCGACTCACCTTGGTTTTGAGGTACTCGCGGTTCTCCTCGTTGGCCTCCACCGACAGAGGGATCTGGGAGAGAATGGAGAGCCCGTAACCTTCGATTCCGGCTCTCTTGGTGGGATTGTTGGTCATCAGGTGCATAGATCGGACGCCAAGGTCGTAGAGGATCTGGGCACCGACCCCATAGTCACGTGAGTCAACAGGCAGTCCGAGATTCACATTGGCGTCGACGGTGTCGAGACCCTCATCCTGGAGCCGGTAAGCCGCCAGCTTGTGAAGCAGCCCGATCCCCCTCCCTTCGTGGCCCCGGATGTAGAGAACGACTCCCCGTCCCGCTTCGCCTACCCGGTTCAGGGCTTCGTCCAACTGTTGTCCGCAGTCACAACGGAGACTCCCGAACACATCTCCGGTCAGGCATTCAGAATGGACACGCGTGAGGACCGCTTCGCCGTCCCCTATCTCACCCATGACCAGGGCCATATGCTGACGGTCGTCGATCAACGAGCGATAGCCCACTGCCGTGAATATTCCGTGATCTGTCGGGACCCGAGCTTCCACCACCCGCTCGACCAACTTCTCGGTCTCGCGTCGGTAGGCGATCAGGTCGGCAATGCTTCCCAAGGCAAGCTCGTGTTCTTTGGCAAAACGCTCGAGCTCGGGAAGGCGAGCCACGGTTCCGTCGTCGTTCATGATCTCCGCGAGGACACCGGCCGGGTATTTGCCGGCAAGACGGGCAAGGTCCACGGCAGCCTCGGTGTGACCGGCCCGTTTCATCACGCCGCCTGGCTCGTACCGCAGGGGGTACATGTGACCCGGCCGCGCCAGGTCTCCCGGCTTGGTGTCAGGGTCGAGGACCGTCTTTATCGTCCGGCAGCGGTCGGCGGCCGAGATGCCCGTGGTGGTGCCGTCGGCGGCATCGATCGAGACGGTGAAGGCGGTTCGACGCACATCGGTGTTCTTCGCAACCATCATCGGAAGATCGAGCTCGTCGAGGCGCTCACCGACAATGGGGAGGCAGATGATGCCGCTGGTATGTCGCAGCATCATGCCGATCATGTCCGGCGTGGCGTCTTCGGCGGCAAGGATTAGGTCGCCTTCGTTCTCGCGGTCTTCGTCATCGACCATTACCACCATCTCCCCCAGGGAGATCGCCTCGATGATGTCGTTGATCGGTGTAAACGTCACTCTCTGGCTTCCAGCAGTCTCTCCACGTACTTGGCAATCACGTCGTTCTCCAGGTTTACGGTGTCACCGGCCTTGCGCAAACCCAGAGTTGTGATTTCGAGGGTGTGCGGGATCAGGGCAACGGAGAACGACTCTTCGGTCAGGGCGGCGACCGTCAGGCTCACGCCATCGACGGTGATCGAGCCTTTATCGATGATATACGGCATGAGATCCGCTGGCGGATCGATGGTCATCACCGTTCCTCTGTCGTCGCTGGTGATAGCGGTGACAACACCGGTTCCATCGACATGACCCTGAACGATGTGGCCATCGAACCGGGCGCCGGCACGCATTGGCATTTCCAGATTGACATCTCCGCCTGGCTCGACCTCGCTCAGGTTGGTCCGATTCAATGTCTCGCCTATCACGTCAACCGTGACGCTTTCGCCTTCCACTTTCACGGCTGTCAGGCACACGCCGTTCACCGCGATCGAAGCCCCTACGTTCAACTCGACGAGACCCTTGCCGGACAGGACCAGCCTGCGCCCATCGGAATGTTCGGTGACGTCTGCGACGGATCCGATTTGTTCCACGATTCCTGTGAACATTGCCTACTTCAGCTCGAAGTCGATTCGATAGTCGGGGCCAAGGCTACGCACTCGGGTCAACGACACAACTGCTGCGTCGCCGATGGTGTTGAACCTTCCAGCGAGTGGGCTGATTCCGCTGCCGCCACCGACCATCGCACCGATATACACCACCCCGCGACTGACAACGCCGGCTCGCCACCACTCCCCTGCAAGCCTTGCGCCCCCCTCGACCAGGACATCGAGGTAACCGAGGTCGGAAAGGACGCGACACGCCGACGTCGGATCCGGGAGACCGTCATCTCCTTCGACCTGGACCACCCGACCGGAAGGCACGCTGCGATCCATGGTTGACAACACCAGCGGTTCTCTGTCCCAAATTCGTGCAGTCTCGGGGAGATCGCCGGTGCCGGCAACCACGACCGGGACGGGCTGAGGACCCTCATAACCCTGAATGCGAACACTCAGCCGGGGATCATCGGTTCGCAGTGTTCCGACTCCAACCACAACAGCATCGGCGTTGGCACGCAGACGATGGGCATCTGTCCGGGCCTCCTCGGAGGTGATCCACTGCGATGTTCCGTCGACGGCTGCGACCGCACCGTCCATCGTCATGGCATATTTGAGGATCACGTTTGGGAGACCTGTCTCCCGGTGATGGAAATAGCCGGGGTCCAAGTTCCGTATCTCAGCAGCAAGCATCCCCTCGATTACCTCGACACCCGCGGCACGCAAACGGGTGATCCCGGCCCCGGCGACCCTCATATCAGGGTCGCCCACCCCGACTACAACCCTGCGGACACCCGCGGTGATGACCGCTTCAACACATGGCGGTGTGCGTCCGTGGTGGGTGCAAGGCTCCAATGTGACGTACAAAGTGGATCCGACTGATGCTTTGTCGGCAGCCCGCAAGGCAACCACCTCGGCGTGATCCTCTCCTGTCCCGAGATGCGCTCCCTCGCCTATGACATGACCGGAGCCATCGACCACAACGGCGCCTACGCGTGGGTTGGGGTGGGTCTTATGGGGCCGCGCCAGTTCGATGGCGCGTTGCATGTGGCGGTCGTCAACCACCTAGTGTCCCGTCCGGTTGTTCCGTTGATGAAGTAGGCGAGGGCTGGGCGTTGGTCGCAAGACCGAGGACGCAGGCATAGCCGAAGCTACGTCGAGGACCAGAACGCCGCGAGAGGCGTTCAGACCCGTCGAATTCGCGACATGATCAGCCGGACAGGACACTAAGTGTCCCGCACTAGGCCGTGCGGCGATCGATGCGGTATGTCGAGCCTTGCTGCTTCTTTGCGAACTCTTTCATTTCCACCGCTATCGCCGACGCCTCCCATTGCGTTCCGATCTCTCGCACTTCGGTAGACGCTACACCCAGGGAGAGCGATACAACGGGGAAGGCGTAGCGCTCGCCACGACGATCGATCACCTCGATGTAGCCGCGGAGAGCGTCTGCGGTGTCGTAGAGGTCCAGTATCCCATCGTCGAATCGTTCGATGACTTCCTTGGCAAACGCCTCAGCCATCTCCGGGGGGATGACGGCCACGAAGTCGTCTCCCCCGATGTGCCCGACGAACGTTCCCTCCATCCCGAGACTCTCCGCAGCCTCGAGGAAGCTCGAGGCGCAGAAACGAATTACCTCATCGCCCCGCATAAATCCGTAGTGATCGTTGAAGGCCTTGAAGTTATCGAGATCACCGTGCACCAGGGCAAACGCACTCCCATCGCGGATGCAGTCCTCGACCTCGGCGGTGATCCTGAAGTTTCCGGGGAGACCGGTGAGGGGGGACAGGTCCCGAGCTGCCTGGGTTCTTCGGAGGACGGCCCTGACTCTGGCGGCCAACTCCGTGATATCAAATGGCTTGGTGATGTAGTCATCGGCGCCGAGCTCGAGACCACGCACCCTGTCCTCGGGCAGTCCGCGGGCGGTCAGGAGGATGATCGGAATGTTGGCTGTCGAAGCCTGGCTGCGGAGACGATGCAAGGCCGTCAGCCCGTCCATCCTCGGCATCATGATGTCCAAAACGATCACGTTTGGGGGAGTGGAGGTTGCCTTCTGTATGGCATCCTCACCATCAACGGCAGTATCCACCTCGAACCCGTCGAGCTCGAGGTTGATCTTGACCACCGTCAAGATGTCCGGGTCGTCGTCCGCTACCAGGACACGTTCGCTCATCTAACTTTCCACTGCCCTTCTCATCATCTCTACCGCCGACGTGGGATCATCTGCTCCGAATATGGCAGATCCCGCAACTATCACGTTTGCTCCGGCCTCGGTGACCAGTCGTGCATTCTCGGGTGTGATACCCCCGTCGACCTGAATATCGGCCGTCAAACCGCGGTTCTCAACCCATTCTCTGGCTGCTTCGACCTTGGGGAGTACCTCGGGCATGAAAGACTGGCCGCCAAAGCCTGGCTCAACAGTCATCACCACAACCAGATCACACAACTCGACAAATGGGGCAACTCCCTCAAAGGGGGTGATCGGATTGATAACCAGGCCGAACTCGAGCCCAGCCTCTTTGACACGTTCGGCCGGCCCGGTCGGATCGGGGATCGCCTCGATATGCATCGACAGGAGGTTCACTCCCGCCCCGGCGAACTCGTCCAGATAGCTGTCAGGGTTGGTCGTCATCACATGACAGTCGAAATAGAGGTCGGTGACTCCTCGGATGCTCTCGATGACCGGTATCCCGAAGGAGATATTGGGGACGAAATGTCCGTCCATGACGTCGAGATGCAGCCAGTCGACGTGTTCTTCGATCCTCTTTATCTCAGACTCCAGTCGCCCGAAGTCTGCTGCAAGAAGTGACGGTGCAATCTTGATGGGCACTAGGTGCTAAGTGTACGAGCGCCATCGACCCACTGGTGTCACATCTCACGGTTGCCGCGCTTCGAGACTCAAGAGAAGACACCAGCCTCCAACCGTCTCCCTCTGACCCAGTCCTCCCCCGACCGGGGCGTCTTGCCTGATGGCTGTAGTGAGACCAATTCGACACCGGCGCCGCCAACACCGAGCACGGGGACAGAATCGACCACAGCCCACGTTCCGTCGGCAGGCGCATGATCGTGTGGGCGTGCCTGGAGGATCTTGTGCCCCTGGCCGTCTATCTCGATCGTGGCCGCCGGACTGGGCGCAAGAGCACGCACCCGGTTGACAAACTCGGTTGCGGATGATGAGTTGGCCAACAGCCGGTCGTCAGCCGAGATCTTGGGGGCATAGGCAGCGCCCTCCTCGCTCTGATCCACCGCCACGACCGAGCCGCTCATGTAAGCGGGCAGGACTGTGACGATGAGCCTCCCCCCGAGTTCGGCAAGCCGACCTGTGAGCTCTCCCCCATTCTCATCAGGACCGATATCCACGGCCTGAGCGGTCAGAACGGGGCCGGTGTCGAGACCCTCATCGATCTTGATCACGGTCACTCCGCTCATCGTGTCGCCGGCGATGAGGGCACGCTCAACGGGGGCCGCCCCGCGCCAGCGGGGCAGAAGAGAGAAGTGCAGATTTAGAAAGCCGGCCGCCGGCAAGGCCAATACAGCAGAGTCGAGTATCCGGCCGTAGGCCACGACCACCCCGACATCGAATTTCCCTGCGTTCTCGATCGCCGAGACCAATTCTGCTGATGTCGACGGTTGGGCAATTCTCAGCTCCTCGTCCAGGGCGAACACCTTGACCGCCGGTGGCGTCGGTCTCCCCGAACGCCCCTTGGGGCGATCTGGTCGGGTGACCACCAGACCCACGTCAAATTCCCTGCTGAGCGTTCCAAGAGTCGGAACAGCGGCCTCGGGGGTCCCGAGAAAGACAATCCGGGTCATTCCGTTCCCAGCGCTTCGTCTCGCAACTCCTTGAGCGCGTGCTTGCGGACACGTTTGGGGAGTCGGTCCATCAGCATCAACCCGTCGAGATGATCGACCTCATGGAGAAGGACACGAGCAACCATTCCGTCACCGGCGAGCTCGATCTCGTTGCCGTCGAGGTCGAGAGCCTTGACACGGGCGAACGCGGGTCGCGTGATGGGCCAGTACTTGTTGGGAACGGAGAGACAGCCCTCCTCGAACTCCCACTCTCCGTTGGTCTCGACGACCTCCGGATTTATCATCACGCGTGGACCCAGCTCGTCCTGGACATCAAAGACCGCCACACGACGGGGAATACCGATCTGGTTGGCTGCCAGCCCCACCCCTGGAGCGTCGTACATGGTCTCGATCATGTCCCGGACCAGTGTGTGCAGGGTGGAGTCAATGTCGATGACCGGTTTCGCCTCCATCCGGAGGACAGGGTCGCCATAGGTTCGAATCGGATATGTAGCCATGGTTCAGTGGATCACGGGAGGGTCCCGGCGGGGCAGCGTAGAGGTTTCAGAACGGTAATCGTGCGCACTAGTGGCCCGTAGCCCAAATAGCTACGCGCACTAGAAGTCAATCGGGTCAGCATCTATTCGAACAGTGGCACCAGAGTCGCGCCATCTTTTAGCCAGTTGTCGCAAACCCGGTCTTGCCTTTTCGAGATCGCCCTGCACCAGCCAACGTCGCCCTTCCTCGACTTCGACCGGCCCCATTACCGATGCGGCCGGCAGCTCTCTGAGCTCAACATCGAGTCCGTCCGGTAGCTCTCCTCGAACCTCGACTGCAATCATGTCGGTAGACGGCGGCATGCCTGTCTTGGCGCGCTCGACGAGAACCCGTTCCAAGTACGGGATGGGATCACCTTTGCGCAATGTCTCCACAAGGGGGCCGCCAACATCGAAGGTCTGGACCATCATCCGATGCCCCGATCCGGGTTTGAGCGAATTGGCCAGTCTGGCCAGTTGGCGCAACGCCTCCTCCGCTGCGCGGTAGCCGGCTCCCATCAGCATGCCGTCGACGTTTGTGGCAATGGTCAGCGACACGGGGCTGAGTCCAGCCAGATCTCGTTCTGTTCCGACCGTCACCAGGCTCGCCGTCGAGGCGATTCCTGCCACCGGGGCTCCGAGGCGGGCGTTTATCTCTCTCACGATCCGATCGATCATTCGGTGACTCGAGAGAACGAAGGAGCCCTCCCCTGAGTCCACCATGGCCCGGATCGCGGCGATGACCCTGCTGGAGAGTTGTCCCGACCCCGGAGCCTCATCCGATCGGTCGACTATCTCCACCAAAGACCAGGCGCGGTTTCCCACCCGGGTTACCTCGGCACCCGCAGAAAGCACCTCCACGCTTGGCGTCGGTCCGAAGAAGGCCACCGCGCAACCCTCGAAGAGCGCACGTTTGCGGACCACCTCTCGGACGTGGGTAGTCGGGGTCTGACGGTCTTTCATAGCCCTCCTCCCCTCTTCGAGAACGACGAACATCGCCAGGCCGCCAACTGACCATGTCGAAACGCGGGGCGTGCCGACCACGATCGTTCCCGGAGACTGCGCTGACTCCCATCCTCGGGTGAGCTCGGCGTCGCTCATCGAGGCGATCTCCACCAATGTCTCGCCGTAAATTGGGAGAGCTCGACGACAGATCCGATCCACTTCTGCGGCCGAGGCGGCAATCACCATTGCCGACCGTCCATCCTCGATTATCGGAGCAAGTGAGTCCAACCAGTCAAGGTGTTGCCACCGCCCAAGCACAACACGAGAGGGTCTCCTCTCCCCGGCTGCCGCGGCCAATGCGAGGTCGAGAATCGGATGGTCTCGCGAATTAGCGCCGGGTGATACATAGTTGGCTACAGGTTTCGATTTGGGAAGGTTGGGGGGTGTGGCCTTGCTCAACAGGACAGATACCGGAGCCACATAGTGTTGAGAGGCCCACAGAAGAGTCCTCAGCAATTTGGCATCAAAGACTGCAACCCCGCCTGACACACCGGCGATCTCCTTGAGATTGCCTTCACGACTGGACGACGTCTCGACCACCCAGCCACGCACACGTCTACCACTCAGTGGAACACGGACGATCGTTCCGACCTGAATGTCTGCGGCGAGATGGTCCGGGATGGAGTACCAGAAGCCGTCGTCGACCGCGAAAGTTGGAATGTCGGGTACGACACGGGCAGCGCTGTGCTTCAGAGGCCGGCCGCCATCCTGATGTCATCGACCCTGTCGAGTTTCTCCCATGAGAACTCGGGTCTCCCGAAGTGTCCGTATGCCGATGTCGCGGTGAAGACAGGCTGGGTGAGACCGAGCGACGAGATGATGGATGCGGGACGGAAGTCGTAAACCTCCTCGACGATGCTCTCTATCTTCTCCGGATCGATCTTCTCGGTGCCAAAGGTTTCGACATGAACTGAAAAGGGCTGGGCCTGGCCGATGGCGTAGGCAAGCTGGATCTCCAGACGGTCGGCCACGCCGGCCGCGACAACATTCTTGGCAGCCCACCTCGCGGCATAGGCAGCCGAGCGGTCCACTTTGGTGGCGTCCTTTCCAGAGAAAGCGCCACCCCCGTGGCGGGCGTATCCGCCGTAGGTGTCGACGATGATCTTGCGCCCGGTGAGTCCGGTATCGGCCACCGGGCCCCCAATGACGAACCTGCCGCTGGGGTTGAAGATGAACTCGAGATCCGCCGAGATCATCGCCTGTGGAACCACATGTGAGACGACCGTTTCGTAGACATCGCTCTTCATGTCCTCGTTGTCCTGATCGTCGGCATGATGAGTCGAGATGAGCACCTTCTCGACAGAGACAGGTCGATGACCCTCATAACGAACCATCACCTGGGTTTTGCCGTCTGGTCGCAGATATCCGAGAGTCCCGTCCTTTCGGACCTCTGCAAGACGTTCCGCCAGGCGATGAGCCAACTGGATGGGCAGCGGCATGAGGGCATCCGTCTCTGTGACTGCAAAACCGAACATCAAACCTTGATCGCCGGCACCCATGTCGCGATCGACGCCGGCAGCGATGTCGGCACTCTGGGCATCGATTCGATTCATGATCTCGATGGTTGAAGCCGCGAAGTCGGGGTCAAACCCGTCGTAACCGATCCGCTGGATCGTCGAGCGGACAACTCCTTCGACATCCAGTTCGGCACCATCCGAGATCTCACCGCCTATGACTGCCAGTCGGGTGGTCACGAATGTCTCACATGCGACCCGAGCCGAAGGGTTGATACGGAGGGCTGCGTCGAGAATGGCGTCCGAGATGGCATCAGCAACCTTGTCGGGGTGTCCCTCGGTGACAGATTCGGAGGTGAAGTAGGACGATCTCATGAAAGACGGAAGGCTAACGCCGTTGAGTGGATTCCACTAAGTGCTCTCCAACATCGTGGCGATGCGATCCAGTAGCCGTGAGGCGACTTCGTGTTTACTCATGAGGGGCCAGGCGTCGGTCGCTCCTTTGCTGTCGATCAGAACCACACGGTTGGTGTCGGTCTCGAAACCCGAGCCCGGTTCGGTGATGTCGTTGTAGACGAGAAGATCCACCTTCTTCTCCAGCGTCTTGAAGATCGCCCGTTCCACGCCTCCGGTCTCGGCGGCGAAGCCGACGACAAACGGCTTGTGATCACGGGCCACGACGGAGGCCAGCACGTCAGGGGTCGGACTCAACTCGATCGAGTCGAGACCATCGCTTCTCGATATCTTTGCCTCGCTCGACTTCGAAGGGCGAAAGTCCGCCACTGCGGCCGCCATGATCGCGACGTCAGTGTCCTCACCGGAAACGGCCTCTGCCATCTCGTCGGCTGTTTCAACCGCGACGATCTTGACCGTCGGCCCTGCAGACATGTTCGATGCGGTGACAAGTGTGACTCTGAATCCACGGCGAGCGGCTTCATTGGCTATGGCATGGCCCATCTTCCCGGACGAGCGGTTTCCCAGATACCTGACTGGATCGAGTGGCTCCCTGGTGCCGCCGGCCGTGACCAGCACCCGCAACGCGGACTCGTCGGGGCTGAGCATCTTCTCGATTACCTCAACGATCTCGTCCGGCTCCGACACTCGACCCATGCCGACGTCACCTCCGGCCAGTGCGCCCGCAACCGGCCCGATGAACAGGTAGCCGTCGCTCTCGAGGGTTTTGATGTTTCTCTGTGTCGCCGGGTGCTCCCACATCTCGGTGTGCATTGCGGGGGCGATCAACACCGGAGACTTGGCGGAAAGAACCGTGGCTGACACCAGATCCGATGAGATTCCGTTGGCCACTTTCCCGATTGTCGATGCCGTAGCTGGAGCAACGATCACCACCTCACACCATCGGGCAAGCTCGGTGTGCGGTGACACAGAGGACTCGCCGAACAGTGACATGTGGGGCTGGGAGCCGGTGATGGCCGCGAAGGTCTGCGAACCGATGAATTCAAGCGCGGATTCGGTGAGAATCACCCTCACCTCGGCGCCTGCTTCGACGAGACGGCGGGCGAGAAAAGCGGACTTGTAAGCTGCGACCCCCCCGGTAACGGCGAGCAGAACTCGCCGACCCTGGAGCATCTATTCCTCGACGGCCTCGACAGCGACCTTGCCCTCGGCGATCTCTTCCATTGCAATCGTCAACGGCTTCCTGGAGAGAGTCTGCACCTGTGGGGGCACGAACTCACCGTAACCGACACCGAGTTGATGAAAGTAGCTGTTGATCTGGCGGGCACGACGAGCCGACACCACAACAGTGGCGAACCTGTTGCCGATCTGGTCGATGACGTCTTCGATTTTCATAGGGTCCTTTGGGGGGATGAGGAGACAAGGCTACCTCATCGGGAGCCAATAATCAGATTCGCGACCCTCTGGGTGGCCCGATCCAAAACGTCGTTGACGACGACGTGGTCAAACAGACTCGGTGCCTCTTCGAGCTGGGTCTCGGCGATCTTCAAGCGGTCGGCGATATCCTCACTTGTGGTATCCCCTCTGGATCGCAACCTCTGGCTGAGCACCTCCGTCGAGGGCGGCGATACGAAGATCATGAGCGCGTCAGGTCGTTGTGCCCGAACCTGTCGTGCACCGTCGATCTCGATGTCCAACAGCACATCCCTTCCGGACGCGATCTCCGCTTCGACCGGACCTGCGAGAGTGCCGTAGTGGTTCCCATTGTAGATCGCCCACTCCAGAAGAGCATCTGAGGCGATCATCTCCTCAAACTGTTCTGTGGTCACGAAGTGGTAGTCGACGCCGTGGGTCTCACCGGGCCGGCGGGAACGAGTAGTAGCCGAGACAGAGAAGGCAATGTCGATGCCATCAAGCAATCTTTTGATGATGCTGGTCTTACCGGAACCCGAAGGTCCGGACATGACGATGATCCGGCCGGTCACTTAGCGCCCCCCAACGCAAATACGCTGACGTTTCAACGAACGGATGACCCCGCTCGCGGCATCCTCGTCCTCGACGCACCGCTGTGGGTGCGCCTTTGTTCTGCGGTGCGGCGAGGCGACACCCCTGTCTCGCCGAAACATGCGGCCGTACTTCCGTTGGAGAGCACTAGGAGAACTCTGCGAGCAACGCCTCTTTCTGTCTGTCTCCCAGACCTCGGATTCGCCGATTCTCAGCGATCCCAATCGATTCCATGAGACGCTTGGCCTTTATCTTTCCCGTGCCTGGCATTGCCGCGATGAGGGACGCCACTTTCAATCCGGCCAAAAGCTCCTCGGCGTCGGCCTTGTCGAATAGCTCGGAGAGTGTCATGGAACCCGTCTTGAGAAGCTCCTTGACCTCTGCTCGAACCCGGCGGGCTTCGGCGGCCTTCTCCAGGGCCTTCATTCGCTGCTCTTGGGTCAGCTGTGGTGGCTGTGCCATGTTTGTGTGATTCCTCGCTCTCGTCCGGGCTGCGCCAGACATCACCAGCGACCATAGCCAGAGCAATCAGCCAGGGACGACCGCCCCGCTAGTGGTATGTCGCTCAATTGATGCCGCGGTGTCGGCGAGTCAGCGGGGTCGTCTGGCCAGGACGCACAACGAAGGCGCAGCCTTAACTGCGTCGAGGCGGCGGACGCCGCCAGCGGCGCCGGGGGCCGGTGAGACCGCGTAGCTATTTGGGCGACATACCACTAGAAGAGCTCTCCGGCGCGTAATGAGTCCACGATGGACGCCGCAGCCGCAACCGGGTCGGATGCCCCGGTGATGGCTCGTCCCACAACGATGAAGTCGGCGCCGGCCCGGAGCGCCGCGGCCGGGGTAGCGGTGCGCTTCTGGTCGCCCTGGTCGGATCCACCAGGTCGAATGCCGGGGGTTACCGCAAGAAATCCCGGGAACAGCTCTTTCAATCTGCCCACCTCCAGGGGTGAGCAGATCACACCTTCAGCTCCGGCGTTCCTGGCCAGTCGGGCAAGCTCGACGGCGTGGGTTTGGACAGAGCCAGAAACACCCAGAGCCGCTAGATCGCTCTGGTCGAGCGAAGTGAGCACGGTGACACCAAGGACGCCGACGTTCCCATCTTGCGAGCCGGCGATGAGCCCCGACGCGACTGCGTCGATCATCCGGCTTCCGCCTGATGCATGAGCTGTGACCCACCGAGCACCATGAGCCGCCAGCTGCCGAGCGGCGCGCTCGGCAGTGTTCGGGATGTCGTGAAGCTTGGCATCGGCGAACACCGGGAGCCCGATCATGGCTATTCGGGAAACCGACTCGGGCCCCTCCCCCATCAGAAGCTCCAAACCCACTTTGTATCCCCCAACATGGCCCTCGAGGGACCGGGCGAGTCTTTCGGCCTCAGTCAGATTCGGGACATCGAGAGCCACCAGAATCGGATTCACCACGGCCGAACCGTCCCTACCAGGTCGGTCACGCTTTCGGTTCCAAGTCGTTCCATGAGCTCCACCAACTCCTTCGTTATCCGGATCCCCGCCTTTGGCTCGGCGAGATGGACGGTCCCGATCTCGACCGCCGATGCTCCGGCCATCAGATACTCCACAACATCTGCGCCAGTTGAGACTCCTCCGCAGCCGACGATCCCGAGGTCCGGAAATTCCTTGGCAACCTCGTATACGCAGCGAAGTGAGAGCGGTTTCAGCCCGGGGCCGCTGTATCCACCAACCCCGCCCGAGAGCAAAGGCCTTCGATCTGGGAGCGAGAGCCCAAACCCAAATGCGGTGTTCGTGAGAACGACAAAGTCAGCGCCGGCATCACGACATGCTCCGGCCACACCGACGATGTCTGGTGTGTTGGGTGACAGCTTGGCGCCAACCGGGACATCGACGGCTCCTTTCACAGCCGTAATCACATCATGGCACCGGTCCGCTCTGAAGGAGAACATCTCCCCATCCTCCAGATTCGGGCAGGAGAGGTTGACTTCGACGCCGGTGACCCCCGCCGAAACCAGGCCTTTTGCCACGAGCGCGAAGCCATCGGCGACACCTGCAACAGCCGATCCCCAAACCGGGACCCGAAGTTTGGGGATACGCGGAATCATGGTGTCAACCCAGCTGGTGACACCCGGGTTCTGTATCCCAACGGAGTTCAGCATTCCTGTCGTGGTCGGCGCGAGCCGGGGGACCGGTCGTCCTTGCCACGCCTCTGGAGCGACCGATTTGGCCACTGCGGCCCCATAGGGTCGGACGTCCGCCACTTCGGCCCACTCCCAGACAGATCCGACGGTTCCCGACGCGGCTATGAGAGGGGATCTGAGGACCAACCCTCCAACGGAGGTGGCTAACGACCGCGATGCCATTCCTGCAGGCTCCTCGGACGGTTGATCGCACCCGGACCCGCCCGCAGACTTCGGGCCACCGCCAGCCCACCCTGAAGGGTCGTGACGCATGGAACAGCGTGTCGGCGGGCAGAGCGACGGATCTTTCTTCCGTCGGAACGTGCTCTCCCGCCGCGAGGCGTGTTGACGACCAACTGAACCTCGCCGTTCTCCAGCCTCTCGCCTATATCCCGAGAGCCCTCGCCGATCTTGTTAACGGCCTCGGCTTCGATCGCATGGTGACGCAGAAAACGTGCGGTTCCTTTGGTTGCGACCAGGTCAAAACCGAGCAGGGTGAAAGCCTGAGCAACGGCAAGACCCATCGGCTTGTCTCTATCTGCAAACGAGAGAAACACCCTTCCTTGATCGGCCAGCACATGACCTGCGGCAAGCAATGCCTTGCCGTAGGCGACACCCACGTCGGAACCGATCCCCATCACTTCACCCGTCGCTCTCATCTCCGGACCGAGAATCGAATCCTCCTCAGGAAAGCGGTCCCAGGGGAGAACGGCCTCTTTCACCGCGACGAAATCGGACCCGACTCGCTCTTCGGGGATCAAGCCTTCGGAGCGAAGTTCCTCGATTGTGGAACCCATCATGACTCTGGCCGCAATACGGGCGAGCGGGATCCCCTTCGCCTTGGAGATGAAGGGCACGGTTCGGCTTCCCCTCGGGTTCACTTCGAGGACGTACACGTCATCACCCTTTACCGCGAACTGGATGTTGATGAGACCCTGGACGGTGAGTGCGGATGCCAGCTCCCCGGTAGCCCTGAGTATCTCCTTGTGTGCCTCGTCCGAAAGGGTCGGCGGCGGGGTGACACATCCCGAGTCGCCGGAGTGGATCCCGGCCTCCTCGACATGCTCCATGACTCCCCCTACCAGAAGCTCGTGCCCGTCGAAGACCGCATCGACGTCCACTTCCACCGCCGACTCGAGGAAACGGTCGATCAGAATCGGATTGGAGACAACCTCGGGATCACCCTCTCCGTAGATCTCTCTCACGTATGCGCCCAGCTCCTCCGGGCTGTAGATCACCTTCATCTTGCGCCCTCCGAGAACAAACGAGGGCCGGACCATCACGGGCAGGCCAATCTGATCCACGACGTCGTCAGCCTCAGCAGCCGACGTTGCCGAGCCGGCAGGCGGTTGTTTGAGCCCGAGATTGCGACAGATCTCGGCGAACTGCTCCCGGTCTTCGGCAAGAGCGATCGATGCGGGCGAGGTTCCCGCAATGATCACTCCGGTGTCGGCGAGCTCCTCTGCGAGATTGAGGGGCGTCTGCCCTCCAAGCTGCACAATCACCGCCTCGGGCTTCTCGGCGTCGATGACGGCCAGCACATCCTCGGTGGTCAGAGGCTCGAAGTACAAACGATCAGATGTGTCGTAATCGGTCGAAACTGTCTCGGGATTGCAGTTGATCATGACCGTCTCGTAGCCGGCGTCCCCCAGCGCAAAACTCGCATGCACACAGCAGTAGTCGAACTCGATCCCCTGTCCGATGCGGTTGGGCCCGGATCCGAGCACCACGACACGCGGCTTCTCGGATGGCCTGACTTCGCTCTCTTCTTCGAAGGTGCCGTACATGTATGGCGTCAGCGCCCCGAACTCAGCGGCGCAGGTGTCCACGGTCTTGAATGTGCGAACTATGCCCGCCGATTTCCTCAGCTCCCGCACATCGATCTCTTCGCGACCCCAAAGATGGGCGATCTGAGGATCGGAGAAGCCGTACCTCTTCGCCTCAGCCAGGATGTCGACGTCGGTGGACGTTTCGAGCTCTTCGCGAACCTCCACTATCTCACTCATCTGGTCCACGAACCAGGGATCGACCATCGACAGTTCCGATACGTCCTCGATCGTCCATCCGCGATGCAACGCCTCACCCATGGCAAAGACCCGATCCGGTGTCGGCACCCTCACCATCTCCGCCAGCTCATCGTCGTCAAGAGAGACGACCCGATCCTCTAGCGGGTCAGCGTTTAGCCCGGCCCGCCCGTTCTCGAGGCTTCGCAAGGCCTTCTGAAGAGCCTCCGGGAAAGTGCGGCCTATCGCCATTGCCTCACCGACGCTCTTCATTGACGTGCCCAGCCTCTTCGGCGCCGAGGGGAACTTGGCAAAGTCGAATCTCGGGATCTTCACGACGACATAGTCGAGTGCGGGCTCGAAGGACGCGGGAGTCGCTCCCGTGATGTCGTTGGGTATCTCGTCGAGCGTATAGCCGACGGCGAGGAGCGCGGCGATCTTGGCGATGGGGAACCCGGTGGCCTTGGAGGCGAGGGCAGATGATCTACTCACCCGAGGGTTCATCTCGATGACCAGTCGCCGGCCCGTCTTGGGATCCACGGCGAACTGCACGTTGGAACCACCGGTCTCAACACCTATCACCTGAAGAACCTTGATCCCCTCGTCCCGCATTTCCTGGTACTCGCGATCGGACAGGGTCTGGATGGGAGCCACCGTGATCGAGTCCCCGGTGTGAACGCCCATGGGGTCGAAGTTCTCGATGGCGCAGACGATCACCGCGTTACCGGCGCCATCGCGCATGATCTCCAGCTCGTACTCCTTCCAGCCCAGCACAGACTCCTCCACCAGGATTTCTCCGACGGGTGACGCCGTCAGACCCTCCCGGGCTACGTCGAGCAGTTGCTCCTCGGTGTCCGCGATTCCGGTGCCACTGCCCCCGAGGATGAACGAGGGGCGCACCATCACCGGGTAGCCGATCTCTTTGGCGATGTTCAACGCATCGGCCATCGATCTGGCATATCCGGCACGAGGAACCTCGAGACCAACCGCCTCCATTGTCTCTTTGAACTTGCCACGATCCTCGGCCTTGGTGATCGCTTCGAGGTCGGCGCCAATCATCTCGACCCCGTGACGATCGAGGACCCCGCTGCGAGCCAACTCGACCGAGACGTTCAAGGCCGTCTGTCCGCCAAGCGTCGGCAGCAATGCGTCCGGCCGCTCCCGGGCGATCACTTCGGCCACCACCTCGGGTGTGATCGGCTCGATGTATGTGGCGTCGGCGAACTCGGGGTCGGTCATTATCGTCGCGGGGTTCGAATTGACGAGGATGACGCGGTAGCCCTCGGCTCTGAGAACCTTGGCCGCCTGGGTGCCCGAGTAATCGAACTCACACCCCTGGCCGATCACGATCGGTCCCGAGCCGATCACGAGGATCGACCTGATGTCCTTTCGGGCAGACATCAGCCTGCCTCTTCCATCAACCGGGCGAAGTCATCGAACAACCCTCGGGCGTCTCCGGGGCCGGGGGCCGCCTCAGGGTGGAACTGGACGGAGAAAGCCGGGATCTCCTCGAGAACCATCCCCTCCAGAGTCCCGTCATTCAGATTCTGGTGTGAGGGACGAAGACGGCCGAATGGTGTCTCCACCGTCTCCGGCAGAAGACCTCGTTCGATGAGCCCTTCCCTCTCGATCGGGTCATCGTCGGTCATAGACCACAAATCGACGGCAAAGCCGTGATTCTGGGCCGTGATCTCGACGCGGTTGTCGTCGAGACGGCGCACCGGATGATTTCCGCCGTGATGGCCAAAAGGCAGTTTGAACGTTGAGGCGCCGACGGCAAGCCCGAGGACTTGATGACCAAGACAGATGCCGAACAGAGGCCTTTTGCCAACCAGGCCTCGCAGGCATTCGGTCGTCGCTGTCAGGGGCTCCGGATCGCCCGGTCCGTTGGAAACGAAGACCCCGTTTGGAGACATGGCGAGAATCGTCTCAGCCTTCGTTGCCGCGGGAACGACCTCAACCTCGAATCCCCGGCCGGTCAGGTTGCGAAGGATGTCCTTCTTTAGTCCGAGGTCGATGGCAACCACAAGGCCTTTCCGGTCCATTTCGGCGTCAAGCCGGTATGGCTCACGTGTGGTGACCTGCAAAGCCAGATCCTGGCCTCGCATAGTTGGAGCATCTGCCGCCATGTCGATCAAGTCGGCTTCGGAGACCTCCGAACCCATGGCGATCGGCATGGCGCCTCGATCTCGTATGTGTCGGGTCAGCCGGCGGGTGTCGACATCACTTACGGCAACGACGTCATGACGCTGCAGGTAATCGGCGAGACTGCCCTCCGATCTCCAGCTCGAGTCCCTTCGGGACAGAGATCGCATGACGAATCCGGAAACGGCCGGTCTCGAAGACTGCGCATCGAGTTCGACGACGCCGTAGTTGCCTATATGGGGAGAGGTCATCACAACAACCTGGCCCGCATATGAAGGGTCGGTGAGTATCTCCTGGTAGCCCGTCATCGATGTGTTGAAAACGGCCTCCCCGGTGACGACACCGGCTACGCCGACCGAGCTCCCTCGGAACACCTCGCCGTCGGCTGTTGCCAGCAATGCCGGCACTCTTCCTCTCATGTGGCTCCTATCAGGCTGTAGACGATTCTTCCGTTGTGCACTGTGACCAGGGGGCGCCCTTTCAAACCATGACCCTTGTAGGGACTGTTCGACGATCTGGAAACGAACGTCTCAGGAGTCCACTCCCGTTGTTGATCGAAGACGACGATGTTCGCCGGTTCACCGACGGCAATCGGACGACCTTGATCCCTGAGACCTGCGATCAAGGCCGGTTTCAGGCTGAGCGCCTCGAACATCCGTCTCGGATCTTCGATGACTTCCGACACAACAGCGGCAGCCGTTTCGAGACCGATGACGCCGCGTGGCGCCTCTTCGAACGTCACAGCCTTCTCTTCGGATGCATGGGGTGCGTGGTCGGTCGCCACCACATCGATCGTCCCGTCTTTCAGTGCCTCTCTGAGGGCCCTCCGGTCGTCATCCGACCGGAGGGGTGGGTACATCTTGAAATCGGTGTCGAGGTCCGCCAGTGACGCTTCGTCGAAGGAGAGATGGTGGGGGGTCACCTCTGCTGTGACAGCCAGGCCCTCCGCCTTGGCGTGACGGATCAATTCGATCGTCCCTGTGGCTGATACATGCTGACAGTGATAGCGGGCTCCGGTCTCGCGAACGAGATCGAGGTCACGTCTGACCACATCGACCTCCGCGTGTGCTGGCAGCCCGCCGACGTCCAAACGAGCCGACATCGATCCCTCGTGGATGTGCCCGTTCGCGGTCATGGACGCATCCTCGGCATGCTGGGCGACGACGGCCCCCGGAAGAGCAGCTATCCGCGTCATGACCGAACGCAGAACGGCGGCGTCGGCGACGGAGTCCCCATCGTCTGTGAAGACTCTCACACCGCACTCGTAAAGACCCTCTATGTCGGACGGGACCAAACCGCCACGGCCAAGCGTAATGGCGGCGGCGGGGGCAACCTCGACCAGACCGGCCTCTTCGCCACGGCGCACCACCTCCTCGACAATCTTCGCCTCGTCGATAGGGGGATCGGTGTTGGGCATCGCCACGACCGCAGTGAAGCCACCGGCAGCGGCCGCGGCGGACCCAGAGGCGATGTCCTCCTTCCATGTGTGGCCCGGATCGCGGAGATGGGTGTGTATGTCGACAAAACCGGGACCCACCAGACAGCCGGAAGCTTCCACGACCTCGATGACCCCGTCGACATCGCCAGCTCCCACGGCCGCAATCCGCCCACCGTCGATCAGCACGTCTTTGACCTCGAAACCGCTGTCTGAGTACACCTCGCCGCCTCTGATCAGAATCATGTGATCCCATCCCTGAGCGCTGTGAGCACAGCCATCCGGGTCGGCACGCCGTTGGCCACCTGACTCAGAATGAGTGAACGGGGACCGTCGGCGACATCTCCAGTGATCTCGACATCGCGATTGATCGGGCCCGGATGCATCACAACCGCCTCAGGCTTCATGGAAGCTGCTCTATCTGAGTCGACCCGGAACCGCTCGATGTAGTCGTCAGGGATCAGGGTTCCTCTTTCCCGCTGCACTCTCAGCAGATACAGAACATCGAGGTCACCGAGATGGATGTCGAGGTCGGTTGACATCTCAAAGCCGTCTGGCTCACGTTCGGGGAGAAGGGATTCGGGGCCGATCAACACGGCGTCAACCCCAAGAGCCGGTATGGCATGAAACAGACTTCCTGCGACCCGGCTCTGTCGAATATCTCCGACAATGCCCATACGCAGGCCCTGGAGCGATCCGAAGCGTCGGTGAAGCGTCACCACATCGAGAAGCGCCTGTGTCGGATGTTCACGAGCACCATCACCGGCGTTCACCACCGGCACTCCGGTCCAGTCGTGTATCGCATCAGGAACACCGGCCTCGGAGTGCCTCACAACAAGTATGTCTGCGCCCATCGCCGTCACCGTCAGCGCCGTGTCTCTCAAAGACTCTCCCTTCCTGGTTGATGCAGTGTCCGGCTCCAAAGTCATCAGATCGGCTCCGAGACGGTTGACGGCGAGCTCGAACGAGAGACGGGTACGGGTAGAGGGCTCAAAGAACATCATTGCCACGGCCCGACCGGACAACGGATCACCAGAAATCTCCCCACTTTCGGCCTGAGCCACGTGAACCAACGCGGATGCGATCAGCTCATTGAGCTCCGATGGGCCCAGGCCACGTAGCGTCGTCAAGGACTTCAAGGCGAGCCCTCCCTCTCGATCCAGACGCCCTCTTCGCCGTCGATATCATGAACGCGCACCCTCACCATCTCGTCTCTGGAGGTGGGAAGGTTCTTGCCTACGTAGTCGGCTCGAATCGGAAGCTCCCGATGACCACGATCGACGAGGACCGCCAGCTCCGTCGAGACAGCCCTGCCAACATCGGTGAGTGCGTCCAGGGCGGCTCGCACTGTCCGGCCGGTGTAGAGGACATCATCGACAATGACGACACTCCGGCCGTCTATGCCGAAAGGAATGTGGGTCGGCTTCGGTTCATTATCCGAGCGAGACCCTCTGTCGTCCCGATAGAGACCTACGTCGAGCTCGCCAATCGGGACAACACAATTCTCGAATTCGCCCATGGTGTCTGCCATCTCCCGGGCAAGGTGAACCCCGCGGGTGTGAACACCAATGATGGCTATCTCGTCGGCCCCGCGATGAGTCTCCAGAATCTCATGGGAGATACGGCGGAGTGCCCGATGGATGTCGTCGCCTGTCATCACCTGTGGCATGTGTAAGCCTCAGGCCGCGATGGGGAGTACCCCAATGGTTTTCCTTTCCGGTCTCGCAGGACCGTCCTTAAAGGTCGAAGGCGAGAGTAACCCGCGGAGGGTGCCCCCGTCCAGTCATGAGGCTGACACTCCTGTCCTATTTGATCGGGCTCCGTCGTTGCTCGGTTTCGCCCGGCCGAATACCTTCGGCTTCAGGTTGCGACGGCCCGAAATCGGAAGCGACCCCCGAGCGGGTCAACGGACACGTCACGGAATCCCGCTGCGGTCAGGCGCTTCGGGAAGCCGTGCGGATCTACTGGGTTGTGAACATCGAAGATATGAAACAACCGGAAACCGAGACTTGTGCGACTGTCACTCCCCGCCAGCACACCACCCGAGCGCAACACACGGCGCGACTCGGTGAGCACCCGGTCCTGGGCTTCGCGAGTGGGCACGTGGTGCAGCATGGTGCAGCACAGCACCGTGCCGAACGAAGCGTTCGAAAAGGGCATGGCGACAGCGTCTCCAACTTCCACCCTCACCCGAGTCCCGTAATGCCGGCGAAGACTTTCGGCTGCTTCTGGCTCGATCTCCAGTGTCGTGAGGTCGGCGACTCCCAATCGCACGAGAGCCTCGGTGACCAGACCGGGACCCGGCCCGATCTCCAGTACCGGTCCATCGAGTTCCACATCCTCGAGAACCCACGGCAGTGTCTGCCCGACCATTTCCTCGCGCCACTTCTCCGAGATGCAGTAGCGCTGGTGGAGCCGATTCACACCGAGGACTATATGACCGCCAGCCGGTGGAACCCGTGAGACCGCTCACCAGGTACCGCACCATCGAACCCAACCCTTCCTGAGTTTCTATCGTCACAGCGGGGACCGGATTCGAACCCGCGAACTTTGGATAGTGCTCAGGCTGGCCCGGGCATTGGGATCTCCATCCTGGAGCCACAACTGTTTCCTGTCCCATCGGGGAGGATCCGACTGAGGGGCGTGGGCCGTTCGGTGCAACGGATCTCCTTGGTTCCGATCCAAGTAGTCAAACGGGGGTCTGGACGACCCGTTAGCAGCTCAAAGCCCTCCAGCCGGCTAAGGACCTCGGATCCGAGAGCCGGCGGAAGCGGCAGCCCGGACGAACCCAGAGTGCCAGCATTATCTTCGCCGAGCATGCGATAGGTGAGCGTCGTTCTCTGTCTCGTCAACTCGCGGATCCGGGCAGCCCACTGGAGTCGTGGGGTCAAAGCTCCGGGTCCCGGCTACTTCTGGAATCGAGATGGTGTTTTTCATTCGTCGCGAACGGACCTGGCAAGGGTTGCCAATACGCCGTTGACGAAGGAGCCAGACTTCTCTGTCGAATAGACCTGCGCCAGCCGAACGGCCTCTGAGACAATGACCGCCGTCGGAGGCTCTGGTGCGCTCTGCAACTCGAAGAGCCCCAGACGAATGATGTTTCGGTCGACCAGGGGCATCCTGGCGACACTCCAGTGCTCGGACACCAATTCGATCTGAGCATCCAGATTATCCAGGCTTTCGACCACCCCCTTGACAAGCCGGCCGGCTCTGCCCTCGGGATCTCCGGCTATCTCGCCACGAGTCTCATACTCATAGAGATACTCAAGAGCCAGGTCCCTGGCTTCGATCACTACCGACACACCCAAAACCCCGGCTACTGCGATGGCGAGCTTGGCCTCGAGAGGATCGTCGGGCCCTGAGGGCTCGTTGCGAGCGGTGAGCACGGCTTGGACGTCACCGACTTCTTTGTGGATTGCATCGGCGAAATCTCTCGCTGATAAACGAGCTGGGATCATGATCGACTCGGCGTCTTTGATCATGCCCGTGTCAGGTACTCCCCGCTCCTCGTGTCGACTTTCACCCTCTCGCCTTGCTCGACGAAGAGAGGCACTTGAACGGTGATTCCTGTCTCGAGCGTGACCGTCTTCGTCGCACCCGTCCGAGTGTCACCCTTTGCCCCGGGCTCGGCGTAGGTCACCTCCAGTTCGACCGAGGCCGGCATGTCCACTCCGATAGCTGTCCCCTTGTACATGCTCAGGCTGACGGTCATCCCATCGATGAGGTATCTGGCGGCTCCTCCGACATCATCGAGCTGCAGCACGATTTGTCCGTAGTCAGAGAGATTCATGAAGTGGAACCCGAGATCGTCTGAATAGAGGTACTGGTGCTCGCTGCGATCGATGATCGCCTGCTGGACGTTCTCGTCGGCTCTGAATGTGCGATCGATGACCTGGCCAGTGTCCAGTTTCTTGAGCTTCATCCGGACGAAAGCTTTGCCTTTTCCAGGTTTGACATGCTGATACTCGACGATCGAGAAGAGACCGTCGTCGAGCTCCATGGCCATACCGGGTCTGACATCGTTTGTGCTGATCATTTGCGCTTCCTGAGGTTCGGCGTCCAGGACGGTACCTGGCAAGTTCATGACATGCCGTATCGACGAGTGTCAAAAACTCAGGGATTACAGGGCGATTCAGCCGCGCTACGAAACGGTTGAGACTGGACGTCATCAACGATTACAGCCCGTATGGCTGCAGGTTGGCTGCAATGACGCTGCCTATATACGATCCATGACAACCGGCGTGTTGAACAGTTCGTCGATCTAGGAGGTCTCTTCGGTGGCTATGAGTATTGAGGAGATGCTTGATGAGGCACGCGACCATGTCGCCGAAGTCTCGGTGTCAGAGGCGAAAGAGGCCCTCGATCAGGGTCAGGTCGAGGTGATTCTCGACGTTCGGGAGCCGCAGGAATGGGTGGCCGGACATATCCCTGGTGCCGTGTATGTACCCCGCGGTTTGTTGGAATGGCATGCCGATCAGACGTCGCCGATGCTCAAACCGGAGTTGCAAGGCCGTGCCGACGCTCGGATCGTGGTGCAT
>CAXMMT010000065.1:0-17298 GCA_964194555.1 uncultured Boseongicola sp. | reverse complement strand
TGGGAGTGGCGCTCCTCTACGGGATCTACATTTATATGTCGGCCAAAAATGCGAAGGTCGCGGAGTCGCTCGACGCTTAGGGCCGGTCCTTGTTATGACCCGGGGCGTCCCCGGATTTCCCCGGCAAGTCGGGGCGACCGCCTCTGGTGCTCTCGGCCTCGCCGTTGCCATTCTTCTTGCCGCGCTCACAGTCCGCTTCGAACGTAAAGAAGGTGACCGCGACGTCCTCTACGATCGGGAGGGTGGGATCAGCTACTTCGAAAACCCGCACCCTGGTGTCATCGGTCCTGCCGATATCGGACTGGGCCAGATGACGGACTATGCATCCATGGCCCTTGATGTCGAAGAGGCCCTTGGCGGCCTTGATGAACTGACCATGATTGACCTGACCATTGGGCCCGGCAACCACCACACCACTGAGCCCACAGACACCGGCGTCACCCGGGGCGTATTGCGCCGGATTTTCCCCTGCGACTAAATCGCCTTTCCGAAGATCGTCTGCTTCTCTCGCGGCGAACATCTTGGGCCCCCCATCATCCTCGAGGTCGGTGATCGGAATGATCCCATCCACCGGCACGCCGTAGGTGGCGGTCAGTGCACCATTGTCGAAGTCGCACACATAGGGATCCCAGTTGGGACCGATGTTGAGGGAGAGGATGTGATTGGTCTCGTCATAACCAAAGCTGAACTGGGTGTCCTCGGCGTGTGAGTCATCATGTCCTGCCAGGGCGATACCGGAGGTCGCCAATAGCCCAATCACCACGATGAGAAGGACAGACGAGCGCTTCAGCTTCAACACACCGACTCCTTTGGGGTAACTGACCATACACTATATCGACCACGGAGAGTGGTCAACCGTGTTTCGGCTCATTCGAGCGTATCCAGACCTAATCTGGCGTCATCATCAAACGTGTCTCCCAACGTCTCACCAGACTGCCCGGCTCCGCCACGATGGCCATCGCGGGCCGCGCTCGCGAGCTGCGGGCCGAGGGAAGGGACATCATCTCCTTCGGAGCGGGCGAGCCGGACTTCGCCACACCCGAGAGCATTGTCGCCGCGGCATCCCGCGCTGCCCATGATCCGGTCAACCATCACTACTCGGCCAATCCGGGCCTGCCGCAACTCCGCGAGGCGGTCGCTGACTACACCGCTCGCTATTCGGGTGTCCATGCAGACGCCTCCGAGGTGGTGGTGACCAATGGGGCAAAACAGGCCGTCTTCCAGACCTTTGCGGCATTGATCGATCCCGGTGACGAGGTACTGCTCCCCGCCCCTTACTGGGTGACCTACCCGGCCGGTCTGGAACTCGCCGGCGGGGTTACTGTGCCTGTCCCCTCAACCGCAGCCAGCGGGTTCAAGGTGAGCGTCGACGACCTCGAAGCGGTCCGCACCGATCGGACGACGGCACTCGTGTTTGTCTCTCCTTCCAACCCCACGGGCGCCGTCTACTCCGAGGATGAGGCCCGGGCGATCGGCGAGTGGGCCCGGGACAACGAGATATGGGTCATCACCGACGAGATCTACCAGCGGCTGGTGTACTTCACCGATGTCGCGCCGTCGATAGTCGACGTCACCCCGAAGCTGGAGAACTGGGTCATCATCAACGGGGTTGCCAAGAGCTACGCCATGACGGGTTGGAGAGTTGGCTGGATGGTCGGGCCCTCCGACATCATCGACGCCGCAGCACGACACCAATCCCACGCCACATCAAATGTCGCCAACGTGACTCAGCATGCGGCCCTGGCGGCCCTGATCGGGCCTCAGGACACAGTCGAGGAGATGCGTCTTGCCTTCGATCGAAGAAGAAAGCTGATGCACTCGATGGTCTCAAAGATCCCCGGCTTCGAGTGCATAGAGCCGCAAGGCGCCTTCTACGTGTTTCCTGACGTCAGGGCGGCTCTCGGCGATAGATACCCGACGTCGGAGGCCCTCGCTGAGGGCATCCTCGAAGAGGCCGGCGTCGCCCTGGTGCCAGGCGAGTCGTTCGGGACGCCCGGGTTCCTCCGGTTCTCCTACGCCGTGGGTGAGGACGAGATCGAGCGCGGAGTGACCCAAATCGCCAGTCTGATCGAGAGGCTCTAGCGCAGGCTTACACTCGCCTCTGATGCAGCCAGCAAGCTCAGCCAGAGCGATGATGCTCGTCGAGCCCCGTCACTTTTCTCTGACCGAGGTGCCCACACAGGGCATTGAGGACGGCGGGTGGCTGGCCGTCGAAGCGACCAGTCTTTCCGGCGCCGACGTCCAGGTGTGGAAAGGAGAGGCGCGCAACATCGTCTACCCACTGGTGCCCGGACACGAGGTGGTGGGGCGGGTTGCGGTGCAAGGACCCAACGTCCCCTACTCGGTTGGGACCAGAGTGGTTGTCGAGCCGCGCATCCGCTGCGGTCGATGCCGTCGCTGCCAGCTGAATCTCGCCACATGTGTCAGTCGGCAACCCACCAACTCCTATGGAATGATCTCCTCGATGGAACCGCCCGGGCTCTGGGGCGGGCTGGCCGAGCTTCTCTACCTGGATCCGAATGCCCATCTCCATCCGGTCACCGACGACGTGCCGGCCGAGGTCGCCACATTTGTTCATCCCCTGGCTTCGGGACACACCTGGGCGGTCGAGCTGCCCGCCCTTCAGCCTGGCGAGGATGTGCTCATCCTCGGCCCCGGCCCACGAGGCCTTGCCTGCCTCATAGCCGCCAAGGCCGCCGGCGCCGGCTGGGTGGGCATCAGCGGTCTCTCCCACGATCGGGACCGTCTCGAATTGGCAAGACAGCTTGGCGCGGATCTCGCCATCGACGCCGAAAAGACAGATGTCGCCGGTGAAATCGCCGGCGCTCTCGGCAGGAGACCCGACGTAGTGGTTGACGTCACCTCTGATGATCCTGAGGCGGTGTTCACCGCACTCGACCTCGCCCGCAGCGGTGGCCGCGTGATCCTTGCCTCAACCAAGGGCAATCGGGCGTTCCACTTCCTCTCCGACGTGATCGTCGCCAAGCAACTGACGATGAAGGGCGCAATGGGCGCCAGCAGTGTTGGCTACCAGTGGGCGACCAAGCAGCTGGAAACGGATCCTCGCATTGACGATCTGGTGTCTCACCAGTTCCCCCTCTCCGAAGCTCCCCGTGCTCTTCAGGCAGCGGCGGGTCTGTTGGGCAGGGAGGAACTGATCTCTGTGGCCGTCACTTTCTGAGCACCGGCAAACTCCTAGCGTCCCGACACTAGTGAAAGCCCGGATGCGACCCCGAGATGAGATGCTGCTCAACCGCATAGGGGATGGGTAGGTCTCGCACCTCGTCGGGCCCGCGGGTGACTCGCCGGCCGATCTCGGCGAACCACGTGTCGTTGGCGAATGCCCAAGGCCACGCTCGAATACCGACCCTTGCTCCCATGATCCCCCCGACCGCGGCGCCGAGGGTGCTGCCACCGACCTTGGCCGCTTGTTCGATGGGGGTGTGGTACCTGTCCGTCGCCGGAGCGGCAAGAAGAAGCCCTGCAAGCATGACCTGGATGGGGTCGCGAGTATCGCCCCCGACGTGTTCGATTGCCTCTTCCCCGTTGACAACCCCCAAGGCTTCGGTGAGACGACCGAGTTCGGTCTCGAGAGTGTCGAGACGTTGCTCCCCGTAGAGGCCGTTGCCCAGGGTCGTCATGACGGGAACAACTGTCTCTGTCACTCCGACGATCAGATCTCTCCCCGACTGACCAAAACATGACGCGGCGACGGCAGTGGCGGCAATTACACCAGCGGCAACACTGCCCGCGTCGCGATCGAATAATCGACCGAGATTTGTTGCCTCCTTCGTCACTGCCTGAGGGTCACGGCGGAAGGCAACACCGAGGGGCACAGTCCGCGCTACCCCGTCGAGTGAAGGCTCCTCCTCAGGAACAGGCGAGCCGGCGGCAGCCCGATCGAGCCAGGCTCTGAAGTGCGGTGTCTCCGCCCTGTACACCGGGTCTCCCTCCTCGGATCCGTCTAGCTCTCGCATGACCTGAATCACGCGGGCGGTATCCAGATGCCGGTGCTCTATCAGCTGGTAGGAGAGAACGGTTATCTGCTCGGCAATTGCGGAATAGCCGAGTTCCCATGCCCCGCCGGCGGCGTCACCGGCAACTGCGCCGAGCATGAAACCGTCGCCTTCCCCCGCAACCAGCGAAAAGAGGGGCTCAGACGGCCCATCCTCGAAGATTGCCATTTCCTCGGCTGGTTGGGTACTGCTGTCGTTGCTCTCCATCGGTGTGGAAGAATACAGCGGTACCCTGCGTCGGTCATGGACCACATCGTTGTGATCGCCAACCCAGTCGCTTCCCAGTTCACCGGTGGCTCCCATCGCGACGTCATGTCCCACCTCTCGAAGAGTCATCCGGTAGAGGCCGTCTGGCCGTCATCGGCAATGGAAGCAACCGCGGCAGCGGCAAAGGCGGCCTCATCAGAGGCATCGATTGTCGTGGCCATGGGAGGCGACGGGATGGTCCACCACGTCAGCCAGGGACTCGTCGGAACCGAAACCGCTCTCGGGATAATTCCCGCCGGGACAACCAACGTCGTCGCTCGTCTGCTCCATCTTCCCACCCGACCGGCAAAGGCAGCACGACTGATTGCCCGCTCGGAGGAGACAGCCACAGTGGGAGTAGCACGGATGACCCTTCAGCGGGGAACCACGGAAACGACTCACTACGCGATCTTCGCTTGCGGTTTCGGGCTGGATGCGGAGGTAGTGGTGAAGGCGGATAGCGATCCCTATCGCAAGTATCGGTTCGGTTCGATTCATTACGCCCGAACTGCCATTGGAGTGGGCGTGAGGACCTTTCCATCTAGACGACCCCATCTGACAGTGACCAGCGAGGGTCATGAGGCTGAGGTCACCACCGCCCTGATTCAGTTCCGGGACGTCTACTCCTACTTCGGGAAAATGCCTCTTCGCTTGTCCAAACAACGACCGTCGCCAATGACTGTGCTCGTATTGGAGCGTCTGCGTCGACATCGGATCCCCCAGATCGCGGTCGACGTCTTGAGCGGGCGCGAACTCGAAAGTGTCAAGGGCATAGAGGTGTGGCCAAGGGTGGATAACCTCGAAGTCACCGCCGACCCGCCGGTAGCCGTCCAGGCCGATGGAGAGTCGCTGGGCATCGTCGATCAGGCAACCGTCGACTGGCATCCCGATTCGCTTCGCGTCGTCGGTGGTCAGTCTGGCTTGTGAATGGTGAGTTGGGGGAAAGGGATGGTGATTCCCTCGGCCTCAAACCGTTTCTTGACCCGACGCAGAGCCTCTCGTCGGACCGACCAGCGCTCCTCGGCCACGGTCGTGAGCCTTCCTCTCACCACTACAGCTGAGTCATCGAGCTTGTTGACTCCAAAGATCTCGCTCTCGCCTTTGATGCGCGAACTCCACTCGGGGTCGCTTGCCAGGGAATCCAGAACTTCTTTCAGCACCACCAGGGCATGGTCCACGTCGGAGTCGTATGAGATCCCGATGTCGATAACCGGTTGGGCATAGTGGCTGGTGTAGTTGGATGTCACCGTGATCTGACCGTTGGGCACAAAATGGGCTCTTCCCTCATGGTCGCGTAACACCGTGATACGCAACTGGATGTCTTCGACTGTGCCTGTCACGCCGGCGATCGTGATGGTGTCCCCCACGTGGAATTGGTCCTCCACGAGGATGAAGAACCCGGCAATGACGTCTTTCACCAGATCCTGTGCACCAAATCCAATTGCTGCCGCGAGAACGGTTCCGATCGCCAGGAATGGGGCGATGCTGAAGCCCCAAACGGCGAAGATCACCAAAACCGCAGACACCATGATGGCGATTTGGATGATTCGGCGCACAACCAGCCACAGTGTCTCGGCTCTGGCCTCGCTCTCATCATCCCGGCCAGCCATCCTTCGGACCAACTTGTAACCTGCGCGGCGTGCGATCCAAAGTGCAATGAGCGACACAACAACAACAACGCCCGTGCGAATTAGGTTCTCTACCCAGGGCTCCATCGGATCAGCAGGTTAACTAGCTGCCGCTGCCCGAGCCGATGCCACCGACAAGGACAGGTCGGTCAGAGTCGCGTTTGCCAGAGCCCGCGTTGTCAAGAGAGCGCGGGCCGGGTCGATCACCAGACCGTCGAGGAGTGAGACGACTGTGTCTCTCTGGTTGGCTCCGGAGGTCTCGATTTCTCTCCTTCGCCCACGGGGCCGGAGTCTGCGCTTGGCAGATCTCGGCGTCTTCACCTTCTCGGCGGCCGTCTGAACATGAATGGGCGCTGAAGCTGCGATCTGGCGAATCTTCGACCCGGCTGAGCTTCCAGCCTCGCCGGCGATCACCTCCAGAAAGTGGGTGAGCTCGTCGATGGCCGAGCGTGTTTCTCCATCGACGACCATGCGGGCCGTCGTCTCGAGGACCGTCCTTGCCCGCGCTTCGAAGTCGAGTCCCTTTCCGCCGGTGAGGGTCAACAGTCCCTTCGACCCCTGTTCCAGATCGACCAGCAGCTTGTCGAAGACCCGATCCTTCTTGACGGCCTCCTGGAGAACCTCGATTAGGTCGTCGACTCCAAGCGGCGGACCTGAGGCGGGATGGGCTGCGGTTGCAACGATCCTGGGAGACTCGATCCCATCTTCATCGAGTGCTTCCTCCAGATCGGCAACAACAGATTCGACCACTGTTGGAGACAATCGATCGATCTGATTCAGCACGAAGACAAACTGCTTCGAGTAGGGACTGAGAGGCTTGAGATAGCTGTCGTGCAGTGCCGCATCACGGTACTTCTCCGGGTCCACCACCCATACAACGACATCGAGGCGCGGCAAGATATGTTCTACCCGAAGACGATGCTCGATCTCGACGCTATCGGTATCCGGCATGTCTATGAGACAGAGCCACGGTGGAATCCGAGCCGCCGTCTGATGACTGACACCAAGAGAATCCAGGTAGCCGGCGATGTGGGCGGCTCGAGTCTCATGAACGATGGCAAGCGGCTCTCCCGTTGTGGGGCGAATTCCTCCAATCGTCGCCACGTCGTCGTCACAGACGGCGTTGGCGAGACTGGACTTGCCGGAGCCGGTTCCTCCCACAAGGGCGACAACACTCATGTCCTCCGGGTAGGAGATGCGGGCCCTTGCGTCGCCGGCCAAGCGAGCCATCGGCTCGAGTTCCTCTTCCTCGACTACGCCGGCACAAGTGGCGAGGGCCAGGTCGGCCTTGTCGAGAAGACCGAGTATCGTGTCATGCATCGGCGAAATGGGAGCGCGCCACGACTCTCGTGAGACGAGCAGCCAGCTCATCCGCTTCCCCAAGATGAGAGACTGGGGCAAGCGACTCGCAGACATGATCAGCCGTCTGGGTATAGGCAACCTGCAAACGATCCAAAAGCGCGAGACGCAGCCTCTCGATGAGGACGTCGTCTTCGGCACCGAACAGAGACTCGAGTGCCCGCCGATCACCCGAATCAAGTGCAGCCGAGAGGAGAACAGCCGACGCCAGGTTGCGGTCGCGCCTATTCATTTCGCCTACCTCGCCATGTACCATGTCGATCCAGCCATCAATCGCCTGACCCGTGATCATGTGGGTGCCACGCACAACATCTTCGACGGTGCCACCGATGAAGCCAAGCTCGCTTTCTCTCAGAATCATGCCCCTCAGATCCGACTCGACCAGGGTGATCAACCGGCTGCGAAGAGCCGCCTCGAGTTCGGCCAGGTCGCCGCTTGGCACACGATTGAGGCGCCGCCAGCGTCGAGAACGCAGTCGACCCCCGGGAGGCGCAGCCGAGATCTCGAGACCGGTCACTAGGCCCGACACATCCAGGGCGTGAGCTTTGTCACGGAAGGCAAACCGGATACCGGCATCGACGACTCCGGCCAATTCACGGTCGCTCTCGACCTGTTCGGCAAGTTCTGAGATCTGGTTGATCGTCGAGTCGAGCACCCGTTGAAATATCTCTCGCTGATACCGGTCCCTGTCTCTTGTCAATCCGACGAGACGTCGTCCAAGTTCCCTGACGGCAACGGCAGGGACGGAGTGCTTACCCACCTCGACGTGGTGTTCGGGCACAACAATGATGTCCCCTTCCACTCCCTCTTCGGAGAGCCGCGAGGCGAAGTCGGTGATGGCGCCCGAGGAGCCACTGGTGACGCGGTTGAGGACAAAGATGAGGGGAGTGCCCCGTGACATCGCGCGTCTCAAGACTTCCCACGGCACCAGGTCGGCGTAACGAAGAGCCGAGGTGACCATGACAACGATGTCCGCGCAATCGATGAGGCTCTCCGCAGTCACTCTGTGCTCGATAGCGGTGGAATCGATGTCTGGAGTGTCGACAACGCCAACATGGTTCAGGATCGGCGCGCTCCCGGTTACCACCTCGCATTCGACTCCGCCGACATTCTCGAAGTGATGGCGCGCTCTGCCGGAGGCGAGGATCACGGGTTTCTTGGTCGTCGGTCGGATGGGGCCGGTCTCCGACACCTCCAGACCAGAAAGACTGTTGACCAGCGTCGATTTGCCAGAGCCGGTCGGTCCGGCAAAGACAACGCACAGCGGGGCGTCAGGGTTGGCGAGACGCGGGATCAGGTAGGCCCTGATGATGCGAACCAGCCGATCCCGCGTCTGGGATGTTCGACTTGGCGCGAACCTGGCCGACCTCAGATCCTGCGTCTCCAACTCGAAGGCCAGACGCTCGAAATCATCTATCAGACCGTTTGATGTTCTCATCGCGACCACGGTCAAAGTCTGGCACGACCATGTGCTCGTACCCGGTTAGGCGGTCCAGCCTCTTTCCGGCTGCTCAAACCACACATGGACCTGACCCGTCCCGATGGCGTTCTCGTAGTCGGAGTACAACTCTCCAGTGGCCGTGCAATCAGCACCACCAATCGCTCCGAGCATCATGAGGAAGTGTCCGAAACCACCTTCTGGGTTGTACTGCATGTAATCGTCCATCGAGTCGACAATCCGACGGTGGTCGCCCGCTCTCATCCACTGGAGACGGAGCTCATCGGCTGCACGCGCCTCGGGAGTGATGATGTGGACCGGGTCCGAGGCTTCGTGTTTGGGGATCTGGCTGAGACGCCAGAAGGTGTGGCTCATCCCGCCGGAGGCCAGCACCACGACCCGCCGGTCGAGACGACTGGCTGCCTCGCCTATCGCCGCCCCCATGGTCAGGAAGTCCTCGGGCTCTCCGGTTTGGACGACCGACACCGAGACGATCCGCTGGCTCTTGTGGAGGTAGTGAACCAGATTGACCGTGGCGTAGTAGACCGGGAGGTAATCGTCCTCGGAGGCGTGAGTCGGAGTACCCAACTCATCCCCCAGGCTGGCTGCGAGCTTTGCGAACTCGGGGTCTCCCGGATAGTCGTAGGGGATACCGGCCATCCCCCTAGGTAGCTCGGAAGAAGTCATGTGCCCCTGCCGGTCCTGGTGCGCCGAGATTACATGTTCGACTGTCGTGAACCAGTGTGAGTCCACTATCACGATGGTTTCCACATCGAGCCGATCGAGCACTTCGTCGCGGATCCGGATCAGACCGGGCACGAGGCTGATCTCTTTGCCATCGTTCAATTCCCGCCGGGCCAGCTCGTCGAACATGATCGTTGGGGCGTGGCTTATCAAGCCCGCACCGACTATTTCACCCATTTCTGCTGCTCCTGTAAATCGTTAGGCACCGAACGTCCGATGCTACCGGGTGTTCTCTAGACCTGCCACGAGCGGGACGCCGTCGGCGGTGGCCGTCACCAAGCGGAGAAGACGAGCCAGCTCATGCTTCTCCTCGATGTCCAGATTCTCGGTTAGCCGTGTCTCGAACTCGTTGAATCGAGGAAACACCGATTCGATGACCTCGAGACCGGGCGGTTGGAGATGGACAATCACGCGACGACCGTCCTCAGGGTGCTTCGTCCGGCCAACCAGACTCGATTTCTCCAGCGTCTGAATCATCCCCGAAAGGGTCCCTTTGGCAAGCCCGCAGTCCGTTGCCAGCTCGCCTGTCTCACGATCACCCCACACCCAGAGAACAAAGAGAATTGTGAACCCTCCCCAGCTCAGATTTGATGGGTCAAGGACCTCGCGCTCCATCCTATTGCGGACGGCGTTGGCCGCTCGATAGATGTTGGAGACCGCCAGCAGGGCGTCGAAGTCGAGCGGGCGGTCACCGAGACGGGCCCGGATGTCCCTTTCGGCATCGAGCACCACCTCGGGGTCGTAATGGCTGAGTGGCCGTGGCATCTTCTCCAATCATGGGAGATGGCAGTTTATCCTTCGCCTCCCGACGACTTCGGAGCTAAATGCCATCCTCTCGAGTTGAGATCTCAAACGTTGCTGTATCGCCCGACCATTACATCGGCGGAAAACGGGTCTCATCCGACAGCACCTTCGAGGTTCGCTCACCTCTCGACTGGGAATGGAAACTCGCTGACGTCGCCAGAGGAGACGCCCTCACCGCCGATGCGGCGATAACCGCTGCGGCAGACGCCTTCCCGGGATGGTCGGCGCTTGCCCCACGAAAACGGGCAGCCCATCTTCACCGGTTAGCCGACCTCATCGACGAGACAATCGACGAGCTGGCAACCGTGGAGTGTGCCGACATGGCGATGCTCCTGGAGAGTCTCAAGGCGAGAGTGATCCACCGAGGGGCCGAGAACTTTCGCAACTACGCCGACCTGGCCTCCGGATACGAGGGCCGAATGTGGTCGTCGCAGGGCACAGACAACGAGGTGCATCGAATGCCTGCTGGGCCTGCGGTGATCATCACTCCGTGGAACGCACCGTGGCTGTTGTCCACCTGGAAGCTGGCGCCGGCACTCGCCGCCGGAAACCCGGTGATCCTCAAACCCGCCGAGTGGTCTCCCCTATCAGCATCGATCCTGGCCGATCTCGCCGAACGCGCCGGTTTGCCTCCCGGTGTCCTCAACATCGTGCAGGGAATCGGCGAAGAGGTCGGGTCTGCTCTAGTAAACGATCGACGCGTGCGCCGAATCTCTTTCACCGGGTCTCCGGAGACGGCGCGCCATATCGGCGTTGCCGCCGCCAGGAACATTGTTCCGTTCACCGCGGAGCTTGGGGGGAAGGGCCCGCTTCTGGTGTTTGGCGATGCTGACATCGAGGCTGCCGCAAAGAAAGCAGCAGGACAGTTCGATGATTCCGGCCAGGTCTGTCTGGCGGGCACGCGTCTGCTCGTCGAAGCATCCATCTCGTCCGACTTTCTCGAGCTTTTCAACCGCTACACCGACGAGCACGTCCTCGGGGACAGCCGCAACCCTTCGACCACGATCTCGCCAATGATCCATCCCGACCATCTCGATCGGGTAGCCAACTTCGTCGACCGCGCCCGGGAGGCCGGCGACACCGTCGTGCGAGGAGGGGAACGATGGGGACAGGACGGCCTCTGGTACGAGCCAACCCTCATCCGACCAAAGTCGAACTACTCCGAAGTCGTCCAGCGCGAGGTGTTCGGACCGGTCCTCACATATCAGACGTTCCGCGATGAGGCCGAGGCGATCGCTCTCGCCAATTCGACCGAGTATGGACTCTCCGGAATCATCTACACAGGCTCGGAGGAGCGCGCCCACCGGGTGGGCAGAAGCATCAGGGCCGGAACGGTCTGGGTGAACACATTCCTGGTACGGGACCTGACCGCGCCTTTCGGCGGTTGCGGGATCTCCGGCATTGGCCGCGAGGGTGGCGACTATGCCCTCGACTTCCACTCCGATCTCAAGACGCTCCAGATCAGCGAAGGCTCTGTCTGCTAGCTAGCGAGTCGGGTGATCGAAAGCCTCGCCCATCTCGGGCATCTCGCGGCGGTGTTTCAACTCGACCCGCCCGGCAAGCCAGTTCGATGCCGGCTTGGCGGTCAACCCGTGCAGGAGGACCGACAGGGCGACGGTCAGAAAGGTGATGTCGGCGACCACCGGAGGGATGTCCGTCATCTCCTCGAACACGACCAGAAGGAACACGGCAGTTGCCAGACCTCGCGGTCCGAACCAACCCAAGAACACCACCGTCGACGGCAAGAGTTTCTCCCCAATGAGGGAGACTGCTATCGCTATCGGACGGACCACGAAAAGGGCGATAATCGAGATCACCCACACCTGCCAGGACACCCCGCCGGCAAGAAGTCCGGAGATCGGGCCGGCACCGAGAAAAACAAACGCAATGAGGACCAAGGCTCGACCCTCGGTGTCGGCGAACTCATACAAATACTCGCACTTGGGTCGAACCTGGGCGCCCAGCACGGCGCCGGCAACGAAGGCGGCCACAAACCCGCTGCCACCGAGAATCTGGACCGCGGCGAATGTCCCCAGCGCAAGCGCCACGGCAGCGATCTTCTGATGAAGCCCATCCATCCATCCCCGCTGAGTTGCCCGGCTGATCACCCAAGCCCCGGCGAACCCGAGCACCGCGCCCCCAGTTACTCCTATGCCGACCTGTCTGATGACGAGCAGCATCGACGAGGAGATAGACCTGCCGGCTTCAGATTCGATGAGGCCGATGGCAATGAACAGTGCCGGGAGGGCGAGACCATCATTCAATCCCGACTCGATGTTCAGCGTCTGGCGAATCCTCACCGGTAGAACCTCAGACTCCAACACCGGCTCGGCAAGAGCGGCATCGGTCGGCGACAGAATCACACCCAGCAGCAACGCCGCGCCCACTGGTATCCCCAGGATCCATCCCGATGCCAGCGCACCCAGGATCATCGCCAGCGGAAGACCGATCAAAAGCATTCTGGCCGGCCATCGGTACTGCTTTCGGATGTGACCGATGTCGATTCGGGCTGCGTCTGTAAAAAGAACCAAGACAAGTGCCAACTCGAGAAAGATCAATGCTGCCGGACTTCTGATATTTACCGGGTCGCCGATGAGAAGCGCGACGAGAATCCCGATGACAACAGCCACCAAGGGTTCCGTGATCGAGAGTCTGGACAGACGCCCTGACACGGCGACTATCGCGAAGACAGCGGCAGAGAGGACGAGAACGATCGTCTCTATTGTCGATTCCATCCTCTAGTCAGCTCGATCCGTGTCGCGCAGCAGAGTGGTCCCCTGCTTCCACGACACGCCTACGCGGTGGTAGTAGCCACCGATCATCTCCAGCGGCTCGAGAAGAGACAACTCCTCGGTGGGAGACTCGTGGATCTCGATCTCGGCCTCACCTGCCCAGACGTCTGCTATCTCACTATCGTATCCGCTCATTGTCACCAGCTCGTCCATCGAGGCGGTGCCGTCCGACTCGATTGCCGGCCAGTACCGGTTGTGCAGCATTGGATGACCGTTGACGAACCCCGGCGGCGACGTGGTCTCGGTGAGGCTGATCCTTATCTCGGCGATTCGGCGGTTGGCCACAGCCAACGTCGCACCGAACTCGCCGCCGGCCTCCAGACGTGGTCCGGCCCTCCCAATGGTGATCGGTCTCGTCATCCAGATCTCTCCCAGCTTCTTGGGATACCCCTGGTGATAGCCGCGCACCAGGGCAAAGTCCTTGTCGACCCATATGTACGGGCTTCGACTCCAGGTCTCACCCTCCCACTGGCACCGGATGACTGCGAAGACCTCCTTGTACTGACTTCTCACCGGATCGAGAGTCTCCTCGAGGGTGTCACCAGAGCTCTGCCAATCGGCCCAGATCAGCGCTACTGCTCCGGGATCGTCGCCGGCAAGAGTGGCTCCTTCCGGAAGCAACTCGGCGACACGCTCCGGATACGTGCGGTACTCCACCGTCAGCATCTCTCCGGAGTAGTGCCAGGGGGGCGGGGGAATCAGCGACGACCTGCCGGACGGGGTTCTAGGAAAGAGAAATCCGGCCATCAGAGAAACGGCAGGTACTCGGACATCTCCCAGTCCGTGGTCCACTTCTGATAGCGGTGCCACTCGGCGCGCTTGACCGTCACAAACCCGTCGATGTATGCGGGACTGAAGGCCTCGGTGTAATCGCCGTCGTCCTCGAGGGCATCCAGGGCCTCTTTGAGAGACGCCGGGGGGATGACGTCGGTTGAAGCGTTCTCTATGCAGTCGAGGGTCTCGACGGGTGGAAGCTCGTAGCCTTTCTCGTATCCAAGAAGGGCAGCGGTCAACACCGCCGCCAACCCCTGGTGCGGACCCACGGAGCCGTCGGCCAATCGGTGCTCCAGTCTCGTGCCCTGACCACGAGCGGGCGGCACACGGACCGTCACCCCGCGATGGTCGTAGCCCCAGTTTGCCCAGTAGCCGCACAGCGACCCTGGCTGAAGCCGCTTGTAGGCGTTCACAGTCGGAGCGAGCAGAGCGGTCATGCCCACATGATGGTGAAGCATTCCCGCCATCGAGGACCGCGCTATCTCGCTGAGCCCGTCGTCGGCGTCTTCGTCATAGAGGACGTTCGCCCCGCTCTCGTCGTTGAAAGATAGATTCACGTGGAACCCCGAGCCACCCCGATCGTTGATCGGCTTTCCCATGAAGGTCAGCAAAAGACCGCGGCCGGCCGCAATCTCCTTGGCCATGACTTTGAACAGAAAGGCGTCGTCGGCAGCGCGGAGAGCGTCGGTGTAGGCCAGTGTCAATTCGAATTGCCCGTTGTCGTACTCGCTGTTCACCGATTCGAGCGGAAGACCGATCTTCCTCGCCATGGACATGATCTCGTCGATAGTGCCCGTCGGGTCCACCGCCATCCCCGTTCCGTACACATACGCGCCGGGACTGGTGATCGGGCGCCAGCCCCCTTCGCCGTCCGGCTCGAAGAGAAACGCCTCGAGCTCGATCCCGACCATCGGGGCCAGCCCATGGGCCTTCCATTTCTCGATTGTGTCCTTGAGGATGTTGCGCGGCGCCAAGGAAACGGGAACGCCCAGCCGTGTGATGTCGGGGATGACCACATGTGTCCCCTGCTGCCAGCTTGGCCGGACATCACTTCCGTCGAAAACGGCGTCGCAGTCGGGAAGGCCCTCCATCATGAGTCCGCCATCGTGTGGCGTCATCACCCGGTCGAAACCGAGAGTGAATAGGGAGATGGCGTGGGCCGTGCCCGACTCCGCCTTATCCGGAGTCAGGTACTTGCCACGGGCCAGCCCGAGATGGTCGGGCCAGAGCAGTCTGAGTCGTTCGAATTCGATACTCACATGTCTCCTGGTCTGGCCGGAGCGTAGATGGACCAAACGTCGATGCGCAGGGCAAGACCAAGACGATTACCTTGAATATCGATGAACGGCCACCTCGAACCGGACAAAGAGCTCCGAGACGACCTGACCGGCCAGGTAGTTGCCTATCTCGCCGACTGGTTCGACGGGGCGTCGGACATGGAGGCTTGGGGCATCGATCTCGACCCGAAGACCTTCGATGGATTGCGACGGCCTCCTAGTGAAAGTGGCCGCGACCTGGAGTCGATCCTCTCCGATCTCACCGTGGCCGGAAGGGCGGGGATCTATCACCCCTCCGGTGGTCATATGTCCTATATCCCCAATGCGGGGATCTACACCGCAGCCCTCGCTGAGTTCTTGGCGGCAGGCCTCAACCGATACACCGGCGTCGCCGGAGCTGCTCCAGGTTTCACTGCCATCGAGCACGGTGTGATCGACTGGATGACGTCCCTGTTCGATCTGGGGCCAGAAGCCTCCGGGGTTTTACTCTCGGGCGGCTCGATGGCCAATTTCACGGGGATCGTTACCGCCCGCTTCTCTCAGCTTGGCGACGGGTTCACCGCAGGGGTCATGTATGCCACGGCCCATACCCACCACTCGGTCGCCAAGGCCGCCAGGATCGCAGGCTTTCGAGATGACCAGATCGTCCTGGTAGACACGGACGCCGATCTCAGGATGGATGCCGGCATTCTGGCTGAGCGAATCGTCTCCGATCGAAAGGCTGGGCGAAACCCGTTCCTCATCATCGGCTCCGCCGGCACCACCGATACGGGAACCGTCGATCCATTGGATGCATTGGCCGATGTGGCCGCCGCGTCGGACATCTGGCTCCACGTGGATGCCGCCTACGGAGGCTTCTTCCAACTGACTACGCGGGGAGAAGACGTGCTCCGTGGCATTGAACGAGCCGACACGATCGCCCTGGATCCCCACAAGGGGCTCTCGATCCCGTTTGGGGCCGGCGCTCTGCTGGCACGGGACGAGGCCCAGTTGGCAGCAGCTCACCATGGGCGTGGCGAATATCTCAGCGACGACGACACTTACATGGGTCTGCGTGACATCGCCTCGTTGGGTCCGGAACTGAGCCGACCATTCCGCGGGCTCCCTGTCTGGCTACCAATGCAACTTCATGGCATTGCTCCTTTCCGGGATGCTCTCGATTCCAGTCTCGACCTCGCCGAGCACGCCTACCAGCGTCTGAGCACGATCGAGGGCATCGACGCCAGGTGGGTGCCCGATCTTTCGGTGGTCGCTTTCATGTTCGACGACGACTCGGTGGGCCGCTCCGCGTGGGAGGCGGTCAACAGCGATCGCACCGTCCATCTCAGCCCGACCATCGTCGATGACCGATTCGTTCTTCGATTCGCCATCCTCAACCGGCGATCGACAGTCGAGCATGTTGACCACGCCATCGACATCATCGAGAAGACACTGATCGGATAGGTGGTGGACAGGCCTAGCACCGAGTTCATGAACGGGGTGTGGGCACTTGAACCGGCCTATCTGCGATTCGCTGATCCGATCAAGCAGTCCGGCTTCTCCGGTGGGCGAGAACGCTGGATCCAAGAGCGATCGCCCCTGGTTGAGGCTGTAGACGACTCCGGCGACTTCCTCGACGTGGGTTGCGCAAATGGATTGCTGACCGAAGATGTGGTCGATTGGACCGCGGCACGGGGACTTGAGGTCATTCCCCATGGAGTCGACTTGGGTCCTGGTCTTGTCAGACTTGCTCAGCGACGTCTTCCGAACTTCTCGGCCAACTTCCACGTCGCCGACGCCTGGACCTGGGATCCGCCAAGAAAATGGACCTATGTTTATGCCCTGCTCGATCTCTCCCCGGCAGAACTGCGATGCCAGTGGCTCAGCCGCCTGTGTCGGTGGGTCGAGCCGAGGGGCAGGCTGATCATCGGCTCCTACTGTGGTCGAGGAACAAATCAAAGAGCGCCAAGCGACCCCGTTGATGTGGCAGAGGTGCTGAAACTGTGCGGTCTTGAGGTTTCTGGATCTAGTGACGGTGGGGATCCGGCGGTCACCCGGTTCGCCTGGACAGGTTGACTGAGTCCGCCCTGGTGGGAACAATCAACCTGGTGGTGCTCGTCGTCTGATGTAGGTGTGGCTGAGTGGACTGGTCCAGGAGTGGTCGCCGTTGGATAGTCGTTGCAGTCCCCAGGGTGCGTGGTGTTGCGCCATGTGGTGGTAGCGGCAGAGTGGACTGATGTT
>CAXMMT010000064.1:0-3570 GCA_964194555.1 uncultured Boseongicola sp. | reverse complement strand
TAGGACGTGAGGCCGACCTGGCCGCCCTCACCGAGCTCATTAGCGACTACCGGGTAGTGACGGTCACTGGGCCGGCCGGTATTGGCAAGACTCGAACGGCCATAGAGGTGTGTCGCCGCCTGAGTCCCCAGTTCCTCGATGGCATCTCGTTCGTTGCTCTCGCCGATGTTGCCGACCCAGAAGCGGTTGTCCCCACCATCGCCGATGCCCTCGATGTCAAGGAGGCCGAGGGGAGAAGTCTGAACGATGGTGTCACTGCCCTCATAGGAGACAAGCAGGCGCTGCTGCTGCTGGACAATCTGGAGCAAGTGATCGGCGCCGCTCCCGCTGTCGCCAATCTCGTGGAAGCCTGTCCCGAGATGCGCATGGTCGTCACCAGCCGGACCCCGCTGCACATCGGCGCTGAACATGAGTACCCGTTGGCGCCCCTTCCTCTGCCTCCTCCCGACCACGAGTTTTCTGCCGAAGAAGTCGTCGCTTATTCCGCTGTGGCCTTGTTCACCGAGCGAGCGCGGGCGGTGAACCCAGCATTCGCCCTAAGTGCCGACAACGCAGGGGCCGTAGTTGAAATTTGTCGGCGCATGGACGGGCTACCACTGGCGATCGAGCTGGCCGCGGCCCGTATCCGCATTCTCGATCCAGAGGCCTTGTTGGCTCGCCTCGAACACGCACTTGACGTCCTCACTGGGGGACGGCGTGACGTACCTGAGCGCCAGCAGACTCTGCGTGCCGCCATCAACTGGAGCCACTCGCTGCTCAACGAGGCTGAGCAACAGCTGTTCCGCCGCATGGCGATATTCCCCGGTGCCGCGACCTTGGAGGCGATCGAGGCTATTTGCGCCGAGCCCGGTGGAAGCATCCTCGATGACCTGGAGTCGCTCGTAGACCAGGCGCTGGTGGTCACCGGTAGCGGGTCCTTCTCGACACTGCAGACGATTAGGGATTTTGCCACCGAGCGCCTCGACGAAGCCGGAGGAGCCTCCGAGATCGCCGCTCGTCACGCCTCCTATTACGCCGGTCTCGCCATCGAGATCGGAGCCGGCATCGCAGGCACCGCTCAACTCGAGTGGATGGATCGCGGCGTGACCGAGGAACTCAACATCCATGCCGCTTTCGATCACCTCATAGGCCGGGCTCGAACCGGTGATTCCGAAGCGGCCGAACTCGGGATGACCGCTCACGGCGACCTATGGATGTACTGGCACATTCGTGGAAAGCACCTCAGCGCCCGCGACTACGCCCACGAATTCCTTGACCTGTCGACCGAGCCCAGTTGGGGCAGGGCTCGCGTGCTCAACACCCTCGGTATAGCGTCGTGGACCCTTCGGCAGTACGAGCAGGCCCTCGAGGAATGGTATGAGTCCTACAACATGGCTCGACAGTTCGGGGATACCCACAACATGGCAAACGCCACTGTCGGCCTCGCCTTGGGCAACTTCGGCATCGACCTGGACCAGGCCCATTCCTGGGCCGCCGTAGGCACAAAGCTGGGTAGGAAGCTCGACTACCCCTTTCATATGTCTCAAGTCCTCACCTTCGACGGCATCCTTCACACGATCACCGGAGATGTGGAGGGAGCGACTGACCGCCTCGAAGAAGCGCTCTCGATCCAGCAGTCCAGGGGGGACCACGAAGGAGCCGGCATCTCGCTGAGTGGTTTGGCCCAACTCGCTGCTACGAGCGGCGATACAGCAGCAGCCCTCGACCTGTATCGGCGGTCCCTAGCCTCCTTCGAAGCGGTTGGGGATCGGGCTGAAGAGGCACGAGTGCTCGGGGAGATGGCGTGGACTCACCTCGCCCATGGCGATTCTGCGACGGCACTTAGGGTCTTCCTCGATTCGGTCCAGGCGTACGAGGACGTCGGCAGCGTCCCCGGCGTCGGTGCCTCAATGATCGGTCTTGCCGCGGTGGAGGCCGTAGAGGGTCGGCCGCAGCGAGCGATGACCATCGCCTACGCCGCCAAACGCTTCTCCGAGGAGGAGGGAATCGTCAACGTGTACTCAGAAGACAGCCCAGGCCACCCGTACTTGGAGGGTGCCAAAGGACAACTCTCGGCAGAGGCCATCGCAGGAGCCGAAATAGATGGAAGAGAACTGTCAGTCAAGGAGGCCCTCGCGATTGTGAAGGGCTAGAGCTCTTGCCCGCTGACCAAATCCTCGGAGTCGATCGCGTCAGTTACGTTCGTCACCCCGCTCATAACCGGGCAGGCATTATGCACGGTCAAATCCCCGTTCCCGCTACTAAATGAGTCTGGGCTTTGAGGTGCCTCTCCTAAGCATTCCGGATCGTGTCCCCGACGGCCTTGCAGGTCAGCGGAGACGCCGGCCCTCAGTCGTATGACACGTGATTAGTGAAGCCCCCCACACAGGGAGGTGCGGGAGGCTTCGCTGCGTCCGGGTTGTACTGGTGGGAGGCTCTTGGGGGAGAGCGTCTACCCGGACACGAAGGTGCTAGGTGGTTGTGGTTTTTCCTCCATGAACGGTTAAGGCGTAAATCACCAGGACAGCCAATACGAACCCTAGGAGACCCCAATCCCGGTAGATCGGTGTCACCAACTGGGCGTCGAGCGCACTGAGGACAGCGATGACGATTCCAGTGATACGTGCCCAACTCTGACCCGACATCACTCCCCAGCCGACAAACAGTTGGATGACACCAACTATGAGCATCGCCCAACCCCACTGGGAAAAGTCGAGTATCCACGCCGAATTCGGTGCGAACACAACCCATTCTGGGTTGGCGAGGATCGCCAACCCGAAGATGATATTGACTGCTCCAAGCAGAGCGAACATGATCCCGGCGAAACTGACCCAAGCGGATCGCTGTAGCCGTGTCAGCTTCAGGAACGTCGTTGACGAACATTGTCGGGGTCGGACCGGTCGGTGCAGCAACCATCATTGGATACACCAAGAACGTGTCCCGGTTCCCCACCAAAGGTCACTACGCGACGTACAACGCCACCGCACCGATCGAAGTGTCATCAGCAGCCAACACAAGACACCGCCTGAACCTGCGAGGAAACCGGATCCTGAACCATGCCATCCACATCGCTGCAGTCACCCAGCTGCGTCACGACACCAACGGTCGCATCTACTTCGACAAGAAGATCGCTGAAGGCAAGACTCCCAAAGAAGCGATCAGAGCGTTGAAGCGACGCATCTCAGACGCCGCCTACCGGGCCCTCATCGCCGACGCAGCAAGAACCACCACCAGCTGACAAGAGTGGGTCCGGGACGACACCCAGGAACGTCTCTGTAGTCCAGCGTGGCCAGCTTGCATCCTGATGGCTGACTCTTCGGACAAGTCACTTCCCGGACCCGACACCACGCTACGACCAACCGCGACGCAAAGCCAGCGGTTCACCCCGACGCGCCCAGACACCGTCCCAAAAGACCCACTTGACACAAAGAGGCTTCGTTATGTGCGGCAGTCTCGCTATCATTAGAGCCACGTCGTGGACGCTTCCGGCGACGTTAAACACGGAAGCAGAAACTCGGTTAGGAATCTTTGGGCCTTGCCACCTTCTCGACGCAAGAAGGACGGCAGGTCCATTTCCTATTTCTGGACAAG
>CAXMMT010000063.1:0-54530 GCA_964194555.1 uncultured Boseongicola sp. | reverse complement strand
GCAACCACGATCACGTTCTCTCCGGCCATTCCGAGCGCTGTCTTGCGAAACATTTCCCACATGAGTTCGTAGTGGGAGGTGAAGCCGAATGACAGAACGTCTTCGGCACGCCAGTGCTTTGCGGCTCGATGATCTCGGTGGTGTCGGTCAGCGATCCACTCATCATCAAACAGCCCGAACACACCGTCAGGGGTAAACCTCAGGGTGTCAACAGGGAGCAGCATGCTGGTGTCGTAGCTGCCTAGCCCTGTCATCTCCCCGGTCTGAATTTGCAGTAGAGAGATCTTCCCGATCCTGGTCCACTCCGTCAATGCGTCACTCCTCGAGAACCGGTCAAATCATGGGTGTGATGTCGTCGCCCGCAGAAGACCGTGCGACGACGCGAGCTATCGTAGATCGGATGCGTAGCGCTCTCGACCCGGACCGGGTAGCCGAACTCACCAAATCAATGGAGGAGTCGCTCCGACTACGCACACACAAGTCCGGCGAGTACGTCGACAAGGCCAGAGAGTTCCTGCCGGGCGGAGTTGCGTCGTCCTTTCAGGAACAGACACCCCACCCGATCTTCATTGTCGAAGGGCACGGCTCGAAGGTCATCGATCTAGATGGAAACGAATACACCGACTTTCACAACGGATTCGGAGTCATGGTGGTCGGCCATGCTCATCCGCTGATTGCCAAAGCCATCGCGGACGCCGCGTCGAGAGGAACCCATTTCGCGGCACCGAATCAGGGCGCGGTCCGTGTGGCCCAGGAGCTGATCCGGCGCTATCGGTTGCCGAAGGTGCGGTTCTCGAATTCGGGAACCGAGGCCACATTGGACGCTATCCGCCTGGCCCGAGCTTTCAGCGGTAGAGAGGCCCTCTTGAAGATCGAGGGCTCGTATCACGGCCACCACGACGCCGTGATGGTCTCAGTGCATCCCGACCCGAGCGAGATCGGCCCAAGGGCCCATCCGGTTTCGGTTCCGCAGTCTGCAGGCATCCCCAGGGCGCTGCTCGATCTGACGTCAGTGGTGCCCTTCAACGACCCCGACGCACTGGAGGCGGCCCTTGCGGCTAATCCGGAGATCGGCACCATGATCATCGAGCCGATAATGCTCAACATCGGAGTAGTCACCCCCAACCCCGGCTATCTGGAGGAGGTCCGGGAGATAACGCGGCGACACGGCGTCGTCTTGATCTTCGATGAGGTCAAGACCGGAGCCACCGTTGCCGCCGGAGGCGCGGTCGAGGTATACGACGTCATCCCCGACCTCATTGCGTTGGCCAAGGCCACTGGCGGCGGCACACCCGTGGGAGCGACCCTCGGAACCGAAGAGATCATGAGCCAGATCACGGATGGGACTGTGCCCCAGCTCGGCACTTTCAACGGGAATCCTCTCACGATGGCAGCAGCCGAGGTGACGCTGACCGAGGTGCTCGACGAACAGGCGTACCACCGACTCGACCAAATCGGCCAACGAATCATCGATGGGTGCCAGCAGGTTTGTGACCGCTATGGGCTCCCGGCGTATGCGACAGGTATCGCCTCGAAAGGCTGCGTCATGTTCGCCGGCGAAAGGGTCGTCGACTACCGGTCGTATGTTCAGCATTTCAATGACGACCTCAATTACCTCGGCTGGCTCTATCACATGGTCAACGACGTCTACATGACACCCGGAGCCGACGAGCAGTGGACGCTCTCGGTGAAGCACAGCGATACCGAAATCGATCACTTCGTGGATGTGTTCGAGGAGTTCGCCAGAGATGTGACCCGCGCCAGAATTGGGTGACCTGGCTACGATCGCCGCTCGCGAGAGGGAGCCATGCCACTACTGACCGAATCGAAACTCTTCATCCGTCCCGATGGACCAGACAAGGTGACCGGCAGCGGACGCTACGTGGCAGATATCACCCTCACCGGGATGCTCACCGCGAAGTTCCTCTACGCGGGGATATCACATGCCCGGATCACCCGGCTCGATGTATCAGCAGCTCGTCAGGTCCCGGGCGTCTTTGCCGTCCTGACCCAAGATGACGTACCCGAGCGGCGTTTCGGCTCGGTCCCCGATCGCACTCTGTTCGCCAAGGATGTCGTGCGATTCGAAGGCGAAGTGGTGGCTGCAGTCGCAGCAATAGACGCCGACGCCGCCCGAAAGGCCCTCGATGCTGTCGTGGTCGAATACGAGCCCCTCCCGGTTGTCACAGACTTGGAAGCGGCAATTGCCGACGGGTCACCGCTCGTCCACGAGGACTGGGCCGATTACGGACCAACCAGAGTGGAGCGAGACGGCAACGTCGCGTCGTTCACATCGATGACCAGAGGTGATGTCGAAAAGGGATTGGCCGAGGCCGACCATGTGATAACCAGCCGCTATGTGACCGATGCGTCACACGCTGCTCCAATCGAGCCGAGGGGGGTGCTGGCACAGTGGGAGGGCGACCGGGTGACTATCTGGAGCTCCACCCAGGTCCCGTTCCAGGCACGGGATGGCGTCTGCGAGACGCTCGATCTCCCCACCAATCGAGTGAGGATCATCGTCCCCCATATGGGCGGGGGTTTCGGTGGCAAGTGCGGATTCCATTACGAGGCACATGTCGCCGCACTTGCTCGGGCCGCCAGGCGACCCGTCCGGTTGCTCTTCTCTCGGTGGGAGGAATTCATCGCTCCCGATCGGCGTCGGGAAGGAATGATCATCGAGATCACCACCGGCCTCAAGAACGACGGGACCTTGACTGCGCGCCGGGCTCGGGTGCTGCTCGACAATGGTGCATACAGCGCTGACGCCTCCTTCTTTCCGCATATGGCGGCGATGCACACTCTGGGGCCGTACAAGATCGACAACATCGGGGTAGAGGTGTCGAGCGTCTACACAAACCATCAACCGTCGGGCTCGGTGCGTGCCCCCACAGCTCCCCAAGCCTGCTGGGCCTTGGAGTCACACACCGATGAGCTGGCGTCCGCGGTAGGTATAGACCCTGTCGTCTTCCGGCAGCAGAACTGCGTGGACACCGGCGAAACAGGTGTCGCCGGCCAGGTGTACGACGAGATCGGGCTCCAGGAGTGCATCCGAGAGGCAGTAGCCGGCATCGACTACGGTCAGGATCTCGAAGATGACGAGGCTATCGGGGTGGCGGTGGGATGGTGGCCGAGTTTCCCTGGCCCCTCCGGCGCCTACGTCAAGATCGACAGTGACGGGAAGGGTGTGATCACCACCGGGGCCCAAGAGTGCGGAACCGGTTCGGTGATGACGCTTCCCATACTCGCCGCCGCCGAACTGGGCATGGAACCCGAAGATTTCGAGCTGGTCTACCAGGACACCAGCGCCGCACCCTACGACGAGGGCGCAACCGGTTCCCAGACGATCCTCAACAACGGGCGGGCCATCGTCGAGGCTGCCCAGCAGATCGCTGTCGAGCTGAAGAATCTGGCAGCAGAGAAACTGGAGGCTTCGCCCGACGACATCGTTTTGGCGGACGGGGGGGCACACGTTGCCGGCTCGCCCAAGTCAGCAGTGCCGATTGCCAGATTGGCACGGACCGCGGCGGGCGGCGAAATGCTTCTGGGCAAGGGATCAGGCACACCACCCGAGTATCCGTCTGCGGTTGACGTGTCATGTGTTGGCGATCGCGGGATGTCAGGTTGGGCCGGGCCCCAGTTCTCGTGTCATGCGGTAAAGATTCGCCTGGATCGGGAGACCGGTGTGGTCCGAATCCTCGAGGTCAGCACAGCCCACGACTCCGGTGTGATCATCAATCCGATTGGCGCTTCCGGCCAGGTTGAAGGCGGCGTGATGATGGGAATCGGCCAGGCGCTAACGGAGGGAACCGTTTATTCCGAAGACGGCGCGCAGGAGAACCCGGCCTTTCTCGACTACAAGCTGCAAACGATCGCCGACGCCCCGCCTATCAGCATCCACTTCGCCGAGGTTTACACGCCGGGAATGGGCCCACATGGTTCCAAGCCCATCGCAGAGGCCCCCAACGTGGCCACGGCGGCCGCGATATCAAATGCAATCACAAAACTGATCGGCCGACCGGTCCCCCATCTACCCATGACAGCCCCACGGGTGTGGGAGACGATGCAGCGGCGAGGTGAGGCGTGAGCTTCACAATCGCCGAATCTGTGGACGAGGCGCTGGCAGCATTGGCCACCGGAGCCCGCCCCATCGCGGGCGGAACCGATCTGGTGGTTGGCACCCGGCAGGGCAAGGCACATCTGCCGCCATCCTTGGTGGCCATTGACCGGCTCGACGAGTTGGATCACATCGAGTCGGGAGAGCACGGCATCCGAATCGGGGCCACGGTCACACATTCCCGTTTGATGATCGAACCGACGATCGTGAGCGGCTACACCGCACTCGCCGATGCGGCCGCCCTTGTCGGGTCGCCATCGACCCGGAACATCGGCACGCTCGGTGGCAACATCATGAACGCCTCTCCCGCCATGGATACGGGCGCACCCTTGATGGTCCTGGGCGCGGTAGTGCAACTCCGTTCCACAGGGGGGTCGCGCGCGGTGGAATTGTCAGATCTATGGACCGGACCCGGTCAGACAAGCGCCACGGCCGATGAGCTATGTGTTGCCATTGATATCCCGTCCCGACCGGCGCGGTCGGGTAGCGCTTACGTGCGCTTGGAATATCGCCGAGCGATGGAGATCGCAGTTGTAGGCGCTGCGGCGAGCGTCACGATGGCCGATGACGGAACAATTCTCGACGGGGCGGTGGCGCTCACGGCGGTTGCTCCCACGATCATCGAGGTCGCCGGCGCGAGCACATCCATGACCGGTCTGCTGCCAGACGCCGCGGCAACCGCCATCGCCAACGCTGCCTCCGACGTAGCTCGACCCATCAGCGACCTCAGAGGGAGCGAATCGTATCGCCGCCATACCGTGGGCGTCATGGCTGCCAGAGCCGTGGATGCTGCGGCCCGGAGAGCGGCTGGCGAAGAAATCGGCGTTCCCGTCAACCGGGCGATCGGGGTAGGAGCGTCCTGATGACCCAGCCGATCACACAGCCGATCACACTCAACGTCAACGGGATGGACTACTCGGTCGACGTCGACATGGGTCGCAATCTGCTCGGCGTGCTTCGCACCGAGATCGGGCTCACCGGAACCAAAGAGGGTTGCGACGACTCTGAGTGCGGCGCATGCATGGTGCTTCTCGACGGTCAACCGGTGAATTCGTGTTCGTACCTGGCGATGCAGGCCCAGGGCAGATCGGTGACGACCATCGAAGGCGTCATGTCCGCCGACGGACTGGACGCCCTGCAGCGAAGCTTTCTCGAGGAGGGTGGCGTTCAGTGCGGGTTCTGCACACCCGGCATGATCATGTCGGCCCGCGCCTTGCTCGACGGCAACCCGAGCCCGACCGAGGAGCAGATCCGGATCGGTTTGTCGGGCAATCTCTGTCGATGCACCGGATACGCCAAGATCCTGGCGGCGGTGGTCCGAACCGCCTCCGGCGACTGAAGCGCGATCGCGTTCGGATCTCAGAAATGGCGAAGATCTCGGTTCGCGAACCTGTCGATACCGACTTCACCGAGTGGAGGGCCTTATGGGATCAATACTTGATCTTCTACGAAACTGTCCCGTCGGAACCACATACAGCTTCGTTGTGGAAGCGGCTTCTCGACGCTGATGACCCGGTCGAATGCCTTGTCGCCGAAGCTGAAGGACGTCTCGTGGGAATGGTTCAATACCTGCCTCATGCCGACACTTGGGATGAACGTCCCATCTGCTATCTGTCAGACCTGTACGTTCATCCCTCGAACCGAGGTGAGGGCATCGGAGCACTGTTGATACGTTCCGTTGAGCAGCGTTCGCGGGATCAGGGCTGGTCGAGCATCTATTGGCAAACAGCAGAAGACAACGAGCCGGCGAGAGTCCTCTACGACAAGATCACAGGTGGTGTCAGCCGCTTCATCATCTACGAACTCGGTCTGGAGAAGCCTGTCTAGCCCACGGTGTCGGTTGCGTCAGTCGAAGATGTCAAAGCTGGAATGTCTCCCACGGGTGATCGCCGGGGACACCCCAAACTGCTTTCATCCGTCGTTTGCCGGGTTCGATGATCACTGCGCCACAGGTGCCGACATCGTGAGGCTTGTCGACCCGGCGTGAGATGAGAGGCTCGTCGAAGAAAGCCTCCGGATCATCGGCTAACTCGGTGGCCATGTCGAGTCGTTCATTGCTGTTCTCGACGTGCTCGGGCAGTCTCTCGACCTCCTCCTCGGCAGTCCGATCGTCGAGACAGTGATTGGCGTGCACAAAGGCGGTGGTGCTGGTCCTGGTGACCTTGCGCCCATTAGGCATCGCCTCGATATTCACGCCCATGCTGTCTGGTCCCATGAGGAGGAAGTTGTGGCCTCCGGCAAGCTCTGCGCCCATCACAACATCGACAGCCGAATCGAGATCAGTCTGCTCCAGCACCTTTCGAACTACAAACGGCCAGGTGACACCGGGACGGCCCAGCGATGTCAGGTTGTTGATCCCTACCGAGATACCGGCCTCGTTCATCCCGATCTGGCCTAGGCACCCGGCTGTGGTCTGAACCACGGCACATGGGCCGGCGATCGGATCGACCTTGAGCATGATGACAAACTCACCGGCTGAAGCATGCATATCCCAGGTCTGGGCGAAGAATCCGGCCTCGGGGTTGAGAACAGCCGTGCAATTGTGCTCGACCGGAGCCTTGCCGACAACGGAGCGCACCACGTCGATCAGATCGGTGAAACCTCCGACGACCACAGCCTCTGCGGGGGTGATCCCGGCGGCATCGGCCATGGCAACCATCTCGATGTAAATCTCCTCCGCAAAGCGCTCGTGGTGCTCGAGAGTTCCTTCAGCGATCTCGAGGATGAGGTCACGATCGGGGCTTCCTCCGCTCCACTCATCCTGTTCGGTGAGCTCGATGCGATCGTCGAGGTACTTGCGGATCATCAGGTCGCAGGCCGCTCCATGACCTCGCCCGAGGTCAGAGGAGTCACCGAAAATCTCCAGAACTCTGAGGGAACCGCCAAACATTCACCACAGGCTACCGGGAACCGATCACCGGGTGTCCCTCGTCCAAGCCGCAAGTCCGAAAGGACAGATGAGAGGAGATCATCATGAAACGGTTAGCAGCACTACTGGCTTTGGGTCTTGTCCTGTCGGCGTGCACCGGAGGGAACGACAGCGGGGCATTCGAGGAGTTTTACGGTGCGCCCGAATCCGGCGGAGATGACGCCCGGCTTCTCAGGCCAGACACTGGGGACGGAGAGTCATTGGACGCCACGACGAATCTCGACATCAAGTTCGACGTGGTGGAGGACAGAAAGGTGATCCGACAGGCCAACCTCCAGCTACACGCCTCAGACACCAGGGCGACTTTCGACGAGATCATCCGGCTCACCGAGTCGGTCGGCGGATTCGTGGCCAGCGCCAACGTATTCCCGTTTGAAGGCGAGAACGCCCAGCCTGATGTGTCGATGACCCTCCGGATCCCGGCAGATCAGTTGACCGGAGTCATGACGACGATCAAGGACTCAGTGGACGAGGTCGTCGCCGAGTCTCAGGGTGCTCGAGACGTAACGGAGCAGTTTGTGGATCTCGAGGCACGGCTGAGAAATTTCCAGGCTTTGGAAGTCGAGCTGCGAGCCCTTCTCGAAGAAGTGCGCTCCCAGCCCGACGCCGATCCGGTGAAGCTGTTGACTGTTTTCAACGAGCTTTCCTCGGTCCGTGGCCAAATCGAGCAGATCCAGGGACAGATCAACTACCTGACCGATCTCACCGCGATGGCCACACTCGAGGTGTACGTGAGCCAGACTCCTATCGCGGTTCCGATTGTTGCCAGTGCATGGGCACCGGCCGAGGCCGCCAAAGACGCCTTGAGAAGCTTGGTCACCGCCCTCCAGGGCATTGCTGACTGGTCGATCAACTTCGTCCTGTTCACCCTGCCGGTCTTGCTGGCAATCCTCGGCATACCGGGCGCTGTTGGGCTCTACATCTACCGCCGCTTCAGGAACCGGGCACTCACTGCATGAAGGAAGGCCCCCGATCGGGGGCCTTTCTCATCCCATCTACTGGCTCTTGGCTATCGCGAAGTACTCCGTGTATCTGATCTCGAAATCGCCTGTGTCCTCGATGATCTCGAGACGGTCTGACAGTTCTTCAGACGGATAGACGGACTCGTCTTCGAGGATCTGTTGGTCGATGTACCGCTCTGCCGCCTCGTTGGGGCTGGCGTGGAAGGTCCAGTTGGTCAAAGTTGCACCATTCTCTGGTTCGAGAATGAAGTTGATGAAGGTATGGGCCGTACAGGGATAATCGGCATTCGCTGGCACCGCCATTGCGTCGACCCATACCGCCGCACCTTCCTCTGGGATCAGGTATGTGACATTGTCCACGATTTCGACATCGGCAAATGAGCCGTTCAGTCTCTTCGACGACCCGTGTGCGGCGTCAACTTGGCCTGCGGCCAGGGTCTCGTCATAGGAGTCGGAGTCGAACGACTTCACATACTCGTTGGCACCGGCGATGACATCGGCAGCTTCCTGCAGCTCCTTTTCGTTGGTGCTGTTCAACGAGTAGCCCAGATATTTCAGGGCCGCCCCCAGTGTTTGACGTGAATCGTCGAGCAACGACACACCTGAGGGATACTCGGCAATCAGGGCCGGGTCAAAGAGGAGAGCCCAACTGGCTTCAACGCCATCAGCGAACACATCGATGCTAACGGCCAATCCAACCGTTCCCCACTGATAGGCCACGGAGTAGACCCCACCGGGGTCGTAGGCTGGATCCAGGAACAACGGGGCAAGGTTGCCTAAGTTGGGGAGCGCCTCAGTCTGGATCGCCGCGAGGAGATTCTCCTCGATCATGATTCTCACCATGTAATCCGACGGGACGATCAGGTCGTAGATGGCTCCAGACTGCATCTTGGCTGCCAGCACCTCATTGGAGACATAGAAGTCCTCGACGACGTCCACCTCATACTCCTCTTCAAACGCAGCGATCAGCTGGGGATCTATGTATCCGGCCCAGTTGTACAGATGAAGGTCACCGTCGATCTCACCCGATTCACACAACGCCGCGTCTTCTCCGGCAACCGGCAGTTCGCCAGTACTGGTGACGACTGTCACTTCTTCGCCACCACCACAGGACAGGATCACCAAGGCCATCGCATTGAGAAGTACGACCAGTCTTGGCATCGCCGGCGAGGCTAGTGGTCTGTCGTTCAATTGATGCCTCGGTGTCACCGAGTCATCGGCGTCATCTGGCAAGGACGCACAACGAAGGCGCAGCCTTAGCGTAGCTATTTGGGCGACAGACCACTAGATAACAACCAAGGGCAACGAACGTCTGTTTCTGTCAGAGGGGTCCGATATGATCGAACGTATGTTCGGCCAAGGATGACGGCGGGTGACAGCTCAGACGACTGCTCGACGGCAGATACAGGTGGAAGAGCCCCCTGGGACACATCTACACGACCAACAATGGCAGGCCGCCGTAACCGGATTGCGACTTCCCCCCTCTGTAACAATCGTCTGGTGACTCGCATCGTCGTCATCGGAAACTCGAGCAGTGGCAAGACCACCGTGTCGAGAGAGTTGGCAGCGCGTTTGGATCTCCCGCTCTTGGAGCTCGACGGCGTCTTCCATCAACCCGATTGGACGGAGCTTCCCGACGACCAGTTCCGGTCCAGAGTGGATGAGTTCACGAACGCCGACCGATGGGTTGTGGACGGCAACTACACCAGCCATGGCATGCGTGACGTCCTCTGGCCCAAGGCAAACACCATCGTTTGGCTGGACATACCCAAGAGGACGGTTATGCGCCGGGTTGTTCTCCGAACCATCAGACGGGCCACCACCCGGGAAGAGCTCTGGAACGGAAACCGTGAGCCATGGACCAATCTCTACAGCAGAGACCCGGAGAAGAACATCGTGGTCTGGGCCTGGACAAGATTCGACCACGTCCGCGACAAGTACGAGCGGTGCATGACCGATGGCACCTGGTCTCATGCCGAGGTCAGCCGGTTGCGGTCGCCAAATGAAGTCGACCGATTTCTGGCGCGGATCGAGACCGAAACCCCCATTCCATAGAACTAACCTCGGATCATGACTTCCTTCTGGCACCCATTCGCCGAGATGAGCAAGGTTCAGCACAACCCTTTCATCGTCGATCGCGGCGAGGGCATCTACGTCTACGACGAGGCGGGCAAGCGCTACCTCGACGCCGCAGCATCGCTCTGGTACATGAACGTCGGCTACGGCCGCGACGAGATCGTCGATGCGATGGACCACCAGTTGCGCAAGCTGGCAGCGTTCCACGCCTTCGTCGATCACGGCACCCGGCCTCCCGAGGAGTTGGCGGCGCAGATAGCCGCAGTATCCCCCGACCCGGACTCCAAGGTCTTCTTCGGCTCCGGCGGATCGGACGCCGTCGACACCGCAGCCAAGCTGGCCCGTCGCTATTTCAGCGCTATCGGTCAACCCGAGCGGACGGTGTTCATCACACGGGAGTGGGCATATCACGGCATGCACACCTACGGAACTGCCCTCGGCGGGATGGAGCCCAACCGTCTCGGCTACGGCGGCGACCTGGTTCCGGACGTGGTAATCGTCCCTTATGACGACTCTGAGGCGGTTGAGAAGGCGATCGATCATGCCGGGGCCGATCGTGTCGCGGGGATCTTCGTGGAAGCCGTTATCGGAGCCGGGGGGATTCGACCGGTCAGTGCCGAGTACCTGACCAGTGTGCGGGAAACAATCCGGGCCGCCGGCGCGCTCTACATCTCAGACGAGGTCATCACCGGGTTCGGACGTGTTGGCGACTGGTTCGCGGCCAATCTCTACGGCCTCGAGCCCGACCTGATCACCTTCGCCAAGGGCGTCACCTGTGGGTATGCCGCCCTCGGCGGGGTTGTGGCCGCGTCTCACATCGCTGAGCCCTTCTTCAACACGCCGGGACTTGTGTTCCGGCATGGCTACACATACTCAGGACACCCTGCCGCCTGTGCCGCCGGTCTGGTGGTCATGGACATCATCAAACGCGAAGGCCTCATTGAGAGGGCCAGGGAACTCGAGGACGAGATCTACGACGCCCTGCTCCCTCTGGAGGAACTAGAGATTGTCGCCGGCATCCGTCGCGGAGTCGGCGCACTCGCTGCGATCCAACTCGATATCGGAGATGACGAAACGCTTCCCTTTAGGGCTGCCGATGCCTGTCGCTCTGCCGGAGTCCTAACCCGTGCCATGGGTGGTGGCGCCCTTCAAGTTTCCCCTCCGCTGATCATGACCTCAGAGCAGGTCGATGATATGGCTTCACTGTTCGGAGCCGGACTCCGCAGTCTGTGAAGCAGCTCCCCTTTTGGATCGATGACTATCCCCGACCGGACGGGCTGACATCCGAGCTTCCCGACGAGACCGACTATCTGATCGTCGGCAGCGGCCTGACCGGCATGTCGGCCGGTCTCCGCCTGGCCGAGGCCGGCCACGACGTCACCCTGATCGACGCCGGGGAAATCGCGGGCGGCGCATCGTCGATGAACGGCGGCATGGTCTCGCCAGACATCAAAGCGGGGGTCGACGCGGTTCATGCCAGCTTCGGACCGAAGGTGGCAGCCGAGATGTGGGCATCTTCCGTGCGCTCCCTCGACATGATCAAGGACCTGGACAAACGCCCCGGCATCGATGCGCTAGTGCATCGAGGGGGACTTGCGGCACTGGGTAGGGGAAGCCGCCAGCTCAAGGCCTTCGACCGCGACGTCGCCTGGTATCGAAAACGGTTTGCCGTGGAGTGGGAGGTGCTCGACGCACGTCGGATCCATGAAGTGGTGGGTGGCGACCACTTCAACGTGGCCATATACGAACCGGAGGGAATCGGGATACATCCGGCAAGACTCTCGTTTGGCTTGGCATCTGAGGTGAAACGCGCCGGAGCGTTGCTGGTGGATCATTGTGAGGCGACCGGCATGGAGAACAGTGACAGCGGTCTTCGCGTCTCGACGAGCAACGGACCCGTCAACGCAGGCGAAGTGATCCTCGCGACCAACGGCTACACCACCCGAGATCCAAGCAGAGAACTGGCGCGACTCATGGTCCCAGTCGGTTCGTACATCATCGCCACCGAACCGCTGGGAGAGCCGAGGGCGGAGTCGATCTTTCCTGGTGGAGCGATGACCTACACCCGAAAACGCCTGCTCAACTACATGCGGCGAACACCGGACGACCGAATCCTCATCGGTGGGCGGCGAAACCTCCACACAGACCTCGATCTAGAAGACTCGGCCAGGGATCTCCGGCAAAGCCTCCTCACTTACTGGCCGGAACTGGAAGACGTCGACATAACCCACGTTTGGGGTGGCCAGCTTGGGGTCCCCTTTGACCTGATACCCCATATCGGTCGAATCGAGGGTGCCTGGTATGCCATGGGATACGGAGGTCACGGGGTTGGACTGTCCGTCCAACTCGGCTACGAACTTGCAGGCATGCTTCTCGGAGAGGATCCGCCCAGCATCTTCAGCCAAATCCCACACAACGGAAAGTTCTACTACGGGGGGAAACGCCCCTGGTTTCTCACTCCGGCGTCCCTTCTCTATCGGACCCTGGACAAGGTTGGAATGTAGGCGCGATCCAATCAGGTCGCTTATGCTCGGCGCGGTGATCACATCGCGACGGAGAGATCGTCTCATCATCGCGGCTCCCTTCATCGGAGTCGCACTCCTCGCTCTGCTCACACCCGCCGACGACGGTGCGACCTTCTGTCCGTTTGCCTTGTGTACCGGCATGGCATGCCCGGGATGTGGCATGACCAGGGCCGCCTCCAACTTGATACGGGGTGACATTGGCGCCGCCATCACCCAACACCCGCTGATCCCGTTGATCGCGGCCCAGTTGCTCGGTGGCTGGGTCTGGTTCATGCTCCGCAGGTCCGGGCGTGTCGGCCCGATGTCTCAGAAGATGTTGAACCTCACCCTGTTTGGGACGGCAGTAGCGCTGTTGGCGGTGTGGGCGGTTCGAATCGCTTCGGGGACATTGCCCGCAGTCTGAGGCCGACGACTACTTGATCACCAGCGCCGGGTTCGTCCTGACACGGGGACGCTTGTCGATGACCGCTGCAGCCAACGCGTCAAAGGCGATAGACGCATCGGAGCCAGGTGCTGCCATCACAACCGGATACCCGTCGTCGGCCCCTCTGCCCATCGCAGGCAGAAGTGGGATCTGGACCATCAAGTCCACTCCGAGTTCCTCCGCTAGGGCAGCTCCTCCGCCCGAACCGAACAACTCGTACCTCTTGTTGTCGTCACCGGTGAACCATGACATATTCTCAACAACGCCAATCACCTCCTGGTCGACCTCTTTCGCCATGAGAGCCGCCCGCCGCGCCACTCTCTGAGCGGTCGGCTGGGGCGTCGTCACCAGAAGCACCTGGGCGCGAGGAAGAAACTGCGACATCGAAATGGCGATGTCGCCCGTGCCAGGTGGCATATCGACGATGAGAAAGTCGATGCTGTCCCAGAAGACATCTTTGAGGAACTGCTCGATGGCTTTGTGAAGCATGGGTCCCCGCCATATGACTGCCTTGTCGTCGCCAACAAAGAAGTCCATCGACATGACCTTCACGCCATGGGTGACCGGCGGGATGATCGAGTCTCCAATCATCAGTGGGGGATGGTTGACTCCGAGCATCGTCGGGATCGAGAAGCCCCAAATGTCACCGTCGACGATGCCGACCTTTCTTCCGGCGCGGCCAAGAGCAACAGCGAGGTTGGTGGAAACCGACGACTTTCCAACACCTCCCTTTCCTGAAGAAACGGCGATTGTCCTGGTGGACGAGCCGGGCTCTCCCATCGCGGGCCCAGCTGTATCCCTCAGAGCAGAGATCCACTCCGCGGCAGCATCGTCGCCCATGGTCTCGATGTCCACGTCGGCTCCCCTGGCAAACGGTGCAAGTGCCTCCTGGAGTCGTCGGTCGAGTGCATCGGTGTGGCCCGGAGTCGGTAGCAGCAGCTCGACCCTGATCTTGCCGCCAAGCTTCTTCTCAACCGACTTCACCAACCCCAATTCACCCAGAGTGCGTCCCACCAGGAGGGGTGACTCGATCGACGCGACAGCGTCAAAGATCTGGTTGTCGGACACGATGCTTTCCCCAATGGCTACTGCAGCGGATAGGACCTCGTCGAACTATAGTTTTGCCTGGGTGGTAGCCCATATGGACACCAAAACACTCGACCGCCGCATATCGGACCTGACTCAAGCCTTGGGTGACCCGACTCGTCGTGCCATCTACATAGCTGTTCGCGAGTCTCCCGAGCCCTTGACCACATCCAAGATCGCCGAGCTGTTCGAATTGCACCCCAACGTCGCCCGGCACCATCTCGACCGCCTCACCACCGACGGATATCTCCAGGTGAGTCACCGACGACCGTCGAACAGCATCGGTGCGGGGAGACCCGCTAAGTCCTACGAGGTGACCAAGAAAGAGGTAACGGTTTACTTCGCTCCCAGACGCTTCGAGATGCTCGTGGACATGTTACTGCACATCCTCGAAGAGCTGGGCCCGGACGACGTATCAGATGTGGCCGAAAAGGTCGGAAGGGCTTACGGACAGCAATTGGCCACCGAAATCGGAATTCCGGACGATCCCGGCTACGACGCTGCGGTTCAGGCGGTGGCGAGCGCCATGACCGGACTCGGGTTCTCAGTCGATCCTGACGTATCGGGTGAGCGTCTCCTGACATCGCACTGCCCGTTCGGCGAGACCGCCATCAGTCATCCAGAGGTGGTCTGTTCACTCGATCGAGGAATCGTCGGTGGGCTCTTCGGAGCACTCTCCTTCAAATGCGACCCCGTGGTCATCCCACACAAGGCTCTGACTGATCCTTGCGTAACCCGGGTCCCTATCAGCATCAGTTAACCCCAACGCCTCGAGGCGGCTTTTCTCCTATCGAAAGACCGGCTGATCTTTCGACTGAAGCACGTATAGCGGACCGGGACCCGATCGTTAGGCTCAGTAACGTCAATAGTTTTCTTATCCGGGAGGCCCCCAATGCCCACCGACCCGTTCGACTCTCGCACCACGCTCGACACAGCGATGGGGAGCCGCGAGATCGCCCGTCTCGACGCTCTTGATGGCGTCGAGAATCTCCCCTACTCCATCAAGGTTCTCCTGGAGTCGGTACTCCGAAACCTGGACGGGCACACCGTAACCGAGGACGACGTGCGTCGGATAGCGGCCTACGACGCAACCAACGTTCGGGAACAGGAGATCCCGTTCATCCCGGGCCGCATCGTGCTTCAGGACTTCACCGGCGTACCTTCCGTGGTAGATCTGGCCGCCATGCGGGACGCCATAGTGCGCATGACCGGCGACGAAGGTGCGGCCCAGCAGGTGAATCCGCTCATCCCGGCGGATCTCGTGATCGACCATTCAGTTCAGGTAGATGCTTTCGCCCGATCCGATGCGCTGATCATCAACTCGCGGAAGGAGTTTGAGCGAAACCAAGAGCGTTACGAGTTCCTCAAATGGGGCCAATCGGCTTTCGCAAATTTTCGGGTGGTCCCGCCGGCGACCGGCATCGTCCACCAGGTGAACCTAGAATATCTGGCCAAGGTTGTTTGGGACGACGGCGAGTACCTCTATCCGGACAGCCTCGTCGGCACTGATTCTCACACAACGATGATCAACGGCCTCGGAGTAGTCGGTTGGGGTGTGGGAGGCATCGAGGCTGAGGCCGCCATGGTCGGCCAGCCTATCTACATGCTGCTTCCCGAGGTGGTCGGATTTCGGCTGACTGGCAAGCTCGTCGAAGGGTCAACCGCCACCGACCTCGTGCTCCGGGTCACCGAGATGCTTCGCGAGTTTGGCGTCGTCGGCAAGTTCGTCGAGTTCTACGGTCCCGGGCTGACTGACATGCCAATCGCCAACCGGGCGACCATCGCCAACATGGCTCCCGAGTACGGGGCGACCGTAGGGTTCTTCCCGGTTGACGACCAGACGCTCGACTATCTCAGGCTGACCGGACGCGATGACAAGCTCATCGACACTGTCGAGACCTACTACAAGACCCAGGGGATGTGGCGCGAGGACTCCCGCCAGATCACCTACAGCGACAGTCTCGAGCTCGACATGGCCACCGTCGAGCCATCGCTCGCCGGACCGAGACGGCCCCAGGACCGAATTGCTCTCTCATCGATGAAAGAACAGTGGCACAACGATCTGAACGACACTTTCGGAAGAAACGATGTGCCCGGAGAAGCCGGCGTCAGCATCGACTACGACGGGCAGACATTCCATCTCGGAGATGGTGACGTCGTGATTGCAGCGATCACCTCCTGCACCAACACCTCCAATCCGGATGTGATGATCGGCGCTGGGCTGGTCGCCAGAAAAGCCCGGGAGCGTGGTCTCCAGCGCAAGCCGTGGGTGAAGACCTCCCTGGCCCCGGGATCTCAGGTTGTCACCGAGTATCTGACGGCATCCGGTCTCTTGGACGATCTCGAGGCTCTGGGATTCGGGGTCGTCGGTTACGGCTGCACGACATGCATCGGAAACTCGGGCCCGTTGCCAGAGCCCATTTCGAAAGCCATCAACACCAACGACCTGGTGGGCGCAGCCGTCCTCTCCGGCAACCGGAACTTCGAAGGTCGAATCTCGCCAGATGTGCGAGCCAACTACCTGGCCTCCCCCCCACTGGTAGTTGCATATGCAATAGCGGGAACGATCGATTGGGATCCAATCAATGAGCCGCTTGGCAAGGATGGTGAAGGCAACGATGTGTATCTACGCGACATCTGGCCAAGCCAGGAGGAGATCTCCAACCTCGTCGGATCGAGCGTCAGCCAGCGTCAGTTTGTGGAGAAATACTCAGACGTGTTCACGGGGTCCGACGAGTGGCGCTCCATCTCGACCACGGATTCTGACCTCTACGAGTGGAACGAGGCTTCGACCTACATTCAGGAACCGCCCTTCTTCGCCGACTTGTCGGCTGACGTGACACCAATCGCGCCAATTCAGGGAGCCCGAGTGCTGGTGAAGCTCGGTGACTCGGTGACGACCGACCACATCAGCCCTGCCGGGTCGATCGGGGTCGACACCCCTGCCGGCAAATACTTGGTGTCCGAGGGTGTCCAGCCTCCGATGTTCAACTCCTACGGGTCGAGACGAGGCAACGACCGTGTCATGACCCGCGGCACCTTCGCCAACATTCGAATACACAATCAGCTTGCTCCGGACACCGAGGGAGGCTGGACCACCGATCATCTCGATGGTGAGGTCAAGTCGATCTACGAGGCCGCAATGCACTACAAGGAGGCAGGAGTCCCGCTGGTGGTCCTGGGCGGAGCCGACTACGGAATGGGATCATCGCGCGACTGGGCCGCGAAGGGCACATTCCTGCTTGGCGCGAGGGCGGTCATCGCCAAATCATTCGAGAGGATTCACCGTTCCAACCTGGTGATGATGGGGGTCCTTCCGCTTGTCTATCGTGACGGGGAGAGTGCCGATTCCCTTGGAATCGATGGGACCGAGACTTTCGACATCGCTGTCAACGATGACTTGGCACCTCGGCAGACACTGCGAGTCAAGGCGACCAGGCAGGACGGGGCCGTGATCGAGTTCGAAGCTGGCGCCCGCGTCGACACCCCGATCGAGGTCGAGTACCTACGCAACGGAGGCATCCTTCACTACGTGCTGCGGAGGATGGCTTCTGACTGAAGAGGCACCCGGTCCGCTGCCACGACCAGGCCTCAAGCTGACAGGCTTGTTTATCGGCGTCGTCGTGATCGGTCTTCTAGTCGCCTCGGTGTTGCCCTCCGACGATGTCATCGTTGCCGAAGTCGGCCAACCGGCTCCCGACTTCACGGTGCCATTGATCGGCGGGGGAACGTTCACGCTCTCAGAGCAATTGAAAGCCGACAACCGTCCGGTCGTTCTCAATCTATGGGCGTCGTGGTGCATACCTTGTCGCACCGAGACTCCTGACATCTCGGCGTTCGCCGTGGCAAACGCTGACGTCAAGGTCATCGGTGTCGCGGTAGAAGACACCGAGACGGCTTCTCGAGCCTTCGCCGAGGAGTTCGACCCCTCCTACGATCTTGGCCTCGGTAATGCCGAATTCGAGACGGCCTATCCGAGACTCGGACTACCCGTCACCTACATCATCGGGGCAAACGGTGTCGTCGAAGACCTCTTGATCGGCATCGTTACACAGGAGATCCTCGAGGGCGTAACAAGTTAGGTCTGCTCGCCGAACCTCTCCTTATGCAGTCCGGCGAATTCGATGTTCGGCCCCGACACCATCTCGGCCCAGATGACCAGTCGCTGACGCGCTGAGAACTTGGGTTCGCAGGTGGTCAGGGTCAGCCATGAACCGGGTCTGTCATCGGTCACCCAGACGTCTGTGGGCTGGACTACTCGAATCTCACGAATCTCATAGGCGTGGACTCCGATCGCCGTCTCCACTTCGATCCGATCACCGACCTCGAGAAGATCAAAGTCGAAAAAGGGTCGGCCGTGTGTGGTTCTGTGACCTGACAACACCGCATTGCCAGGCTGGCCGGGGAGCGGCGTGTCTTCCATGTGTCCGGGCCCCTTCTTCAGCGTCCGCCGATCGACACCCTCGAAGATGACCTCGTCGACTCCGATCTTGTCGATGCGAATGAACCCAAAAGCTTCACCAGTCTCCGGCGTCTCCTCGGGGTAGAACTCAACTGGATCAGGTACTTCGCCCGGTTCCTCACCGAGATAAACCACGGGATCGATTTCCTCGACCGCGGGCAAGCTGTCCTGGGTCTCCTCAAAGGTCTGCTCGAGCTCCTCCTGAGCTTGCGCCTGAACACCGGCGTTGACCACATCGGTGCCAAAGAGCTGCCACCCCAGGTAACCGAAAATCAAGACCCCACTCCAGATGAGTGTCCACCCGAGCACTTGGATGTTTCGCCGCACGACGATCAGGCTAAATGCGATATGGAGCTACGCCAGTGCTCTCCAACAGAAGTACGGTCGCATGTTTCGGTGAGGCAGGGGGGTCGCTCACAAGGATACAGGACGAAGGCGCACCCGCAGCGGTGCGTCAAGGACGAGGACACCGTGAGCGGCATCACTGTCCGTTGAAACGTCAGCGTACTTTTGTTGGGGGGGCACTTCACTCACGTTCCCGACCAGTCCGGGTCTCGCTTTTCCAGAAACGCACTAATCCCCTCAGCAGCATCGTCACTCAGGGTGATCTCGGTGAAACCACCTTGCAACCGGTCCAACGCGGTGTCGAAGTCCGCGTCGGCCATACCCCAGAATGAGTCCTTTCCAAGCATCAGAACGGCAGGGCTCGAAGACAGCAGACCTGTCACCACCTCATCCACCACGTCGTCGAGTTCAGCCCGCGGGACGACTCGACTCACTGCTCCCAAGCGCAGAGCCTCCTCCGGGCCGATCGTTCTGCCGGTCAACATCAAGTCGAGCGCTGCTTTTCTGGGCATCACCCGGACCAACAATGCCGATATCACCATCGGCCACAGTCCGACACGAACCTCAGTAGTCCCCAGCATCGCATCGTCGACACAGACTGTGACGTCGCACGCCACGGCCAGGCCAAATCCGCCGGCAAGAGCGTGGCCGTTGACACGTGCCACCGTTGGCTTGCCACCCCGAAACATCAACCGAAACGTCTCACCCAGATCCCCACGAGCCTTGTGGAGACCGATCGGATCGTCGGCAAAAGTGCCCGAAAGATCCCCGCCAGCCGAGAAGGTCCGGTCCCCGGCGCCGGTGTAGACGATCACCTTCACATCCGGATCGTCCACGGCAATCCTGGTTGCCTCGAGAAGACCCGACATCGTCGCCACCGACATGGGATTGCGCCGCTCAGGGTCGTCGATCGTGATCGTCGCTCTGCCTTCTGCGGTCTCGTATCGAACAGTCATTCTGCTCCCTCTTAGGAAACTCGGGTCCCTCTGATACCGTCGAAGCTCCATGTTATGGCTCGCCATCGTCCTCTTTCTTGCTCTTACGATTGCGATGCTTCGCGGAGGCCGGCTGATCAATCTCGGAGACATCGAGTTGGAGTCGTGGTGGCTCCTTCTCGTGTCTCTCGGACTTCAGCTCGGGACACGATGGTTGCCCGACGAAACCTGGTCGGAAACGGTCGGCGTGGTCATGGTGTTGGCTTCCTTTGTGCTCCTGATGATCCTGGTCACACTCAACCGGGCGAAGCCGGGAATGTGGATCGTCGGAATTGGAGTTCTCATGAACTTCACGGTTATCGCCATCAACGGGGGCATGCCGGTACTGGCCGGCGCGGCAGAGGTTGCCAGCGGTTTCACCGTCGCGGAGCCTGACATCTTCGGCTCCTTCAAACACGTGCTCCTCGATGAGACCTCACGACTGACCTTTTTCGCCGATGTCGTTCCGCTCCGCTTGGTGGGGATCGGCGAAGTAATCAGTCTCGGCGACATCTTCCTTGCGCTCGGTTTAGGAGTGTTCCTCGAGCACGAGCTTCGCAGGCCCCGTCGCTGGTTCAAACACGGGGCGAGAGCTCAGCCAGGGTCGGCGACGTCGTCCGACTAGTGGGTTTAGGTCCGCGCCGGTGTCAGGACACCACGGGCTTCGAGAAGCCGGCGCAGTGAGGCGACGACATCGGGGTCGAATTCGTATGCGGCGCCTGCATGCAACCCCTCGAGGGCCTCGAGCGGTGATCTGCCGTCCTTGTGGACCTTCCAGTCATATGCCGCCGAGACTTTGATGATGCGCGAGACGATGGAGACTCCTGGGTCTTCCTGCTCTCCCGGATTGCGATACGGCTCGTATTGCTGCTGCACATCCTTGGCAACACGCTCCAGATAGGGCGACTCGGCGATTATCTCCGAGCTCCAACGTGCGATGTCATCGTCGGTGTAACCCATCTTCACGACGTTGGGCTCGTTGAGGCTGACACGGCCTATGTCGTGCATCAGAGCGGCGTATTCGACACCCTCGACCTGGGACGGCCCGAGACCCATTTCCATGGCGATCGATGTTGCCAGTTGGGTCGTACGGTCAGCATGGCCGTCGACCGCGAGCCCCGACACTTCGGGGATGCGGGCCAACGCGCGAATTGTCTGCTTGTAGGTGACCTTGGTCTCCTGAAATCGCTTGAACGCCGAGTGAGCAAACGAATAGGGAAGGAGGGCTATGGGAAGCGCCCACCAGCCGATTGCCGGAAACAGCTCGCCAAACAGCGCCCCGGTGAGGGCAAGACCGACGAAGACATTGATGTCATGAATGATGGCGCGAGCGAGGTACGTCCTGGAAAGCTCACGGGGCCCGAGGATGAGCAGCGCCCTGAGGAGGACCTCAACGGCGAGCCACGCCATCACAGCAACGACGAACGGAACGAGGTCCTCCCACCCACCGGAGAGGTCGGAGAACGCCCCGATGCGCACCCCCGAGTACACCACCGCGTAGGTCACATATCCGCCAAAACGACGGACCATCATTGGTAACAGGTCACGGTGTTTCTCGCCACGGGCATAACGAACCACCCAAACGGCGGCAAGACCGACCCCGTAGGCGCCCAATGTCCCGGCAAGATCAACACCGGTGTCACCGGAGAAGACAAATGGGATGGCAGCAGCCACAGCAAGACCGGTGGTGAATCGGTTGCCGGAGTTCGAAGTGGCAACACCGACAAGGGAAGCGAGCACCAGGGCCATCGCGGCAATGAGGAGAGAGATCGGATCCGTTGTCGCCATGCTTGCCCCGTAGAGCCCGACGCCGCCGGCTACAAAGGGGAACAGCCATGAAGCGGCCGCGATCGTTCGGGGGCTCCAGTTAACCACGAAGAGTCAACTCCGGCTGCTCGGCAAGACGTCTTGCCATCTCCTCATCGTTCACATGCGGAGCACCCCAGGTTCGACCGGTCTTGGCTAGACCATGCTCGAAGGCATCGACAACATCTGGATGAAACTGGGCACCCGAGTGCTTCCTCAACTCGCCCAACGCGTACTGCTGGGACAGGGCCATGCGATAGGAACGCGCCGACGTCATGGCATCGAAAGCATCGGCCACCGCGACGATGCAGGCTTCGAGACTGGGTGTCTCCCCCTGGGTGTGACCACTGCCTCCATATCCGTTACCGTCGAAGTGGCTGTGATGACCGGAGGCAATCTCCACCATCGGCTGAAGAAAGTCGACCTCGGCGAGAATCTCCTCGACCAGATGAGCGTGAGACTTCATCTGGGCGTACTCCTGATCGCTGAGCCGTCCCTTCTTGCGGATCAGGTCGGTGGGCACCGCCAGCTTGCCCAGGTCATGGATGAGCGCAGCCCATTTGACCGTCTCCAGTTGGGTTCCGGTGAAGCTCAGCTCCTCACCGATCATCTGGGAGAAGTAGGCGACCCGCTCGGTGTGGCCCCTGGTGTACATGTCCTTGGCCTCGAGGGTCTTGACGAAACCGCGGATAGCACTGAGATGGGACTCGCGAAGCTGGGAGAAGGCGTACAGCGATATGTGCCCGATGCCGTAGACGGCGACAATCAGGACCAGCACCGCCGAAGGACGGCCGGCAATCTCGTAGGCAGCACCGATGAGACCGCCAAGAAGACCCATGACAACCTGACCACCAATGAGGACGTTCATCTGGGACCAGGGCTGGAGGTTGTCGTTTCCGTAGACGGTCTTCACCGCCCGACGCACCATCATGTTGTTGAGAGTGACATAGGCCAGAGAGGCCAGTGTGGACGCGACCGCTACCCGGAGCAGCACCTGGGTGGTGGCCACCTCGATGTCAGGAAGATTCAGATCAAGCAGAAGCCCGGCGGCGGCGCCGGACAGGGCCAACTGACCGAAGTTGGCCATCGGCTGAAACCAGCGTTTTTCCTTGAAGTCGAGGGGCGTGAAGAGAGCAACCCCGGCCATCAAAGCCATCGCAAAAAGGGCATCCGAGTCTGCCAGGAGGGCAAAGATGACCCCGGCGGTCATCACCACCATGATCGATGAGCTGTGAAAGAGGCGGTCGTTGACTTCGACCGCAAAGAACTCGAGTAGGACGAACAATGAAGCGAAGACGATCCAAAGGCCCCAGTCAGGGGGATCTGATAGGAAATAGGTGACGATCAGCACGACTATGCCCATCACTGAATAGGGCACAGCGATCCTTAGCTTTCGCTGCACCGAAGGATGAAGACGCTGGTAACGCCTCCCCACCGGACTGTTTTTGAGCAACCTCATTGGACCCCGGGTGACATGTTGCCCGAAGTGGGTGGTGAGTTGGCGTCATTCATCAGCCGATCCTTGCTGACATCAGCCGATCCTTGCTGAAGCCGAGCCGGCCGCGATCAATGCGGCCAGGCTGGCAGCGGCAGCGAGAATTCGGATCAAACGGACCTTCATAGCTCTGCCACGCTCACCTTCGATGTCTTATTTCACCGGCGTTGCGTGCCGATGCGACATTCCGCTCCGCTAGGTAGATGGGCGGTAGTTTGCTTGAAAAGACGAATGTCCGACGCCGAACTCACCCCATTCCCCGGCATGAACCGGGAACCTTCACATGTCAAAAGGCCCCTGACTTCGCCCACCGGGTAAAGGGCTAACGGTCAGGTGACCGGTTGCCCCACAGCCCCGGATAGCTTCCAGCAAGATGCAATCTATACCGATCACCCCCACCCCACAAGAGAGAATCACGGTCCTAAGGCCCAAAAATAGACCTGATCCTCGGTACGCTGGCCGGTAATGGACTATGTCGCGCTCCAGGAAAAGATAGGCCGCATCGACGGTGTGGAGGCGGCCCGGGTGGTTGCCGAGAACGGCCATGTCAACGAGATTCATGTTCTGGCACGTCGCAACAAGGCGCCCAAACAACTGGTCAGGGACGTCCAGTCACTCGGTCAGGCTCTCTTCGGAATCGATATCGACCGTCGGGTTGTGTCAGTCGTCCAGTTGGCCGACGCCGACCTCGACGGCGGGATTCGACCCGCCGTCGTCGACGTCTCAGAAGCGCTCGAAGGCGCCAAGGCCGAAGTCACAGTGACGTTGCGTTGGCAGGACAGCCTCCTGCTGGGAACCGCGGCCGGTGCGGCGTCTTCTGCGACGAGACCCCGCCAGATTGCGGAGGCCACCATCGAGGCCGTACGGCAAGCGATACACGATACGGCCGCCCTGGCGATCGCCTTCGTGGACGTTACGACCCTGGGCAGCCGAAGGATCGCTGTTGCGCAGGTCGTTTTGGTCACCGAGGTGAGTGAGCGAGTTCTCATCGGGTCGGCCTTCGCCGACGACGACGAGACCAAAGCGGTGGTCCGCGCTGTCCTCGACGCGCTCAATCGCATGCTCCCCGACCTCAAGGTTTCTTGACCTCCAACGCTGTCGCCACGCCACACAATCTGTCGGCCGAAGCAGGTAGACAGCTTCTCACCAACGGTGGCAACGCCGTCGACGCCGCCCTTGCCGCGGTGGCGGCACAGGGAGTGGTGGCACCGGAGACATCGGGTATCGGCGGCGATCTCTTCGCCCTCGTTCATCGACCGGGTTGGGATAAACCCAAAGCCCTGAATGCATCAGGCAGATCGGGGTCCAATGCAAGCGCAGCCATCTTGCGCGACGCCGACGAGACCGAGGTACCCCGAGATCATCCGCTGACCGTCACCGTTCCCGGGTGTGTCGACGGCTTCGTGGCCCTGTCCGAGAATTTCGGTGCTCTGCCACTTGCCGACGCCCTCGCCCCTGCGATCGACCTCGCCAGGTCGGGATTCGAGGTCTCGACGGAGCAAGAGAGGGCCTTCACCAGGATGGCCGGGGTATATCGGGACAACCCGTCAATTGCGGATCTCTATCCCGGTGGACGGCCGGTGAAGCGAGGAGACATCATCAGACGTCTCGACCTGGCCGCGACCCTCGAATCGATTGCCGGGTCGGGACGCGACTCTTTCTACAAGGGCCAGGCCGGAGAGGACATTGTCGAAGCCGTCGGTGGTCTGATAACTCTCCAGGACATGGATTCGATCCAGGCGGAGTGGGTCGACCCGATCGGGGCCCACGTCGCCGGACTCGACGCCTGGACGGTCCCACCCAACTCTCAGAGCTACCTCGGTCCGGCCACACTCTCCGTATTCGAGATGCTGGCGCCACCAGAGGACCTCGAGAGTCCACTTCGCAGACACCTGCTGATCGAGGCATACCGCTGCTTGGCCTGGGAGCGCAACGACCTCGTGGCCGACCCCGACCATCTTGCCGTTCCCGCGGACATTCTCATGGATAGGGGTCGGCTGGAGCGGGCGGCCGCAAGTGTCTCCAGCAATCAATCAGGTACTTGGCCGAAGGGCATTGGAACGGCGTCGGGCACCGCCTACCTCTGTGTCGCAGATTCCAGTGGAATGGCTGTGTCCATCATCCAATCGAACTACCGGGGCACGGGGTCCCCTTTTGGCGCCGCCCGATCTGGGTTTCTGTTGCAAGACCGCGGTGGAGGGTTCAGTCTCACTCCCGGACACGCCAACGAGCTGGCTCCGGGGAAAAGGCCGCTGCACACACTGTCGCCAACCCTCTGGACCGCCGGTGCCGACCCAAAGTGGATGCTTGGGACACGTGGCGGATCAGTTCAACCACAGCTTGTCGCGCAAGTCGGGGCGGATGCGATCCTTGGGGGTGCCGAACTCGAGACGGCACAGTCGGCCCCGCGTTGGACTATCTCCGGTTTTGGCCCTTACTCAGCATCGAGACTCTTGGTTGAACCCGGAATGTCCGCTGCCTCACTCACCGATCTGCGATCGCGGGGACATGTCATCGAGGAACTCGACGCGATGCAACCCGGATGGGGACCGCTCTCCTTGATCGAGTTGGAAGGGGATAACCGTCGCTCCGCACCCGACCCGAGGGTCGACACAGCCACGGCCCTCCTCTTCTAGGACTTCAGGTCTGTGATCACCTGCCCGAGCGCGTCGGGCTCGATGCCCATTGTTGAGCCAACCGTGTAGAACCCCAAGCGTTGAATCCGGTTGCCGTAGCGGTCCTTGATCGCCTGCCCGAGCTTGTCGATGGGAGCAGCGACCCCGACATCGAGAACCGCCTGGTCGGGGACAACATCGGCCATCTCCGCCCACTGACCTCTCTTCGACATCGAGTGAAGCTCATCGCCGAAGTCCCATCCGCTCGCCTCCAATACCGGCTTGTACGAGGGAGTCGACGCATAAAACGAAATCTGCTGACGAACAGGGGCCATTGCCTGCTCGACATCCGAGTCGCTCTCACCCGTCATGACAAAAACTGTGGTTGTCCGCTCCACATCCTCCATCGAACGTCCCGCCGTCTCCGCGCCCTTTGTCATGTTCGGCAGAACAATCTCATCGAGATAGGCGACCGTGTGGAATGGATGCACATGGAATCCGTCACAGATCTCGCCGGCAAGCGCACTCAGGTAGGGGCCGACACCCGCGATGTAGACAGGGATGTCGGGGTGTCTGATGGGGCCTGGATCGAAGAAAGGTGTCATTAGAGAGAAGCTGTAGAACTCGCCCTCATATTCGAGAGGGGTCGAGTTCTGCCATGTATCCCAGATCGCCCTCACCGCGAGGATGTAATCCTTCAATCTCGGTCCCGGACTCCCCCACTCTGTGCTGAACCGTCGGGTGATGTGAGCCCGAATCTGGGTGCCAAGGCCGAGCAGGAATCCTCCTTTGGATAGCCGCGAAAGATCCCACGACGTCATCGCCATAACCATCGGCGAACGGGGAAAAGCAACAGCGATCGCCGTACCCAACTCGAGCCCTGGTGCGGCGTCGGCGGCAAACGCGAGAGGCAGGAACGGGTCGTACTGGGTCTCGGCTGAAAAGAACCCGTCGTACCCCATCTTCTGGGCGTTGCGAGCAAGTTCCGAAGCGGCATCCGGGGGAGATGGCGGGAAGTAAAAGTCGACCTTCATCGGGCCAGCGTAGAGCACCGCCCCAAGACGGGTACCCTTGGCGGCATGTTGAAGAAGATTGCCAAGACAATCGGGCTGATCGGCGGGGCAGTAGCCGTGCTGTGGGCGATGAGAGACCGCTTTGTCTCTGTGGCGACCTCGAGAGAACCCGAACCACCCACGTTCCGAACTCCTCGCGCCGACACCGGTCAGAGCATTGAGGTGATTGACGGGATAGGCCCCGTATTCGCCACACGACTCGCGGAGGCCGGGATCGAAGACATTGCCTCCCTGGCTGATGCCTCGCCGGATTCCGTTGCCGAAGCGGCCGGCGTCAGTGCCGCCCGCGCTCGCTCCTGGATCGAGCAAGCCCAGCAATCCACGTAGTGACGTGCCATACCTCCACGCTCCGGAGGATCTGGCTGGGGTAGTTGGCGACGAGCCTTCGTATCGTCTCAACCAGTTGCGTGATTGGCTCTACAGAACTCCGGTACTACACGCCGAAGACATGACCAACCTCCCCGGAAGGTTGCGAGCCGAGCTGGCCGAGACGCTTTGGCCGTTCAGATTGGAGATGGAGCAGACGTCGGACCGGGGAACCACGAGGAAGTGGCTGTTCCGCGCCACCGACGGCGCGGCCATCGAAATGGTCCTCATGGGCTACCGCAAGCGGGCGACCCTCTGCATCTCGAGTCAGGCCGGCTGCGCCCTTGCCTGCACTTTCTGCGCCACTGGCCAGTTCGGGTTCGAACGCCATCTCGAAGCAGGCGAGATAGTGGCCCAAGTGGCCTACGCCCAGGCATTCCTGCGTCAGATTGGAATGCCGGGAGTACCCGATCGGGTCACCAATGTCGTGTTCATGGGCATGGGAGAACCGCTCGCCAACTATGACCGCGTTCGTGAAGCATTGCGCCGGATGATCGAGGTGATGGGAATGTCGGCGCGTTCGATCACGGTGTCGACCGTGGGCATGGTTCCCGGTATCAACCGTCTCGCCGAGGATCCGTGGCCCGTCTATCTGGCGATAAGCCTCCACGCAGCCGATAACGAGTTGAGATCGTCGCTCGTCCCAATCAACAAGCGGTACCCGATCGAGAGATTGGAGGAGGCGGCGTGGAACTACTTCGAGAAGAAGGGAAGACGGTTGTCCATTGAGTGGACAATGATGGACGGGGTCAACGACACCGATGACCAGGCGAGAAAACTCGCAGCCATCGCAAAGCGTCTCAGGGCACATGTCAACCTGATTGCTCTCAACCCGACTCCTCTCAGCAACGAGCAGGCGTCGTCGAGATTGCATATTGCCGAGTTCGCCCGGATTCTGGAGTCGCTAGGCGTCAATGTGACGATTAGAGACACCCGGGGCAAGGACATCAACGCGGCCTGTGGCCAACTCAGGGTTTTGGCTGGTAAACGATCCCAAGCTGGTTAGTCTCACCTCCGCGGAGCGGTTTCAGGGGCTGAAGGAGTCTGCCTTCAATGCCTGCAAAGAATCGTTTTCGCGCTCTCGCCGTAGGAGCAGGTCTGGCGTTGCTGGTGACACTGTTCTCGGTTGATTACACGGTGGAGCGCGGTGACACACTCGGGAAGATCGCAAGAGAGCAAGGAATCTCTCTGGCTGAGCTCGTCGAGGCAAACGACATCACCAACCCGAACCTCATCCACATCGGCCAGGTTCTGATAGTCCCCGGCGAGGAGGGGGAGTCCGAGGTGATTCACATAGTCGCCCGAGGCGAGACCCTGGGCAAGATCGCCCGCAAATACGGATCGTCGGTATCAGCTCTGGCAGAGAAAAACGGCATCTCCAGACCCAATCTCATACGCATCGGCCAGAATCTCATCGTCTCCGGTAGCGCATCGGTCGGAAGTTCCGGCGAAACCTCAGGCGGAGATGTGGTCAAGCCTCCATCCACCCCCACCACCCATTCAGGCTCACACATTGTTCAGCGGGGCGAGAGCATCGAGAGCATCGCAGCCGACCACGGTTTGACGGTTGAACAGATTGCCCGCGCCAACGGGATCCTCAATCGTGTGATCTACACCGGATACCACCTCTTACTGGACGGACCGGGATATGTTGCCGAGGGAGGCGGGACAGGTGAGACCTCATACATCGTCAAGCGCGGAGACCGACTGGTAGACATAGCTGCCCGGCATGGAACCACAATCTCGGAGGTCTCGAGAGCCAACGGCATCTCCAACCCCAACCTGATCCAGGTAGGTCAGGTCCTTGCTGTCCCGGGCGGCTCCGGATGGGTGTGTCCCGTCGAGGACGCCCGGTTCTTCAATAGCTGGGGAGCCCCTAGAGGAGGTGGAACCCGCTGGCATCAGGGCACTGACCTGGGCTCCTTTCGCGGTGCCCCTGTCTACGCCCCGACGTCCGGGACCGTTGCCTTCAAGACCGGGTCGATCGGCGGCAAGCAATTCAATCTGACCGGTGACGACGGAGTGATCTATATCGGCAGCCATATGGACGACTTCGGCAAGAGCGGCAGGGTGAGCGCGGGAGACATCATCGGTTATGTGGGCAGCACCGGAAATGCTCAAGGCTCAAACCCTCACCTTCACTTCGGTATGTATCCCAACAGGGGAGACGCCGTCAATCCATATCCCAGTCTCATCGCCAACGGCTGCAAATGAGGGGTGGTCTGTCGCTCAATTGATGCCTCGGTGTCACCGAGTCATCGGCGTCATCTGGCAAGGACGCACAACGAAGGCGCAGCCTTAGCTGCGTCGAGGCGGAGGACGCCGCCAGGGGCGTCGAGGGCCAGTGACACCGTGTAGCTACTTGGGCGACAGACCACTTAGGAAGGCCGGGCTAGCTCGAAGGTGTCCCGAGTATTGATGTAGGTGTTTCCCGCCATCCTGCCGATAGCTGCCAGGACGTCGCTGTCTATCCGGGTGCCGTCGAGAGCTTCTTCCCAGACATGCATCGCCACAACCTGTCCGATCACAATTCGGGAAGCCCCCTCGGTGCCCAGATCGAGGATGTCGACCACACGACATTCGAGATTGGCCGGGGACTCCACCACCATCGGTGCGTTCACTCTGGTACCGACAACGGCGGTCAGCCCGGCGATGGCGAACTCGTCATCGTCGGACGTGAAAGAACCCGATGTCACATTCATCGCGTCGGCGACATCCTCCGAGACGATGTTGACGGTGAACTCACCAGTCTTCTCCGAGAAGGCCACTGAGTCCTTGGGGCGATCGGGGTGACGTCCTCCGGAGAAGAGCACCGTGGGCGGGTTGACTGACACCACGTTGAAGAACGAGAACGGAGCCAGGTTGAAACTGTCGTCATCGCGTCTCGTCCCTATCCATCCAATGGGTCGGGGAACCACCACACCGGAGAGCAGTTTGTAGACATCCGGAAGCTCGGTGTCGCCCATGTCGAACATCTTCTTCTTCAAAGCATGACCTCTCGCAGTAGATCGAGTCGTATCGCACCTGCTTCCAACAGCTGACTATGAAATCTCTTCCGATCGAATGCCGAACCGTCTCGGGCCATTGCTTCATCGCGGATCTTCAGGATTTCCCGCTCCCCCACCTTGTAGGCGATTGCCTGCCCGATCCAACCCAGGTATCGCTTGACCTCGGACTCCGCAATGTCACGGGCATTGAGACCGACTTTCTCCATGTAGTCCACCGCGGTCGAATAGTCCCACAGCTCTCCCCCGTGAAGGGGAGCTTCGTCGGGGATACGAAGCTCCAACTGGGTTCCGATGTCAACGACCACCCTGGTGGCACGGAAGAGCTGGCTCGACAGCAGCCCCAATCGATACTCGGGTTTCTCGAAGAACCCGAGTTCATCCATGAGCCGCTCGGCATAGAGAGCCCAACCTTCCCCCGCCCCCGAGTACCAGACAACGCTGCGTTGAAAGCGGGAAAGTTTCTCGCGCTCATGAACGGCGGTCGCCAGCTGCAGGTGGTGGCCAGGGAAACCTTCGTGATACGCCGTTGACACCTCCTGCCAGTACGGGATTCGCTCCCTCTCACCTGGTGCGTACCAGATGGAGCCGGGTCGGCTGAAGTCCTCGGACGGACCCACGTACCAGGCACCGAGACTCCCGCCTGGCGGGGCGATGTTGACCGAGATGGATCTCATTTCGTCCGGAACCTCGAAGTGCTCGCCCGCAAGCTGCTCAATAGCTTGCTGCTGGATGTCGAAGACAAAGTCAACGAACTCCTGACGAGTCGCCGCCGAACGGTCAGGATCGGTATCGAGAAGATGAACGATCTGCTCGATGGTGAGGTCGGGGTCGATCTCGGCGGCGGTGACCGCCATCTCCGAGCGGAGTCGGTGCACCTCCGACCATCCCCAGTCGTAGGTCTCATCGGGGTCTAGTGCCATCCCCAGAAAACGGTCTGCACCCTGTAGATACCGCTCCTTGCCGACGGCATCCTGCAACTTCGCCGCAGGGAGATAGGAATGACGCAGCCATTCGGCGAAATCGCCGCACCCCGCCCTGGCGGCGTCTACGGCTTCGGTCACCCGCCCGGAGTCGATGCCCACCGAGCCTGCTTCGTCAGGAAATCTGAGGAAACGTGATTCTTCGCCGGCGGATGCCTCGACCTGCTCCAACAGAGACTCCGCCTGGCGCCTCGCGACCGTGTCACCGGCGTCGACGCCAACAGTGAGCGATGCTCGATACCCTGCAAGCATGACATCGAACCCGCTGAGCCGGGTGCAGATCGAGTCCCAGTCCTCCTGTGACGCTTTGGGCATGACGTCGAAAGAGTCACGCATGTTTTGGAAGGGTCCGGAAATATGGTTGATGTCACGGGCCCATTCACGGCTGTCGTAGTCCGAGATGTGCCAGTCGAGCCAGCCGACGATCACCTTTGAGGCCCTGGCTTGGACAGGGTCGGAGTGGTCGAGATGCTCACTCAGCTGCTGTCTGGTCGACTTATACAGATCGGCCCGCATCTCCTCGCCATCCGGCGAAAAGTCGGTGCAGAGATGATCACGTCCGGCGACGCCATGTGACGTCGCATCGATAGGGGAAAGATCAGCCCATTGGTCGGTAAGGCGGTCGGAGATCTCGAATGGCGTGCTCATATCCTCCTCGGACAAGACCGCGGCAGGGTATACATATCGCCGACCTGACCTGTGCGGATAACCTCACTCATGTGACCGATCTCATCGCCGTCCGACCGGACGAGCAGTTCGACATCGACGCGGTCGTCTCGTGGATGGAGACGGCGGCCGAGCTACCTCGGGGAATACCCGAGGTGAGCCAGTTTGGCGGAGGCAAGGCAAACCTGACCTATCTCCTTGTCTTCCCTGACGGCGCCGAACTGGTACTTCGGCGGCCACCACTGGGTCCGGTGGCGGCCAAGTCCCATGACATGGGTCGCGAGTACCGCGTCCTTTCCAGGCTGTGGCGCGTTTTCGACAAGGCACCACGAGCCGTGGCCTTTTGTGATGAGGGCTCCGTGATCGGAAGCCCTTTCTTTCTGATGGAGCGTCGGTCCGGTGTTGTGGTTCGCGGCGAAATACCCGCTCGATTTGGGGGAGGCGAAAACGAGGCAGCCAATCGGGCACTGTCTGAGGTGGTAGTTGACACTCTCGCCGAGTTCCATTCGGCCAACCCCAAGGAGTGCGACTTGGGGGATCTCGGTCACCCCGAAGGCTTCCTCAGCCGTCAGGTCGAGGGGTGGGCAGAAAGGTGGGAGCGGGCCAAGCACGAGGACAACGAGCAGGCAGTCGAGCTTGCCTCCTGGCTGCTTGCCGAGGTTCCCGAGTCGTCCGAGGTCACCCTGTTGCACAACGACTGGCGGCTCGACAACATGGCAGTGGCCACAGACGAGCCGGGGAGATGCACCGCCGTCTACGACTGGGACATGGCCACTCGAGGGGATCCTCTCGCCGACCTCGGCACTCTCATGGGCTCCTGGTTCGATCCGGGGGAGGCGCCGAATGCTCTCGGCATGATGCCGACGACCGCACCCGGCTGGCTGGACCGAAAGTCGGCTGTACTCCGTTATGGCGAGCTATCCGGCCGGGATCTTTCGTCTATCGAGTGGTATCTGGTCTTCGGAGCTTGGAAGCTCGGAGTGGTACTTCAACAGATCTACATCCGCTGGCTTAGGGGACAGACTCAGGACACGCGGTTCGAATCCCTCCACGAAGGGGCACGCCACCTGTTTCGACTGGCCGCCGAACGAAGGGAATAGGACTACCTGGCACTACCATCGCTCCGCTCATGAATGCCGTCGAAGCTCAGAACATCGTCAAACACTTCGGCGACACGCGCGCCCTGGACGGTGTGAGCATCCAGTTCGAAGAGGGGATCGTCTACGGCCTGCTCGGACCCAACGGCGCCGGAAAAACCACCCTGATTCGAGTGCTGACGACCCTTCTCACCCCTGACTCGGGATCCGCGTCGGTGGCCGGGGTCAACCTCATCGCCGACCCTGTCGGGGTACGTAGAAAAGTGGGGCTGGCCGGCCAGTTTGCCGCGGTTGACGAGCACCAGACAGGACGGGAGAACGTCGAAATGGTGGGTCGTCTCTACAATCTGAGTAGGGAGGAGGCCAGATCTCGCGCCGATGAGGTCCTCGATCGCATAAACCTTGCCGAGGTCGCGGACGTTCAGGTCAAGACTTATTCGGGAGGGATGCGTCGCAAACTCGACCTCGCCGCATCGATGGTGGGCAGACCGGAGGTCCTCTTTCTCGATGAGCCGACCACCGGGATCGACCCTGCCAGCAGGCTTGCCCTCTGGGATCTCATCGAGGAGATGGTGGATGGAGGCACCACGCTGCTCCTCACCACCCAATACCTGGAGGAGGCAGATCGTCTTGCCGACCGCATAGGTGTCATCGACCATGGCAAACTGATAGCGGAAGGTACGTCGGACGAGCTCAAAGCCACACTTGGCGGTGATGTAGTGGAGATCCATGTCCACAACGACGACCGGGCCCGTGCCATTGAGTTTCTCAGCCGAGTCGCCGGTGAAGAGCCCAAGGTAGAGGGAGGTTCACTTTCCATACCCGCTCCGGATGGATCGAAGACCCTGACAACCGTGGTCCGTGAGCTGGATTCGGTGGCGATAGAGCCAAGAGACATCGCCTTGAGGAAGCCGACACTCAACGACGTGTTCCTCACTCTCACCGGACACAAAGCAGAGGATGAAACCCAGCCGGTTTCGGCGACATCGCGTCGAAGAGGGCGAGTGTGACAACAAAAGTCAGACCGAGGAACCGGGTTCCGCTGCAGAGCGCGGTGATGCACACAGCGGTCATCACCAGACGAAACGTGCTTCGCTTCATCCGTATCCCGCAGTTGCTCCTGTTTTCCACGGTGCAGCCGGTGATGTTCCTGCTGCTTTTCAACTATGTGTTTGGCGGAGCCATAACCACCGGGATACCCGCCGGCCCAGATCAGTACATCAACTGGCTGATCCCCGGCATCCTGGTCCAGTCGGCAGCCTTCGGGGCGACGGCCACCGCCATGGGGCTCACCGAGGACCTCGGAGCCGGAGTCATCGACCGTTTTCGCTCGCTTCCCATGGCCAGGTCTGCCGTGCTGACCGGTAGAACTCTTGCCGATCTGGTCCGCAACTCGTTCGTCTTCAGCCTGATGCTCGTTGTCGGGTATCTGATGGGATGGAGATTCGAGCAGGGGTTCCCGAAGATGGCTCTCGGTTTCGGGGTGGCGCTGCTGTTCGGCTATTCCTTCTCGTGGGTGATGGCAGCAATTGGTCTTGCGGTGAAGACACCGGAGGCCGCCCAATCGGCCGGCTTTCTCCCCATATTCCCGTTGGTGTTCGCGTCCTCGATCTTTGTTCCGACATCGTCCATGCCCGACTGGCTTCAGACCTTCGCTGAGGTTCAGCCGGTCACGATCGTGGCCAACACAGTTCGCTCTCTGATGATCCCAGAGGAAGCCCTCGGGTTACTCGGTCTCGACCAGGGGACACTGATCCTTCAATCCTTTGCCTGGATCGTGGTCATCATTGCTGTGTTTGCTCCCCTGTCCGTGCGTCAATACAAGAAGGCAGTGGGCTAGAAGGCGGGGGCACCCCGAGGCGGGGCGGCCCCTATGTAGGTCGAACCAGGTGTTTCAGCCGGGGGTGGAGTTCCGATCGTGGACCGGGGACCGGTGTCCAGTCGGGTTTACGGAAAACGAACTGGTTGTCCGGGTTTCGGGTGATATGCCAGCCGTGTTCATGGACGAACCGGTGGTGAAACCCACAGAGAAGGATCAGATTGTCCAAATCAGTAGTCCCGCCTTGGGACCAGTGGACAACGTGATGAACTTGAAGCCACTGTTTGTTGTCACATCCATGGAACCCACAGGATCCCTCCGTCACGGTCGGTTCCCAGTCTTCTCAACCATCCGGGAACAGTCCGACTGTTGCTCCCCACCCAGATGATTTAGGAACCGTCGGTGATCACTGTTTCCAGGACACAGTCACAGGAAAGTCTTCTCGCCGGTCTCGTTGGGAACCAACGCTCCGGAACCGAGTTCGGTGACACCAGAATCAGTAGTGATCAACGCTTCCAGATCAGCGTGAACGGTGATCTGAGGAGGAGAGGAGGTTTGGTCTCCGGTGGTGGCACAAACTTCGACCAGTCCGTCTGCCAAACGTTGTGAATAGACGTCAAACAAACCAGTTTCAGGATCAGGACCTATCTTGTCGGCCCGGTCGCGGATAGCCGTTTCGACGATTTCCAGTTCGAGATGGGGTAGATGAGCAGTCAGTTTTCCCGACGCACCATCGAGAGTCCTCTGGATCCACAAGGCACGTACCCGGTGAGCCTCCCGCTCATCTGAAACAGACGGCGGGTTCGCCCGACGGGCCTTCCGATCCAACAGAACATTCGACAATCCCAACGCCTCTTCGATCAACCCAGCTTCGGTATCCGGGGTCGCATCCGAGAGATCACGACTGGGCGACATCGGCAGTCCGAATCAAAGAACACAACTCGGCGGCAGAAGCAGCGTGCAGGCCGCCGAACTGATCGAAACCCCGGTCGATGCGAGCGTACCAGCTCGTTATCTGGTGTCGCTTGAAACCAATCCATACCTACGAACATACGTTCGACCAGAGACAGATTCAAGAGGTTCGGCCCCAAAAACCAAGAAAACGCAGGAATGAGTCGGGAAAGCTCCGGAACCGCTTTGAGTACCATCGGGAAGGACATGAAGAGGCTCGTATGACAGACGATGCGTTGACACAAGTTGCGTTCACCACGATTGTGGAGCACTTCGTGGCGACCGGGAGGGCTCCTCACTACACTGAGCTTGCGGACGCCCTGGGTGTTGGTCTGGACCAGGCTCGCGAGCTACAACGTACTGCCGCCCATGCTGCTCCGGCTGCGACCTGTTGGCTGGCTCATGACACCGATCACATCGAGTCGTGGGCTCCTTTCAGCAACGTTCCTACTCACTTCTTGATCGATGTTGATGGCGTCCAGAAGTGGTACGGCCAGTGAGGGATGGAGGTGCTAGCGGTCCGCTGGCTGTTTCCCGACCGGGAAGTGACCGTTCAAACCCGTTGTCTTGACTGTGGAGAGCCCATCCGGGTCCGGACACGCAACGACGAGATCCTCGAGATAGACCCTGAGTCGGCGGTCGGATACCAGCCTTCACCATTTGCACGTTCACGAAGTGGCTCAGCAGCGTTCAACTGAAGCCGGATGAATCTCTTCCGGTCGGAAGAGCACGCCAGACGATGGTCGCTCTATCACCGCGCCGACGACGATTACATCATGCCGGTATCCGACTGGGGGAAAGTATTCACTGCATCTCTGTTCAAGAACCGCCTGGATAAGGACTACCTCTCCCACGCTGACGCCTACCTCCGGGACTACAGCCAAGCGTTGAAGGCCATGGGCAAGACAATCCCGCCACCTGACAGAGTTCTGTCAACCGTGCTATTCACGGACATCGTAGGCTCAACGGACCTGGTGAGTTCGATGGGAGACAAGGCATGGAACCAGCTGTTGGATCGTCACAACGAGGTCGTACGCTCCGAAATCGAGCGTTGGCGGGGACGGGAAGTCAGCACCGCGGGTGATAGCTTCTTCGCCACCTTCGATGGAACCGCACGGGCTGTCCATGCGGCGCACTCAATGATCGAGTCGCTCAGACCGCTCGGGATCGAGATAAGGGCTGGATTGCATACCGGCGAGATCGAACTCGTTGACGGCAAACCCGCTGGAGCGGCAGTGCACATTGGAGCACGGATCTCATCTCTCGCTGGACCGAGCGAGGTCCTCGTCTCACGAACGGTCAAAGAGACGATCACAGGGTCGGGCATCACATTCGAAGATCGAGGAACCCACCAGCTCAAGGGAGTCCCGGACGAATGGCACCTGTATGCAACGGTGCCCTAGCCACCCAGCCACAACCAATCAGTGGCCCCACTAGCTAGTAGTCGATTCCCCGTCTAGCCATCACCCCGCGGTCAAAGGCATGCTTGATCTTGGTCATCTCGGTGACCGTGTCGGCGATCTCCACCAGATCTTCCGGGGCGTCGCGCCCGGTGAGAATGATGTTGACCTTCTCTGGTCGGCTCTCAATCGACGAGACAACCTCCGCAACATCGACCCAGCCCCAGTTGATCGGGTAGGTCACCTCGTCAAGAACGACCAGGTCGTATAGGCCTGACTCGATCTTCACCTTTGCGCTTTCCCATGCTTCTCGAGCGATCGCCTGAGACTCGTCCATATCATCGGAATCCCAGGTGAAACCGTCTCCAAGGACCCACCACTCGATCCCGATCTGACGCCCGATCTTCTCCTCCCCAACACTCCACTCCCCCGACTTGAGAAACTGAATGACCACGACCTTCCAACCCCGGGCCACGGCACGCATCGCAGTCCCGAATGCCGCGGTCGACTTGCCCTTGCCGTCACCGGTGTTGACCAAGACGAGGGACGGCTCTCTGACGGTCCCCGTGGAAGGGCTCTCAGTCGGAGGGGTTTCGTGATCAGTCATTCGATCGCCTTGTGGGTATGACATTGGGACCATCCTCGTCATGGACAACCCGTATCCCAGAACCGTAGTGAGACCTCAGATTCTCTTCGGTGAGCACCCTGTGGGGCGGGCCATCCGCCTGGATGAGCCCATCGGCCAGCAAAACCAGACGATCGGCAAATCTTCCTGCCAACGTGAGATCGTGAACTGCAGTGACCACAGTGAGACCCTCCAGCTTGCGCAACTCATCAACAACTTCGAGGACATCGATGGCATGACCGACATCGAGGCTCGCCGTCGGCTCATCGAGCAATAGGATGTGCGCTTCCTGTGCAAGGGCCCTGGCAAGAACGGCTCTCTGCGATTCTCCACCTGACAGGGTTCCCAGAGGCCTGTTCGCCAGCTCTGCCAGATTCAGCTTCTTCAGAGCCAACCGAACCGTGTCGTAGTCGTGTTTTCCCTCGCTGCTGAGATATCCGATGTGTGGGGTCCTACCTAGCATCACGTAGTCATCCATTCCCATCTCCTCGGGCATCCGCGGTCGTTGTGGCATCCAGGCGATGTCCAGACCCGGTCGACGATCGCCGTTACCTAGCGACACCTGCCCACGATGCTCGACCAGGCCGAGGGCCGCCTTCAGCATGGTCGATTTGCCAGAACCGTTGGGACCGATGAGACCCAGCCACTCGCCGCTCTGGACTTCCAAGCTGACCGGACCGAGAACACGGGTCGACCCGTAGGTCACCTCCACCGATTCCCAGACGATCATCCGGACCCTTTCATCGTTCGGAGGACGAGAACGAAGAATGGAGCGCCGAAAAACGCCGTGACCACTCCGATCGGCAGCTCGGCCGGAGACACGATTGTCCTGGCCGCCACATCGGCGAACATCAGGAACGCCGCACCAAACAGGAGAGACAGGGGAACGATCACCCGATAGCTCCACCCGAAGAAGATTCTCACCGTGTGCGGGACGATGATGCCCACAAAGCCGATGAGGCCACTGACCGAGACGGCTGCGGCGGTAGCAAGGGTCGCCGCGATGACAACGATCCAACGAACCCTGCCCACATTCAACCCCAGCGCCGAAGCCTCCTCGTCACCAATACCGAGAACGTCGAGCAAACGGCGAGTGCCGAGAAGGACTGCAGACGCCACTACCGCGTACGGCAGCAGCGTCAACACTTCCCCCCATCCAACCGTCACAAGCCGGCCGAGGATCCACGAATACACCTCCCGGAGGGTCTCGACATTGCGTTGGAGAAGGTATGTCTGGATGGCAGTGGCAAAGGCGGCCACCGCAACGCCTGCGAGAATCAACGAGGTGGTCGTCCTTCCGCCCACCGACCGCCCAAGGCTGTATGTCACTGCAACCGCCACAAGCCCTCCAGCGAAGGCGAGGGGCGCGATAAACCCGCTGTCTCCCGAGCTGGCAAAGGCCACGGTCGCCCCCAGTCCGGCTCCCGCGGCGACTCCCAACAGGTAGGGGTCGGCGAGGGCGTTCCGAAACACGCCCTGATACGCGGCTCCGGCCACCGCCAGTATCGCCCCGACCAGCCCACCGAGAACGACCCTCGGGAACCGGATCTCGAAGAGAACGGTGTGCTCCACCTCGGTCAGCCCGTGGTTGATCTCAATGAAAGGCAGAGCGTCGCCCATGGCTGCCAAGACACTCCAGACATCGATGTCGGCCGGCCCGACCAAGAGACCGGCTCCTGCCGCAGCGACCACCGCCGACACTCCGATGGAGATAGCAACCCATCCCGGACGCGAAGATCGCGCAGACGTCTGTGGGGACGGTGATATCAACCTGATGCAAACTCCGCAAGCGCATTGGAGATCGACTCGGCGAATTCGACAATTCGGGGGCCGCCTCGCGACGCCACGTCGGAGTCGAGTTCCGCGATGTGGCCATTCCGCACCGCCGTCATGACACTCCATCCGGGTCTCAGCGACACGGTCTCGGCGCTCTCACCATAAAAGACGTTGGCAAGGAAGATGATCTCGGGATCTGAGGTCACTATGAATTCCGAGGAGATCTGTGGGAATCCGAACGCCGATCCGTCGGCATCCGCCGGGTCGGCGATGTTCTCCATTCCGAACAACCCATAGATCTCCCCGAAGAAGGTCGACGAGGTCGCGGTGTAGAAGTCTGATGAGATCTCGTGGTAGTAGGTCACCCCTTCTCCGAAGTCGCCCGACGTAGTGACCGCGGCCTCGAGACCGGCCTGGATGGCGGTGTTGGAGGCAACGGCGCCTTCCACGTTTCCCGTCGCCTTCCCAAGAGCCTCGATCTGCCGATACAGGTCATCCACCGTGAAGGCGGATCCTTGGCTGAGGACCGGGACCCCGGCCGCCTCGAGCCCGGCGATCAGATCACCGGGATCGAAGAAGACAATTACGAGGTCGGGCTGGAAAGAGAGGATCGCCTCGAGATTCGGCGTGAATCCCGAAAGGTCGGTCATCGGCGCAGCTTGGGGATAGTTGGACTGATCGTCGACCGCGATCACCTGAGCACCGGCTCCGATGTCGAAGAGCATCTCGGTCGCCGTCGACGACAGCGAGATAATGGCCTCGGGCCGCATCTCGATGATCACCGATCCGTTATCAGCCTCGACCGTGACCGGAAACTCCTGTGCGGGCTCAGCGGTCGTCGAGGTCGTTGTATCCGCGGCGCACGCCGTGGCCGCCAGCAGCAAGACTGCGGCAATTGCGGTCCTTCTCACAAAAAACATCCTCCAATTTGGAGGATGAAGAGGTGTGGCTTCCCTGAGCGCACGGTGCCGTCTTCATCCGAGACATTCACGTGGCTCCGAGGTCAGGCGACCTGGCTCATACCTGCTTCGGTCACAGACCGAAGGAGGTCTTCACAGTTGCGGGACAGCACCGGGTTCTAACCGACTTCGCTGGCCCTCAGAACATCTGCCGGTAGTGGCAGGTAGGTGTGACCTTAGTGCAGGAGAGAGGTGACTGCCGTCGACCTCAGCTCAGGTCGTCGTCGCGAACTCCAAGGGTGACAACGAGGACAAGCTCCTCACCGTCACGGATCAGGACCAGGTCAACGACCTCACCTGGACGATGTGCCCGGACCTGGGCAGCGAGATCATCGATTCCCTGGATCTCGACGCCATCGATTGCGATGACGACATCGCCGACTTCGATCTCTGCCTCCTCGGCGGCAGTACCCGGTATCACCTCGGTGATCAAGGCTCCCGCCTGGCCCTCTACCACGAATTCACCGGTCACGCCGAGGAAGGCTGTCTCAATGGACTCTCCAGAAACGATGCTGTCTGCGTAGTCCATTGCGATCTTGGCGGGGACGGCGAATCCGACACCGTCGTTGGCGCCGGACTCGGTGAAGATCGAAACATTGATGCCCACCACCTGACCGTTGCGATCCACAAGCGGCCCACCGGAGTTTCCTGGATTTATCGCAGCATCGGTCTGCACCATCGATACACAGGACGCGAACCCGCAGTTCGTCTGGTCGATAGCCGAGATTATTCCCGCCGTTACCGTCGACTCGAGCCCCCACGGACTGCCGATTGCAACGGCCAGTTGACCCACGCGGGGCTTCTCGAGCGTGAACACGGCAGCCGGAATGCCGGTCTTGTCGACCTGGATCACCGCGATGTCGACTTCGGCAACAGCGCCGACCACCGTGCCCGTTATCTGCTCGCCGTTGGCAAATCGGATACTCACGGTCTCGTCGTCACCGACCACGTGGGCAGCCGTGATGATCAGACCGCTGCTGTCGTAGATGACACCTGATCCAAGTCCGGACGAGGTTTGGATATGGACGACCGAAGGGAGAATCACGTCGGCGGCGTCGGCGATCGGCTCCTCACCGGGGACATAGCTGGGCACATCAACCCTGACCTGCTCAAACGTCGTGGTTGTCGTGTCGGCAGTGGCTGTGGCGACATCGACATCACCAGCCGTGTCCGATGTTGGAGGGTCAATCCAGTAGATGCCCGCAACCAGGACGGCAACACCGGCGAAATAGAGAAGTGACGACCCGATACCGCGTCCCTTCTTCTTCTTTGACTCACCTGTCGGTGGTGATTCAATGCTCAATCTTTGACCTCCTGGTGGTCACCAACGTATGAGCCAACCACTAAGCGGGCCCTAAATCTTCCGTTAAACGTTCGTAAATGGCGAAACGGTTGGTGGCGCTTCTCCCGCTTGTTCGGTGGGAATCCACACCACCATGGTGGCTCCCTCCTCCTTACCGGGAAACGATGAGAGCGCTCCACCATGTGCTTCGGCAATCTGAGTGACTATCGATAGCCCCAATCCGACCCGGGCACCTTCAGTCTCGCTCGGCAATCCGGGCCCTTGGTCCTCCACGCCCAGCCATGCCCAGCCATCACTCACACCACAGCCCACCACGATCGTGGAGCCGGTCGGCGCCGCCCTGTGTGCGTTGTCCAGGAGGTTGGAAAGAGCGCGGTCGAGGGACACCTCGACACCCTGGATCAAAGTCGGGTTGACCACAGAGACCACCACCAGTTTCTTCTCCGACGCGACAGGCTCGAACTCGGCAGCTTTTGTCTCGACGAGATCGGCCAGATCCAAGGTCACCGACTGAGCCCGACCGGACTGGAGGCGCGCCGCTGCCAACAGGTCGTCAATCATCCGGGACATCTTGACGGCGTTCCGCTTGATGATGCCGCCTGCTCTCTCCCAATCAGCGATCTGCGCGTCGGGGTCGCCGGCGACAATCTCGACGTTGGAGCGAATCACGGCCAGAGGCGTCCGCAGATCGTGACTGGTGTCAGCCAGAAACCTCCTCTGGCTGGTGAAAGCCCGGTCGAGTCGCTCCAGCATCCCGTCGAAGGTGTTCGCCAAACGAGTCAGTTCGTCGTCGGGACCATCGAGGTCGATCCTCCGCGAGAGATCCGAAGCCTCGATCTCTCGCGCAACCGTGGTGATCTCCTCGACCGGCTTGAGAAAGCGGCCGGACATGATCCAGCCCACAACGATGCTCAACAGGAAGAGCACCACCAGAGCGATGATCGTGAACTGGGCCACACGATTGAGGACGAGCTCGTTGTATACATACTCGATCGCCCGGACTTCGATCTCCTCCAAACGCGGCATGACCACGATGCGGCCATCGTTCAGGACCACCCTCTGACCGGTGACGATCACGGTCGTCATCGTTTGTGATCGAAGCCACTGCCGCAAGGCCAGGTAGACCACACCGAGGACTGCTGCGCCAAGACCGAATACCACTGCGGAGTATTGGACTGAGAGACGGAACCGGATCGACTGCCAGCTTGGCACTACTCCTCCAGCCGATAACCGCGGCCGGCGACGGTTGTTATAAGCGGCGGGTCCCCGAGTTTCTTTCGGAGATTGCTGACGGTCACCCGAACGACGTTGGTGAGCGGATCGGTCATCTCGTCCCATACGTGCTCGAGCAGATGCTCCTGACCCAGGACAATGCCGGCATGGGCCATGAAGTAATGCAAAAGAGCGAACTCCTTGGCCGTGAGGTCGAGTGGGACGTCGTGGCGTGTCGCTACGAACCTCGCATGGTCCATGACAAGCGGGCCGACCTCGAGAACCGGGTCAACGTCCGGCTCGCGGCGCAGCAATGCTCTGACCCGTGCAGACAACTCATCGAACGCAAAGGGCTTGACCAGATAGTCGTCGGCGCCCGAGTCCAGACCGGCCACTCTGTCTTCTATCTCATCCCGCGCTGTGAGCATCAGAATGCGGGGACGACCACCTTCCAAGGTCGGGAGCTCGCCCGAGACGAGTTCCCGACAGAGCCCGAGACCCGACCCGTCGGGAAGATTCCAATCGAGCAAGGCGAGGTCATAACCTGCCGAACGAAGCTTGATGTCGGCCTCGAGCGCGGTGTGAGCGACGTCCACAGCGTGGCCGTCGCGTCGCAATCCGCGGGCGATGGCATCTGCGAGATCGGGTTCGTCTTCGACTACGAGTAAACGCACGTTCTTCGAAGCTAGACGAGCCGTGTTAACGGATGAGTAAACCGTGGTTCTGACATGTCGCCGACAAGTATGGACATCCGGCCTACGGAATCGGCAACTTTTTGCCGATAGGGGAAGTCGGAGAAGAGATGGTCGTAACGTTCATCACCAAGGATCAGGACGGTCTGCGCACTTACACCGGTCACATCGTGAGCCGGGGACCGACCACGATCGTCCTCCTACTCACAGAGCCTTTCGGCCTCGCCGGGAGGTCGGTTCAGTTCCGAATCTCCGACATTGTCGAGGAGAAGGCCATTTCCGCCTAGCCTGACGCCATGTTCATAGACGCTTCAACAATGGAGGCACTTCTCATAATCGGGGGTGTCGGTGCAGTAGCCGGTCTGATCGGTGGGTTCTTGGCCAGCGCCGACAACCTGGTGGGGACCATTCTCATGGGAGTCATCGGTGGGATTGCCCTATCTGCGATCTTCCGAATTGCCGGGGCTCCTTCGATCTACGCCATCGGTGATGACTTCTCGGTGGTCTGGGGAGCTGTCGGCGGTTTCGTCCTCGGATTCGTAGTGGGCCGCAGCAATGTTTAGTGGCCTGTTAATCAATTGATGCCGCGGTGTCACCGAGTCATCGGCGTCATCTGGCCAGGACACACAACGAAGACGCGGCCGTAGCTGCGTCGAAGCGGAGGACGCCGCCAGGGGCGTCGAGGGCCGGGTGAGACCGAGTAGCTATTTGGGCGACGGGCCACCAGAACGGCGGAGAGTTAACCCACCGCTCCGGCCTTCGCCATGTTGAGCTCGATCAGACGGTTCATCTCCACTGCGTACTCCATCGGCAGTTCCTTGATGATCGGTTCGATGAACCCGGCAACGACCATCGATGTTGCTTCTTCTTCGGTGAGGCCCCGCGACATCAGGTAGAACAGCTGCTCCTCACCGACTTTGGAAACGGTCGCCTCGTGACCAATCTCGGCGTCGTTCTCCTCGATCTCCATGTAGGGATAGGTATCCGACCTGCTCTTGTCATCGAGGATCAGGGCGTCGCAGCGCACGAAACTCTTGGCGTTCTCCGCTCCGGGCTCCACCCTGACAAGACCGCGATAACCGGCGCGACCGCCATCCTTGCAAATCGACTTGGAAACAATCGTGGAGGTGGTGTCGGGAGCGACGTGAACCATCTTGGCGCCGGCGTCCTGATGTTGACCCTCGCCTGCAAAGGCGATTGAGAGCACTTCACCGTGTGCGCCGGGCTCCATGAGCCACACCGCCGGGTACTTCATAGTGAGGCGGCTTCCCAAATTTCCGTCGACCCACTCCATGGTGGCGTTTCGGTAGGCAGCGGCCCGCTTCGTGACCAGATTGAAGACATTGTTCGACCAGTTCTGAATGGTCGTGTAGCGGCAGCGGCCACCCTCCTTCACGATGATCTCCACAACGGCTGAATGCAACGAGTCAGTGCTGTACGTGGGTGCCGAGCAGCCTTCGACGTAATGCACGTAGGCACCCTCGTCGACGATTATCAGCGTCCGCTCGAACTGACCCATGTTCTCGGAGTTGATCCTGAAATAGGCCTGCAGAGGCTGATCGACCTCAACGCCGGGCGGCACATAGATGAAGGAGCCGCCGGACCAGACGGCCGAATTGAGCGCAGCGAACTTGTTGTCGCTGGGGGGGATGATCGTTCCCATGTGCTCTTTGACGATGTCCGGGTAGTCGCGCAATGCGGTGTCCATGTCCATGAAGAGCACACCGAGATCCTCGAGGTCCTCACGGTTGCGGTGGTACACAACTTCCGACTCATACTGCGCGGTAACCCCAGCCAGGTACTTGCGCTCGGCCTCGGGGATACCGAGCTTCTCATAGGTTTCCTTTATGGACTCGGGAACCATGTCCCAGTCCTTTTGCTGCTCACCCTCCGGCTTGACGTAGTAGTAGATGTTGTCGAAGTCGATGTCGTCCAGGGCACCACCTCCACCCCATTTGGGCATGGGTTTGCTGAGGAATCGCTGATAAGATTTCAACCTGAAGTCGAGCATCCATTCGGGCTCGCCCTTCATGGCAGACATGTCGCGAATGACGTCCTCGTCCAATCCCCTGCGGGGCTCGAAAGCAAGCTCGACCTCATCGTGCCAGCCGAGCTGGTAGCCGCCTAGATCAATATCAACTGTGGCCATGAAAACTCACCTCAAAGGGAACTGTTTGGAGCTTCGATAACTGAACACCATGAATTAACACTATCACCGTAGTGGGATTGTACTCGACCGTTCTCTATGGGGAAAGCTCTCATGGTCATGTAGGTTTCGTGCCGTGCCGGTGATCGTTGTAGGTGCAGACACTTCCGCTGGTCAGGCCATCCTCGATGGCCTGGCTGAGCCGGATCGTGAGATCAGGGCGTTCGTCTCCGATGAGAGCGTCGGTGCGCAACTGAAGAGGAGCGGCTTCAAGGTAGCCCTCGGAGATGTCTCTGACGAGAGTCATGTGGAGACGGCATCCACCCGGTGCTTCTCGGCAATACTCATCGTCGAAGCAGCCATGGACGACCGGGAGCGATCCTTCGCCCAAACCGTCGACGATGTCCTTCGCGGCTGGGCAAGAGCCGTGGCCAACTCGGAAGTGACCCGGGTCATATGGGTCTCACGCGCTGAATACCCACCAACTCAAACCAGGGAGGTCGTCAGGGTGGATCCCGACGATCCCGAGCTTGTTGAGAAGGTCGTTGCGTTGGAAGACGCTCAGACGATCTGAACAGAACCGTCAATCTGGTTGAGCAGGGTCTGCATCTTCCGCAGCAGGTCCGCATGGTCCCGCTCAAACGCGGCTTCGAGATACGGATAGGGGTTCAATGGTCGTCCGTTGAAACGAAGCTCGAAGTGGGTGTGCGGCGAGTTGCCTTCCGCATTGCCGGAGTCACCGGCCCAACCAATGAGTTGACCGGCCTCGACCGATGCGCCTTCCTCGACCCCTGGCGCCACGGTCAACGTCCATGGGCCTTCGCCGCCGTCGTCGTCAAAGCCGTCATTGTTGAGATGGATGTAGTAGGTCTCCCACCCTTCCGCGTGTTCGATGATCAGATAACGACCGGCTCGAGGGCTCTCGCTCACCTTGACCACAACACCGTCGGCAGCGGCGTACACCTCGGTCATCTTGGCGTCCGCCATGAGATCCGTTCCGATATGTCTGCGGCCCCCAGATCGGCGGGCACCCCAATCGTTGGAGAAGCTCGTCTTGTCGGTCTCCTGGGGGAACCGAATCTCAAACGGCGGACCGGCATCAGAGTGGGCTTGCGCCGGCGGTGCCGGGACAATCACGATGACACCGACCGCCAACGCCGCGACAAACGCAGCCAGTCGCCTGATGATTCTGAACAGCATGAAGCCTCCGTGGGATTCTGGAAGAAGACCGGGACTGATTGCGCGTCCCAAAGACCATGCAACGGTATGGGGGTATCAACTTTATGCAAACACCGGATTAGACGGAGAGAGGGCTAATCCGGTTCCGGGTGGGTTCTGGGAACGCGGGCTCGCACGGAGAATCGAAGCCTGGAGACCGGCTCGTCATCCACAGAGATCACGAACGAGTAGGACCCTTCCTTCTCGAACATCAGATTGTTGAAGGTGAACGAACGGATCAGACCAAAGTCGGATGCGTTGGGCGGATGCTGCGCACTCGACGGCATCGCTATGTCGTGTGAGAGCGGGCGCGGTAGCAGGGGCTGACCGTCGGCATCTTGCAGCTCGACCGAGAGTTTGAGACTGTCGCTGGCCCAGGAAACGGGAACCCGAAGTCGCAGCCCAATCGCCAGGCTGGGATGTCTTGCAGGAAATCTCTGAACCCAAAGCGTGTCCCATCCCCCACCGAGGATGAACAGTTTGCCGCGCACCGCCTGTACCGCGTCAGCGAGGAGCGCCACGTCGACGCCGGGCCCTAGCAAGTCGGGAGGAGAATCCACAGACCGAGCCTAACGCTGGCCGATTCACCGGAAAACGTCGAACTCCGATACCGTGTTCTCCAGGAGGCCTCATGTCTGAACCAACCTTGACCCCCGCAGAGGGGAAGCTCGGTGTGCTCACCCCGGGAATGGGTGCGGTAGCCACCACCTTCATCTCCGGTGTCATGGCAGCTCGCAAAGGATACGCCGAGCCGACCGGATCTCTCACCCAGATGGCGCACATCAGGCTGGGAAGACGCACCGACGTGCGCAACCCGTTGATCCGGGATTTCGTTCCCCTTGCGAGTCTCGACGACCTCGAATTTGGTGGTTGGGACCCTTACTCCGATGACGCCTACACCGCGGCGATGAAGGCCGGGGTCCTCGACGCCCGCCACATCGAAGGCATCGGCGACGAATTGCGGGCGGTACGGCCAATGTCAGCCGTTTTCTCACCCAGTTGGGTCAGAAACCTCGACGGTGTCGACCAGGTCAAGGAATCAACCGGGACCCTGATGGACGATGCCGAAGCTCTCATGGAGGACATCGATCGTTTCCAGGCCGAGAAGCAGGTCGATCGGCTGGTGGCGGTCTGGTGTGGCTCGACCGAGGGCTACGAAGAGCCCAGCGAAGTCCACTTCGACCTGGGCTCGTTCGAGCAAGGACTCAAGGATAGCAACTCGAGGATCTCACCGTCACAGGTCTACGCCTATGCATGCTTGAAGATGGGTGTCCCGTTTGCGAACGGCGCTCCCAACCTCTCCGTGGACATTCCGGCGATAACTCAGCTCGCCGCTCAGGAAGGAGTGCCAATAGCCGGCAAGGACTTCAAGACCGGTCAGACCCTGATCAAGACCATGGTCGCCCCCGGCCTCAAGGCGAGAATGCTCGGTATCAAGGGATGGTTCTCCACCAACATCCTCGGCAACCGCGATGGCGAGGTCCTCGACGACCCTGACAGCTTCAGATCCAAGGAAGTCTCCAAACTCGGTGTTCTGGAGCACATTCTCCAACCCGACGTCTACCCCACTCTCTACGGCGACCTCTACCACAAGGTGCGGATCAACTACTACCCGCCAAAGGGCGACGACAAGGAGGGCTGGGATCACATCGACATCTTCGGATGGCTCGGCTATCCGATGCAGATCAAGGTCGATTTCCTCTGCAAGGACTCGATCCTGGCGGCCCCGATCGTTCTCGACCTGGCCCTTTTCATGGATCTGGCAGCTCGGGCGGGCAAGAGCGGCGTGCAGGAGTGGTTGTCCTTCTACTTCAAGAGCCCTCAGACAGCAACCGGTCTCTACCCGGAGAATGACCTGTTCATCCAGCTCACCAAGCTGAAGAACAACCTGCGCCACATGATGGGTGAGGACTTGATCACCCATCTCGGGACCGAGTATTACGACGAGGCCTGATGAAATCAGGTAGGCCTGATGAGATCAGGTTGGAGATCCATGCAATGAATCTCCATGGCAACGGTGGCTGATCGCCAATGGAGGACCTTCAGGTCCGGGATTGGATCATCCCCGGAGCCGAGTTGGAGGAGCGTTTCGAGACTTCCGGCGGTCCTGGCGGCCAGCACGCCAATCGAAACGAGACAGCGGTTCGTCTTCGATTTCGAGTAGATGAATCTTCGCTTCCGACAGACGTGAAAGAGAAACTGGCATCAAGACTTGGCAACGTTGTCGAAGTGTCCGCCTCCGGGTCACGTTCTCAACATCAGAATCGGGAGAAGGCCCGCCAAAGACTGGCGGAACGAATCGAAGAGGCGCTTGCCGACTCCAAGCCAAGGAAACAGACACGGCCAACCCGGGCATCGAAGAACAAGCGGCTGACGGAGAAGAAGGCGCGCTCGGATGTCAAGAAGCAACGCCGGCGGCCACGTGTCGACGATTGAGCTTCTTACGGTGACACGACGAGAGGAGCCCCTGTGGCAATGTTCTTCGCCGCGTTCTTCTTCTTCACCGGACTGATGTTGGCCTTCAGTATTCCGTTGTTCGTGGTGGCCCGTCGCAAAGGACGCCCCAAGACAACTCGCCGGTTTCTCATCGCGGCCGGGGTGATCGGGCTGATTACTGCTCTAGTTTCGGCCGGTTCAGAGATCCTTACGAGCCGATGCGAAGCCGTCGGCAACTTCAGCTGTCTTGATTTCGGTTCAACCGGGCTTCAGGTCATCTTCATAGCTGGCTACGTCATCTCCTCTTGGATCGCTGCGGTCATCATCAATCAAGAGTGACGCGGGAGAAACACCCAGCCGTTGGGGACGTAGCCTGGCCCCATGACAATGACACCAGAACGCTGGGCTTTCCTCAATAGCTACGCCAGAGAGGTCTTCGGAAGCGAGGACGAGCAGATGAACGGATTGATGGACCGCGCCGTCGCCGCGGGGCTCCCTCGTATCGCCGTCTCCGCAGATGTCGGGCAGCTTCTCAAGATCCTGGTCTCCCTGACCCCGGGTCACCTGGCACTCGAGCTGGGCACCCTTGCCGGGTATTCGGGAATCTGGATCGCCAGAGGACTGGCGCCCGATGGGAAACTCGTCACCGTCGAATACGAAGAGTTGCATGCCGACTTTGCCGAGTCCGAGTTCGCCACGGCCGGTGTCGGCGACAAAGTGGAGGTCATTCGCGGAGCAGCCCTTGACGTATTGCCCACCCTCCGAGAACGTCTTGGAGACCAAACTCTCGACTTCGTCTTCATCGATGCCGTCAAGAGCGAGTACGTCGAATACTTCGCTGCCATCAAGCCGATGATCGCGGTAGGTGGTCTGTTGGTTGCCGACAATGTCTACGGCACCGGTCAGGGCTGGATCGACGAGGGATACGGCACAGACGAGTTCAATCGTCTCGTAGCCGCAGATTCGGACTTCGAGAGCACGGTGACTCCGATGCGTGAGGGAATCTTGATAGCAAGACGCGTCCGGTGAGTACGGTGGCTGCTTGAACAAGACGCCACCGGTCGACCAGCAACGCAAGTGGCTCGTCTTAGCCACCGTCTCGGTAGGGATTCTCTTGGCGACGATCGACGGATCGATCGTCAATGTTGCCTTCCCCACCATCGTCGAGGAGTTGGACACGACATTCAACGTGATCCAGTGGGTCTCGCTCGGCTATCTGCTGACCATTGCCACCCTCACTCTGGGAGTGGGTCGTCTCGGCGATGTCGTGGGCAAGAAGATGATCTATGCGACCGGGTTCTCGGTGTTCACCATCGCCTCCGCGGTGTGCGGACTCGCTCCCGACATCTCCTGGCTCATCGGATTTCGGGTCGTGCAGGCACTCGGCGCCGTAATGATCCTGGCCCTGGGCTCAGCGATACTCGTCGAGGCGTTCCCGACATCGGAACGTGGCAAGGCGTTGGGATGGGTGATGACCGCGGTCTCTATTGGAATAATCACCGGCCCCGTCCTTGGTGGGATTCTGATCTCAACGTTTAGCTGGCGAGCAATCTTCCTGGTGAACATCCCGGTCGGAATCGTGGGTACATGGATGGCCCTGCGCTACGTGTCCAAGACAGAACCAGCGCACGGCCAAACATTCGATTTCGTTGGAGCGTTTCTGATGAGCGTGTCCCTCTTCAGCCTTTCACTTGCGCTGACCGTCGGCCAGGAAGCCGGATTCGGATCTCCCGGGATACTTCTCGCCTTCGCCGTGGCCGCAATTGCGGCCGTCACTTTCGTCTTCGTCGAACTCAAGGTCGAGTCACCGATGCTGGAAATCCGTCTCTTCAAGACTCCAATGCTGACCGTGGGCGTTGTCACCGGTGTCCTCGTGTTCGTCTGTCTCTCGGCCACCTTTATCCTGCTGCCGTTCTACCTCGCAGGTGTCCTCGGTTTTGATGTGCTCACCATGGGCCTCTTGCTTGGTGTGGCACCCCTGATGATGGGCGTCGTTTCACCTCTGTCCGGCACGCTATCCGACCGAATCGGGATCAGGAGACTCACGCTCATCGGGCTGTCGGTCATCGCGCTCACCTACTTGGGCTTCCTGACTCTGGGGACTGATTCGACTGCCATTCACTTCGCCGTTCTTGCAGTGCCCTACGGAATAGGAATCGGGGTCTTTCAGTCTCCCAACAACAGCGCCATCATGGGCAGCGTCCCACCCGAGTACACAGGTGTCGCCGGCGGGCTTCTCCACCTCACCAGGCTTCTAGGGCAAATCGTGGGCATCGCCGTCCTCGGATCAATCTGGGCCGCTCGTGTCGCTGCCGCCAATGGAGGCGTCCTCCCCGACGGTGGTGCATCGGCCGCCGATCCATTGGCGCAGGTAGCCGGGTTGCATTCTATCTTTGGCATAGCCGCCGTAATCATGATGGTTGCCACCGTCATCGGTGCCTGGGGGTTGAAGAAAGAGAAGGGGGCTCTATCCCTCCAGGAGAGTTCGAGCGGCTGAACGGTCGGGCTTGTCAAGAGCCGTCGTCGCTATCGCATCCACTCTTGCCCACCTGGAAGGAACCATGTGACGGGGTAGACGCTCTCCGAGATCGGATGCCAGCTCGTCTTCTGTTGCGGAGCCCACATAGACCGCCGCCACGATCTCACCCCATCTCTCGTCGGGAATACCAACCACAAACACATCGTCCACACCGGGGTGGGCCAGCAACTCGACCTCCACGCGCATCGGGTCGACGTTCTCACCACCGGTGACGATGACAGCATCAACACGCCCGGCGACTCTCAGAGCGCCGTCGTCATCGAGCTCTCCCAGATCGCTGGTGACAAACCAATCGTCGTCGCGGTCCGGCTCTCCGAGATAACCGGGAGACACCTGACGTCCCCTGACAGCGATCAGGCCGCACGAACCGATGCGAAGACGGATCCCGGGAAGTGGATGGGCCCGACTCTCCAGCGGTGAGCCTGGTCTGAGAGTCGCCACCTGGCCGAATGTCTCGGTCATTCCATAGCTGGGTAGAACGGGGAGACCGGCTACTGCGCCCCTTCTGAGCAGTCCGTCTGGAATCGGACCCCCACCAACAAGAACCGCACGCAGACCCTGATACGGCGCCGGGTCGAACTCCAGGATTCGGTGAAGCATCGTCGGCACCACCGAGACCATCGTCACATCCCCACGAATGGCGCCGGAGAAGGTCCTGGCATCAAAGCCAGGAAGAAGACGCACCGAGCCACCGGCAAAAGCAGATCGAATCAGAATCGACAGCCCGCCAACATGATTGAGAGGCATCGCCAGGAGCCAGGTGTCGGACTCGTCGTGTCCGAGATGTTCGATTGAGGCGACCGATGCGGCTTCGAGGTTGTCGGCGGTGAGTCGCACACCTTTGGGCCTACCCGTTGTGCCGGAGGTGAACATGACCAGCGATGCTCCCGCAAGATCGTGGACCGCCGGCGCGTCCAGGCCAGGACCGACGAGCACGGCCCCTCCACCACTGACACCTGCAAGACAAGCAAACACAGAGCCGGCATCGAGGACGGGACGCAAGATGGCGACCTCACCGGTGACGCGACTACGCACCTCGTCGTACGTCTCTCCGTAGGTCCAGACTCGCCCGACCGTCTTCAGGAATGGTCTCTTCGGGTCAACTCGGCTCAACCAATCGATCACAAGACGATTCTGCCCCTTATCCTCTCGGTTCGTGGTTTCTGATATCTATGACTCTGCCGCCTGGGACGAAGTGCCCGGGCTCGACTTCACCGACATCACCTATCACCGAGCCAGAGAGGTGGGTGCAGTGCGGATCGCTTTCGATCGTCCCGAAGTGCGCAACGCCTTCCGTCCTCACACGGTCGACGAGCTCTACGTCGCTCTCGACCATGCCCGCCAGAGCACAGATGTGGGTTGTGTCCTCCTGACGGGGAACGGTCCCTCCCCAAAGGACGGAGGCTGGTCGTTCAGCTCAGGTGGCGATCAGCGGATCCGAGGGAAAGACGGATACAAGTACGCCGAAGGCGAAGAGAGCGACACTGTCGATCCTGACAAGGTCGGCCGGCTTCACATTCTCGAGGTTCAGAGGCTGATCCGATTCATGCCCAAGGTTGTCGTCGCCGTCGTGCCCGGTTGGGCGGTTGGCGGCGGCCACAGTCTCCATGTCGTGTGCGACCTGACCCTGGCTTCGGAGGAACACGCCATCTTCAAACAGACCGACTCCGACGTTGCTTCCTACGACGCCGGCTATGGGTCGGCCTACCTCGCCAGACAGGTAGGTCAGAAGAGGGCTCGGGAGATCTTCTTTCTCGGACGCGAATACTCGGCTCAAGAGGCCTTCGAGATGGGCATGGTCAACGCCGTGATCCCCCATGCCGACCTCGAAGCCGTGGCACTGGAATGGGCCGCCGAGATTGCAGCCAAGAGCCCGACGGCGCAGCGCATGCTCAAGTTCGCCTTCAACATGATCGACGATGGTCTGGTCGGCCAGCAGATCTTCGCCGGCGAGGCGACCAGGCTCGGCTACATGACCGATGAGGCAGAGGAAGGCCGGGACTCGTTTCTCGAGAAGCGAGATCCCGACTTCAGCCGCTTCCCCTGGCATTACTGAGTGCTGACCAGGTGACCAGATTCCAGGCCTGGAGGACGGCTGCCCGCACCCACACCCTCCCGGCAGCGCTCGTGCCTGTTCTGGTCGGTGGCGGCCTCGCCTACGGCGACGGCGTTTACCGAATCGATGCCCTCGTCTGGACGCTGATCGGCGCGGTCGCAATTCAGGTCGCAGCCAACTTCGCCAACGATGCCTCGGACGCCAAGCGTGGGGCCGATGCGGAGAACAGGTTGGGACCACCGAGGATGGTGGCACTCGGAGTGATCACCCCACGACAGATGTGGACTGCAACCTGGATTGCTGTCGGAGTGGCAGGTGTGGCGGGGATTGGCCTGACATTGATCGCCGGACCTCTGATCCTCATCATTGGTGTCGCCTCGGTGGTCGCCATG
>CAXMMT010000062.1:0-36906 GCA_964194555.1 uncultured Boseongicola sp. | reverse complement strand
CACCGACGACGAACAGTCGATTCTCGAAGAGGACATCAACGCCATCGCCGAGGCCGGGATCACCAGAGGATGTGACAGCTCAGGAACCCTCTACTGCCCCGACCAATCCGTCACCAGAGCCGAGATGGCGGCATTTCTCCGCCGCGCGCTGAACCTTCCCGCCGCGGCAACCGACCGGTTCACCGACGACGAACAGTCGATTCTCGAAGAGGACATCAACGCCATCGCCGAGGCCGGGATCACCAGAGGATGTGACAGCTCAGGAACCCTCTACTGCCCCGACCAATCCGTCACCAGAGGCGAGATGGCGGCATTTCTCCGCCGCGCGCTGAACCTGCCCACCAGCATCATCCGAATACCCATCGGCGAGCACCCGGCGCTGGTCTGTCCCGGAGCAGGTGAGACCTGCACCCTGACTGTCGATGTCGACGCCGACAGACCGTACATGGTCGAAGAAGGGCTCTTTCAGATACTGCCGGCGAGCGGTGAGGAGATGGTTCAGTTCACAGCCAGCAACACCAGCTTCTCGCTCATTGTCGACGGAACGAGATTGCAGATCGTTGGTCTTCCGCTGTCGGAGGAAGGGGACATCGCCTTTCGACGCTGGCAGCACACCGTCTCGTTCGCGGCCGGAACTCATTCTCTCGTGGGGACCTGGCTATGGGGCGGAGTCCAGATTCAGACAACGACCGTGACGATTCGGGCAACTGGATAGCGTCCCTCACCGAACGGGCTGGAGTCCTCTTGCCGAGTCGTTGAGCGCGTCTACTCCATGGCCGGCAACCGTCACGATGTCCTCTATACGGACCCCGAACTCCCCAGGCAGATAGATGCCCGGCTCGATCGAGAACACCATGCCCGACTCCAACGGCAGAGAGTTACCTTCGATGATGTAAGGGTGCTCATGGACCTCCAACCCGATCCCGTGGCCCGTGCGGTGGACGAAGTACCTCCCGAATCCCGCGTCCTCGATGACACTGCGCGCCGCACGGTCGATCTCCTCACACCGAACTCCTGGCGCAACATTTGCTCTTCCGGCCGCGTTGGCCTCGAGAACGGCCGAGTGCACCTCCCGTTGTCTGTCCGTGGGTTCGTCAACGACAAAGGTACGAGTGGTGTCGGACCGGTATCCGCCAAGAGATCCGCCGAAGTCGAGGACGATCATGTCGCCGTCCCCGATCACACGGTCTCCAGCCTCATGATGTGGTGAGGCCCCATTGGGCCCGGACGCCACAATCGCAAACAATGCCTGGTCATGACCTTCCTCGATGAGCATGTTCTTCACCCGCATTGAGACGGCATGCTCCGTCGACCCCTTGAATTGGACCTCGTTCGGGATTCTCGTCGCCACTCGGTCTGCCTGTTCGGCGACCTGTCGCAGGGCTTCGATCTCGTTTGGCTCCTTCCGCATGCGGAGATGCTTCGTCAGGTGAGAGGCCGTCGTCCACGCATCCGCGTCGACTGCCTGCTGAATCTCGACAACAAAGGCGGCCCAGGTTTGGTCCCCCACAGCAATGCGATGTGCTCCGGTAAGAGCTCGAGACACCAGGACGATGGGATCATCGGTTTCGTCCCAGGCGCGTAGCTCAAAGGGCCCGGGCCCAACCCGTGGCGCTTCTAGCCTCGGCACCAGCAACATCGGTTCTTCCCCGGGACGCACGACCAACATGGTGAGACGCTCGCTCGCCATGACCTCATAGCCGGTGAAATAAGGCAGATCTGGACCTACCGAGAGAAGCAAAGCGTCAACTGAACGCTGCTCCATGAGCTTCTCGATGCGACGCAATCGGCCGGCGTAATCGAACTCCATGACCACAAGATAGAAAGTCGAGAGCCGAAGAGCTGCACGACCGGCGCCTTGTGCCAGACTCCCGGTTCTTGCGCACGCTCTTCACACTCATCCTCGCTTCGATCATCCTGGCGACCCTGACCGGGCCGGTCGAAGCGGATGTCAACGACCCGGGAGGCAGTTTCATCGATGACGACGGTGCCTACTACGAGGGCTCAGTCGAGGCGATTGTCGCCGCAGGAATCGAGGTTGGATGCTCTGATCGAGCTCAGTTCTGCCCGGATCGCCAAGTCACACGCGAGGAGATGGCCGCCGTCTTATCTCGGTCCCTTGGCCTTCCAATAGTCGATGAGGATTACTTCATCGACGACACCGGCAGCATCTTCGAGGGGGCAATCAACCGAATAGCGGCCGTCGGGATCACCCGGGGATGCAACCCGCCGATCAACGATCGCTTCTGCCCGGAGCGAACGGTGAGCCGCGAGGAATTCGCCACATTTCTGGTCAGGGCTTTCGCCATACCCGAGTCGACCGTATTGGATCGATTCTCCGATGACGATGGATCCATCCACGAGGGCGACATCGATCGCATCGCCGAAGCCGGTGTGACCGTCGGGTGTAACCCACCGGCGAACGACCGCTTCTGCCCACGAGACAAGGTCACCAGAGGCCAGATGGCGGTATTCCTCACACGGGCGATTCCGCTGCAAACGATCGAGCCACCACCCAGGCCGCCGACCCATCTGGTGTCGCGGTTCACCACCTACCACAGCTGCTGTCAGCCTCGGGTCACCAACATCCAGATCATGGCGCGAGAGATCGATGAGTGGATCGTCCTTCCGTGGGAGGAGTTCGATCTCAACGAGGTGCTCGGCCCCCGGACCGAATCCAAGGGGTATGTGGCGGCGCCGATTCTCCTCAACGGGGAGAGCTATTGCTGTGATCATCCGCTCAACATCGGCGGTGGGACGAGTCAGTTCGGGACGACGATCTACAACACCGTCTTCTGGGGTGCCTACGACGACATCAGCCACAAGCCACATAGCCGCTACATCAGCCGTTATCCCCTGGGAATCGAGGCGACCCTCGGAAATCCGAGCCCGAATGTGGTTTTTGTCAACGACACCTGGACGCCGGTCATCATTCGCACGTCGTATACGTCGACGTCGATCACTGTCGAGTTTTGGGGGAACAACGGAGGCCGCATCGTCGTCGGCTCGCACCGGAACGCCAAGACGACGATCAGCGTCACGAGTGGTGGAGACAGCACCGCCCGCAAGGTGACCGCTCAGGTGACCGGGTCGGCCACCTTCAACAGCGGTGGCTCTGTCACGATCAAACGAACTATCTCAGGACCGGACGGGATCGTCACCGAGACCTGGAATCACACCTATATCGGATCATCCGGGTAGCCGAAGCATCCTCAGAAGCCTCTTCAGAGGGCCGTGAAGACAAAACCGGCCATCGCGGCCACAATCACGAAAAGCCCAGCGACCAGTGTTACGAAGAGACGATCGATGCGCGAGTGGAGCACGGCCTGACCGCCCTTGAGATCGCCGAGGTTCCCCTCAATGCGCGCCATGTCTGTCTTGGTAGCTGCCCTCAACTCGGTGATGTCCGACTTGGTGGCCGACCTCAACTCGAGGAAATCAGCCTTGGTGGCCGTCCTCAACTCGGTGATGTCCGACTTGGTGGCCGCCCTCAACTCGAGAAACTCAGCCTTGGTAGCCGCCCTCAACTCGAGGATGTCCGACTTGGTAGCCGCCCTCAACTCGGTGATGTCCGACTTGGTTGCCACTTGGCTGGGATCGAATTCGGGTAGGTATGCCATGAGAGTGTCTGCCCGGTCAAGACCGAGAAGTTCGGTCAGACCATTATAGAGGTCGTGACGAGCGGCTTTAGAAATCGGCATCACTGACAAGTTTGCCAAAGTCGGCCAGCCCCGACAACCCCCTTATCTGGCCCCGATCGAGACCGGGACCGCCTCCCGGCTCTCCCTGGCGTGATAGCTGGACCGCACCAGCGGGCCCGACTCCACATGCGGAATTCCCAGCCCCTCACCGAGGCTTGTTCTTAGTTCTTGTGGCAAACCACGTCCGACAAACGGGGTAAGACCACATTGGGTGTGGGGTCTACATCAGAGGGTTGTGAACACAAAACCCGCCATCGCGGCCACGATCACAAAGAATCCGGCCACGAGTGTGAGAAAGAGACGATCAAGACGACTGCCAAGCCCGTCGAGTCGGGCCTCAACACGATCCATACGGGAATCCAATCTCGACTCCAGACTGCCGAAGTCAGCCCGCAGCCCCGCGAAATCAGCCTTGGTGGCCGTCCTCAACTCGAGGAAATCAGCCTTGGTGGCCGTCCTCAACTCGAGGAAATCAGCCTTGGTGGCCACATCTTTTGGATCGAATTCGGGTAGGTATGCCATGAGAGTGTCTGCCCGGTCAAGACCGAGAAGTTCGGTCAGACCATTGTACAGGTCGTGGCGGGCGGCATCCGAAATCGACATCACCGACAAGCTTGCCGAAATCGAATTCCCCTTTCAACCCCTTTATCTGACCCCGATGCTCACCGGGACCGCCTCCCGACTCTCCCTGGCGTGATAGCTGGACCGCACCAGCGGGCCCGACTCCACATGGGGAATACCCATGTTCTCACCAAAGGCCTTGTACCCGGTGAACTCGTCCGGGTGCACATAACGATGGATCGGGCGATGTCGCGCTGTGGGGCGCAGATACTGGCCGATGGTGATGATGTCGATGCCCACCGCCCTCATGTCGGCCAGAGTTGCCAGCACTTCTTCCCGTGTCTCTCCCATTCCCACGATCAGACCCGACTTGATGAGACTATCCGGATTCATCTGCTTCGCCCTCCACAACAGTGCCAGGGACCTTCCGTAGCTGGCCGAGGTGCGGATGTCCCTTTGCAGACGCAGCACAGTCTCGGTGTTGTGGTTGAGCACCTCCGGCCGGGCGTCCATCACCGTTCGGAGCGCTTCCCGATCGCCCTTGAAGTCGGGGATCAACACCTCGATCTCGGTGCCCGGCGACCGACGCCGGGACTCGGTGATGGTTCTGGCGAAGATGTCCGCTCCCCCATCGTCGAGATCGTCGCGGTTAACCGACGTGATCACCGCATGCTTCAAGTTCATCTTCTCGATTGCCTCGGCCGCGCGGAACGGCTCGAATATGTCGTACTCGGTCGGCTTGCCTGTGGTCACGTTGCAGAAGGAGCATGCCCTGGTGCACTTGTCGCCGAGGATCATCAGGGTCGCGGTGCCCATACCCCAGCATTCGTAGATATTGGGGCAGTTGGCCTCCTCGCACACTGTGTTGAGATCGAGGCCACGCATCAGCTTCTTCAGCTTCAGGTAGTCACCATCTAGACGTGCGGTCACCTTCATCCAGTCGGGGCGCACCGGCTCGCCGGGGAGACGCCCATTGACCACAACCGGCTTCTCAGCTCGCTTCTCCGGGGAGAAAGTGCCTGCCTCGAGAAGACGATCGACCTCAAACGACGAGATCTTGCCCTGGCCCCGCACAAAGGCGGCCAATTGCGTCTCCGTCTCGGTGTACCCGAACACATCTTCGAAATGCGGAATGAGAGCCTCGACAGCCTCCTCCAGGGTGACTTTGCGCCCGACCAGATCCGAAACGCTGGTCACCGGCCGATCGGCGATCCCACACGGATTCATCATTTCGAAAAAGCTCATGTCCGGAGTCAGATTCAGGGCAAACCCGTGCATCGTGACCCTGCGCGAGACACGGACCCCGATCGCCGCCACCTTGCCTCTCTCGGTCCAAACACCCGTGTACCCATCCTCCGCCCAGGCCTCGACACCAAACTCGGAGAGTGTTTGGATCAGAGCCCTCTCGATCCGACGGACGTAGGGGACGATTTGGCAGGGGTCGTCGAGTTTCAGAATCGGATAACCGACCAACTGACCGGGTCCGTGGAACGTGATGTCCCCGCCACGGTCGACGTGATGCACCTCGGCGCCGGCTTCCGCCACGGCGGACCGATCAACCAACAAGTTCGATGAGTCTCCGTTACGACCGATGGTGAAGACCGGAGGATGCTCCATCAGGAGCAGATAGTCGTCAGCAGTGCGGCCCGTTGCCTTTCCTTCGTGGATGGCTCGCTGCAGGTCCCACGCCTCGGTGTATTGGAGACGGCCCAGCCAGCGTGATCGCAACAACGTCACGCCAGTTCCTGGGACCAGTCCCAGGTTTCGAGGTTCTCCTTGATCCTACGGAGAAACAGCACAGCGGTCGATCCGTCCAGGGCACGGTGATCCCAGGTCAGACCGAGATAACCAATGTGACGGATGGCGATGGTGTCCTGCCCGTCGGGTGTCGTGATCACCGTCGGCCGCTTGACGACCGTGTCGGTGGAGAGGATCGCCACATTGGGGATGTTGATTATCGGAGCCGACATGAACGAACCGAACGGACCGGGGTTGGTGATCGTGAATGTCGAACCGGTCAGATCGTCCAGCTCCAGTTTTCCGTCACGGGCACGTTCGGCGAGGTCTCGTATCTCACGGGCAATGCCCACCAAACGCAATCCGTCGGCGTTGCGAACCCGGGCGACAACCAGTCCGCCCTGGTTGAGGTCGATGGCAATGCCCAGATCGACCTTCTTGTGGAAGACAGCCTTCTTCTCCTCGAGATAGAACGAGCTATTGACCACAGGAAAGGCCTTCAGGGCGTCGATGGTGGCTCTCGAAATGAACGGCAGATACGTCAGCGAGAAGCCCTCTTCGCTCTTGAAGCGGGTCTTGTGGGCCTGACGCACGCGTTCCATTCTCTCAAAGTCGACCTCGACCGATGTCCAGACATGGGCTGCGGTCTGCTTCGACTTGATCATGTTCTCGGCGATGCGAACCCGTATGCGATCGAGTTCTATCTCCTCGCTGTCAACACCCGCTGAGGGGACTGGCACAGCTGTGGGAGCCTCCTCTGTCTCAGCCTTCGGCTCAGCCACCTCGCCAGCCAACGCAGGGGAGGAAACGACGGGCGCGGGAGCGGATGCTGCGACTGCCGGTGCATCGGCCATGTAGGCCTCAACGTCGGTTCGGGTTATCCGTCCGCCCTGCCCGGTGCCCTGTATTCGGGCGAGGTCGATGTCGTTCTCTCGAACCAACCTGCGCACCACCGGTGAGAGCAGCTGTGGCGACGTTTCCTCTGGGGAAGGCTCGGCGAAGAAGGCCTCGACCTCGGCATCGGTCGGCTGTACCTCGTCGGCGTCACTTGCCAGCGAAGCCTCGAAGCCGGTGTCGGGCCCGGCTGGTGTCTCCGAGGCCGGATGAAGCTCTTCTCGAGGTGCAGATTCGGGCTCAGGTGCAGGTTCGGCAGCCTCATCTGGCGCCGGGGTGGACGACGGCTGCTCCCCGGCTTCTCCAATCACGACCAGATCGACGCCAACCTCAACGGTGTCCCCTTCGGCGACGAGTATCTCGATGATGGTGCCCGCTATCGGAGAAGGGACTTCCGTGTCGACCTTGTCGGTCGAAATCTCAACAAGAACCTCATCTTCTGCAATCGAGTCGCCGATCTTCTTCGCCCACCGGAGGATCGTCCCCTCGGTGACCGTCTCGCCCAGTTGGGGCATGGATACCGTCGTTGCCAAGTCTTGCTCCTCTCAGTGCAGGCTTCTGCCTGCCGCTGACATCAGTGTCTCACCTATCGCCTCGGAAAGGGTGGGATGGGCGTGGATGAAAGCGGCCGCTTCCGATGGAAGAGCCTCCCACCCTACGGAGTACATCAGCTCATGGATCATCTCACCGGCCTGGGGACCGATGACGCTTGCTCCGACGATGGGTCCATCTTTGACAGCGATGACCTTGACGTGGCCCTGGTTCTGACCCTGGATGATCGCCCGGCCGACACCGTTGAAAGCGTGCTTGGTGGTTTCGACCTCCAGTCCTCGCTCGGTGGCCTGTTCTTGGGTGATCCCGACTTCGGCCACCTCCGGGTGGGTATAAGTGACACGGGGGATGGCGTCGTAGTTGACAGGCTGCGTTTCACCCGTGGCGATGTGAGTGACTGCAGCAATGCCTTCGGCAAAGCCGACATGGGCCAACTGTGGCGTGCCGGCGACGATGTCGCCCACCGCGTAGAGACCGGGTTCCGCCGTTTGCATGGTGTTCGGGTCAACGTTGACGAACCCCCGATCCATTTCAGCCGTGGTGGTCTCCAGCCCTACACCTTCGGTGTTTGGCCCCCGTCCCACGGAGACCAGAACAACATCGACGCTGACCTTCTCGTCGCCGACCGGGACGCTCACCCCCGATGGACCGACCTCGGCCGGTCCCACGCCGACACCTATGTGGAACTTGGCCCCGCGACGCTGTAATTGACGTTGCAGGGATTTGGCGGTCTCCGGATCAGAGCCCGGGATGATCTGGTCCAACATCTCGAAGACATGAACCTCGCTTCCGACGTCGGTGAGAAACGAGGCGAACTCGCACCCGATTACCCCGCCACCCACGATCCCGACGCGTCGGGGCTGACTCGGCCAGTCGAGGGCATGGTCTGAGGTGACGATCCGGGTGCCGTCGATCTCGTATCCGGGGATCGTCTGAGCGTGGCTGCCTGTGGCCAGGATGACCGAGCGTCCGTCGAGCGTCATCGAGCCCTCACCCGAATGGACCTCGACCTTGCCCGCGCCTGCCAGCTTCCCAAATCCCTTGATCACGTCGACGCCCCGCTTCTTCAGAAGACCGGCCAGACCTCTGACCAGGCCTTCTACTGTCTGATTCTTTCGGGCGAGAGCAGCCGACCAGTCGATCTGTGGCTGGGAGGTGACCACCCCGAACTCGGCTGCGTGACTGACCGTGCTGTACACCTCGGCGATGTGGAGCCACTGCTTGGCGGGGATGCATCCCCTGATGAGACAGGTGCCCCCGGGGCGCTCCTTGTCGACGAGTGTCACCGACAACCCGAAGTTGTGGGCATAAAGCGCCGCGGCGTAGCCGCCGGGACCGCCACCCACGATGACGATGTCGTCCAAATTCTTGACCTTTCCTATTCCAGACTGTGAGCCTAGTAACGGCCTCAGTTACCCTCCCAGACCCATGCAAACACGCTGGTTACTCATCACATCGGCCGTGCTGGCATTGGTCATCATCACCGCCGCCGCTATCTGGCTGCTCCGTCTGCTCACATGACCGAGCGACTGACGATCACCACCTCAGACGGTGTAACGCTCGAGGCTCGGATCGATTCCTCCGACGCTCCGGAGCGTCTCACCGTGTTCTGTCACCCTCATCCTCTCCAAGGCGGGTCTATGAATGCGCCGTTGATGATCGGGGTGACCCAACGTCTGGTCGAGAGAGGGCATTCGGTGCTTCGTTTCAATTTCAGGGGCACCGGTGAGAGCAGCGGCTCCCACGACTACGGCGATGCTGAGCAAGACGATGTTGCGGCCGCCATCGACCACGCCGGGTCCGGAGAGCTTCCGCTGGGGTTGGCCGGCTGGTCTTTCGGAGCCGGAACGGCACTGCGATGGCTCGCAACGGCCGGCTCCAAGATTCCGTACGTGGGCATCGCCCCGGCCGCGGAGATGTTGCCATCCGTACTACCTGACGGCTCCAAGCGGATCATCCTCGGAGACCGGGACCAGGTCATCGACGGTGAGGCAGTGCGGGCCTATGCCGAGACAATGGGCATCGATTTGGTGGTGACGCCCGGGGATCACTTCTTCCACGGACGCGGGAAGAAGATCGGGGACTTCGTCGGTCAGGGTCTAGAAGCCTGATGCGTGTGCAAAGGTTGGGGTTGGGCGACGGACCACTAGATCGGGTCGAAACCTCTGTTGGCTGCCTCGTCGAGACTGTCTGGCGCGAATGCCTGGAGAAGGTTGAGTTCGAGAAGAGCCTCCTCTTCGACTCTCTCCTCGAGTTCGCTGAACTGGTCCGAGTCGTCACAGTCGTAGACCAGCATCGTGTCTCTCGTCCCAACGAACCGGTAATCCTCGAACCGGCGAAGCCGGCTCACTCGTCGGAGTCTTCCTCGATGCCGGTATCCACCTCGGTCGAGCACATCGGACAGGTGACCACGGGGACCATCCCCACGATGAACTTGAAACCGCATTCGGGGCACTCGATCTTCGGCATAGGCGGGTCCGGCTGGGGAGGCGGAGGTGGCGGAGATGGCGGCGCTCCCACCCCGGACGGCCCGACACCAGGTGCTGTCTGGTAGCCACCGACCTCGGTCGGGGCGGCAGGCGCCTCCCGCGACGACGGCGCCTCCCGAACAACATTCACCGAGCTGCACACCGGACAGGGAAACCGGCCTGCCCCCGGGACATCGAACTCTGTCCGACACGATCCGCAACGAACCTTCATTCCTCTTCTCCCAATTCGACTCGCTCTCCAACCGCTCCGATCGCCATCAAATAGTCGGCCTCGAGACGGAGCACTTCCTCAACGTCTCCAGGAGAGTAGGACACACCGTGCTTTGCCTGAATCTGACCGACAATCCATTCGACGGAAGTGTCGTGGCCTCCGGCAACCGTCTCCACCGGTGTGCTCCGATGATCCTGGGCGAGGCCTTGAAGGTAGAAGACCTCCCACTCCAGAATTCGGCGGACATCGGGCCTGGTCAGAGTGGAATCCTCGGCGAGTCTGGCGTAAGCGTGTCTCACTGCATCCTCGACGACATATTCGAGTGGCTCGTATGACGGACGTCGTTTCGCCTCTTGCCAGACGATGACCGCGATGATCAGCAGGAACACCCCAACAAGAAGAGCAACGAAAGATACGACGGCCTCGGTCGACACAAGCGTTGAGTATCAGAGATGTTCCTGGTCTGAGCAAAACCCTTCAGGAGGAGGTAAGTCTCAGAACGCCTCGACCGGAAGATCCATCAGGGAGCCATCCTCGGCGGCAGCGGCATCGCGACGGGCGCCAACCTTGGGTGCGACATCGTTGAGCAGCCAGCGGGCCGACTCCACCTTGCCCAGGTAGAACGGATCTTCGTCCACTTTCTCGATGGCGATCTCGGCGTGTCTCAGCATCTGCCAGGCGATGACAATCTCGGACAGCGACTCGAGAAGTGCGTCGGTCTGAAGACCCACCTTGTAGATCTCCTCTTTGTCCCCGGCTACGGAGGCCATCAGATGCTCGACCATCGACCCGAGCTGGGCCTGGGCATCATCGAGGATGGTCCCGAGCTTCTCTCTCTCGGCTGCCAGTGGGTCGTCCTCCGCGCCCCCCTTGATGAACTCGACGATCTCAGCCGACAGCGACGCAAGTGCCGAACCCTGATCACGGGCGATCTTGCGGAAGAACAGGTCAAGCGCCTGAATGCCTGTCGTTCCCTCGTAAATCGTGTCGATCTTGGCGTCCCTGATGTACTGCTCAATTGGGTAATCCTGGGTGTACCCGGGGCCACCGAACACCTGCATCGAGATGGCCAACAGCTCATATGCCTTCTCAGACGAGTAGCCCTTGACCATGGGAAGGAGCAGGTCATTGCGGCGTATCCAATGATCGTCGTCGGGATGAAGCTGGATCTGGTCCTGTACCCAGGCCGTGTAGAGAACCAGAGCACGAAGGCCCTCTGCGTAGGCCTTCTGCTTCATCAGCATCCGGCGAACATTGGGGTGACGAATGATCGGAACCCTCGGCGCGGTCTTGTCGGCGGCCTCGGTGAGGTCGGCACCTTGCACACGCTCCTGGGCGTACTCGAGCGCATTGAGATAGCCGGTGCTCAGGGTTCCCATGGCCTTGGCGCCGATCATCATCCGGGCCGATTCGACCACCCGGAACATCTGCCTGATCCCGTCGTGCTTGTTTCCGACTAGGTACCCGACGGCGGGCTGATCGATGCCGAACGTCATCTCACAGGTCGTCGAGCCCTTGAGACCCATCTTCTTCTCGAGGTTGGTGGCGTAAACCCCGTTGCGTGGTCCCAGTGACCCGTCGTCGGCAACCAGATACTTGGGAACGATGAACAACGAGAGACCTTTGGTCCCGGGCCCGGCCCCTTCGGGGCGGGCGAGGACGAAGTGGATGATATTCTCGTCGACGTCCTGGTCACCACCGGTGATGAAGCGCTTGACCCCGGTAATGTGCCATGTTCCGTCACCCTGATCGATGGCCTTGGTGATGCCGGCGCCCACGTCGGAGCCGGCATCGGGCTCGGTGAGCATCATCGTCCCGCCCCAGTCGCGCTCGATCCAGACCTTGGCAAACTCCTTCTGCTCCTCGGTTCCCTCCTCGAAGAGGACCCGTGCGAACAGCGCTCCGCCGGCGTAGAACTGCACAGTCGTGTTGGCAGCGAACAGCATCTCCGACACCGCCCACATGACCGTTGGCGGGGCCGGGATTCCACCCATTTCCTCGGTCAGTCCCAGCCGGTTCCAACCCCCGTCTTTGAAGGCTTTCATGCTCTTCTTCACGGAGTCGGGAATCGTTACCACACCGTCGACGAGCTCGAGGGGAATCCGGTCCTGGTCGGCGTACGAAGCGGCAAAATCCTCGGTGGCGATACGCTCGATCTCGGTGAGGATGTCATCGACCGTCTCCCGGTCGAGACCGGCCCACTCGCCGGAGCCGAGGTGGTCCTGGATCTTGAGCACCTCGTAGAGGTTGAACTCGATGTCACGAAGATTCGACTTGTAGTGGCTCACTTCTCGGTCCTTTTTGATATTTGAGTGATAACTCTAATTTGAATCAACGCTCAACCAAATCAAAAAGTCCCCCCGACCGCTACCGTGAGTCCATGCGTTACAAGGCGGGTCTGGAAACCCGTGACAGGATTCTCGAAGCGACCCGTCGTCTCATCGCAGAAGCTGGACTCGAGGGAACCACCATCAAGGCAATCTGCGATCAGGCGGAGGTGCTTCCGGGCAGCTTCTACAACCTCTTCGACTCCAAGGAACAAGCCATCGTCACGGTTGTCAGGGAAGCGATCGAGGCAGTCGACCCCGATCCCGAGCATCTTGGCAAAGACACGCTCGCGGCCCTGGTTGAGGCATACATAGTCTTCATAACGGAGCAATCCGACCTTGCCGGTGTCTATATCGCCATCGCCGTCTCCGGGACACGCAACAACCCCGAACTGAGGGAACGGTTCCTTCGCCACCACGAAAGGCGGGTGGCTCGCTTCGCCGGGGCCATCGAAAGAGAGCACCCGAGAGTCGAAGCGGATGCAAGGTCGCGGCGGGCAGAGACGCTGGTTTCGGCGCTCAATGGGATAGCGCTTCACAGGGTCCTCGATCCGAGCTTCGATGTGGCCGGACACAGCCGGGCTCTTCTCAACGGTGCTCTGATTCCCCTCTGATGGAGTTCGGAGTTCAGGTCCGGGGCGATTGGGACCACGTAGTCGGTGTGGCGAGATGGGCCGAGGAGCGTGGTCTCGTCTCGATAGCTCTGCCCGACCACTACCTGCAAAGGGGCGACAACCTCGACGAACCGGCTTGGGACCATCTGATTCACTTCGCAGGCTTGGCCCGTGAGACCAGCCTCGAGCTGGTTTCACTGGTGTCTCCGGTGACGTTCCGGCATCCTGGGGTCCTCTACAAGATGGCGGTGACCATCGACGAGATCTCCGGGGGTCGCTTCACACTGGGTCTCGGCACAGGATGGATGGATGAGGAGTTCGAGGTGTTTGGTCTCCCCTACCCCGAGCTCGGGGTGCGCATGGAGATGCTGGAAGAGGCGATGGCATATATGCGCGCCGCGATAACGCCGGGAGACAAGGGATTCTCCGGAAGCCACTACCAGTTGGCGGACTTCGACCCCCACCCCCATCCCACCAACCTGCGACTGATGATCGGAGGCGCCGGGCGCCCCAAGGGCCGTCGCATCGTCGCCCTCTACTGCGACGAGTACAACGTCTACGCCCGCAAGCCTGAGGTGTACCGCGAGGTTTGGGAGGCAACCCGGGCCGAGGCGAAAGAGGCAGGTCGCGACCCGGATTCGATCTTCTGGACATCCGCCGGTCCGGCCCTCGCCGCCAGGAAGGACTCGGACTATCGCCGGCTTCTTCAAGCCATGGCCGAAAAGACCGGCCAGTCCACCAAGAAGATCGAGAAGACCTACGAGGAGCGGGGATATCCCCACGGGCCAGGCTCGAAAGCAGCCGAGATGGTGGCCGCGCTGGGTGAGGCCGGTTGTCAGCGCTACTTCCCCCAGATCTTCGCCGAGGACATGGCCGACTTCGACATCAACCTCGACGCCTACCAGGGCTAGGGTCGGGGGAAATACCCGTTTTGTGAAGATTCGCGCGGCCTATACCCGCGCAGATCTTCACAAAACATCTTCAGGAGACGTTTTATTGAAGTTCTCGATCATGACAGAGCCCCATCTCGGCGGCACCTACGACCAGCAACTCGCAGCGGCTCGCTGGGCGGAAGCCGAGGGTCTGGTCTCGTTTGCCCGCTGCGACCACTTCCTCTCCGGGGGTGACCCCACACCTGACGCTACCGACGCCTTCGCCGTCCTCGCCGGTCTCGCCCGTGACACGATCGACATCCGGCTCTGTGTTCTCGTCTCCCCCATCACCTTTCGCCACCCCGCGGTCATTGCCAAGAACGCGGTCACCATCGACCAGATGTCCGGCGGCCGGTTCGATCTCGGCGTCGGAACCGGCTGGATGGAGTTGGAGCACGTGAACCTGGGGTTTCCCTTCCCAGGGTGGAGGGAGCGCTGGACGAGATTCGAGGATGCCCTCAACTACCTCGACGCCGCTTTTGGCGAAGGTCATGGCAGCTACGAAGGCGCCTATTACACCCTCGACGCAGACATGTTGCCCAAGCCGACCGGCATGCGACGGGTCATCGGGGGCAGCGGGCCCAAGCGCACACCCTCACTCGCCGGTAAGTGGGCCGACGAGTACAACTTCTTCATCTGCCCGCCCGACGAGGCAAGAGCCAAAATCGAAATGATGCAAGCTGCTGCCGGCGGTCGCAATGTGGAGGCAACGGCTATGGGGGGCGCCATAGTGGGACGCACCGAAGCGGAGTATCAGGAACGGCTCGCCAAGTGGGCGGCCAAACGGGATCTTCAGCCAAAGGAACTCGAGGATCGATACGTGAACAACGGGTTTCCCGTCGGAACACCGGACCGTGTTGCCGAAACGGTAGCCGCATTGGAGGATGCCGGAGTAGAGCGCATCTACGTCCAATGGCTCGACCTCGACGACCTCGACACCATGAAAGAGACAGTTGACATCGTCCGTGGCGGCTGACCTACCGCAAGCATGCCACAGGCTGCTCGAAGCTGTCCCCGGGCTCGATACAGAGATCCGGTTCTTCCCTGACGGCACCAAGACGGCTGCCGACGCGGCAGCAGCGATCGGGTGCCCCGTGTCGGCGATCGTCAAGTCCTTGGTCTTCGTGGTGACAACCGGCAGTGAGGAGGAGGCCGTTGTTGCCCTGGTCCCGGGCGACCTCCGTCTCGACCCCGACAAGCTGGCCAACACGGCCGGCGCCGCCAGTTCCCGTATGGCGTCGCTCGACGAGGTGCGCGAAGCGACCGGCTACGCCGCCGGGGGCACACCGCCCTTTGGGTACACCAAGCCTCTTCGTGTTTTCGCCGACGAGTCGCTGAAGCGCAACGACCCGGTGTGGGCAGCGGGCGGCACCCCGACCACGGTCTTCCCTATCTCCATCGCCGACCTCGAGCGCCTCGCCGGCCCAACATGGACCCACATCTCGCGTTCTTGAGCCCCTGGCATTTCTCCTATTGCGATAGTGGAAATACCATTGTCTCGTGACCCAGACCACACCCATGCTCCAGATCGAAAACCTGCACGCCTCGCCCCTGCACGCCTCGGCCGGTGATATCGAAATCCTCAAAGGTGTCGACCTCATCGTCAACCAGGGTGAAATCCACGCCCTCATGGGTCCCAACGGTTCGGGCAAGTCCACGCTTGCCTCAGTCCTCATGGGCAACCCGATCTACCGGGTGACCGAGGGCCGCATTCTCTACAAGGGTGAAGACATCACCAAGGCTCCTCCCACCGACCGTGGCGCTGCCGGCATGTTCCTTGCCTTTCAACATCCCGAGGCCATCCCCGGTGTCTCCGTGATTCAGTTCCTTCGCCAGGCGCTATCCAATCGAACCGGCGTCAACCTCACCGTCCTCGAGCTGCGGCTCAAGGTGATGGACGCGATGAAAGAGCTGGGCATGGAGTCGTCCTTCGCCGACCGCTACCTCAACGAAGGCTTTTCCGGCGGGGAGCGCAAGCGCAACGAGGTGCTGCAAATGGCAGTGCTCCAGCCTGAGCTGACGATCATGGATGAGACCGACTCCGGTCTGGACATCGATGCCCTCCGCATCGTCGCGGATGGCGTCAACAGGCTCACCGGCCCCGACCGAGGCTTCCTGATCATCACCCACTACCAGCGGCTGCTCGACTACATCACACCACATCATGTCCATATCTTCATGGACGGCAGGGTCCTCGAGAGCGGCGGTCCAGAGCTTGCGGTCAAGCTCGAGGAAGAGGGATACGATTCGTTCCGCACCGGTGCTGACATAGGGCAGTCGTGACCGACCTCTCCCACCTAAAGGCCGACTTCCCGATTCTCGACAGCGGGGTGCACTTCCTCGACTCGGGAGCATCCAGCCAGAAGCCGATCCCCGTTCTCGAAGCGATGGATCGCTTCGCTCGCACCTCCTACGCCAACGTCCACCGGGGTGCCTACAAACTCTCGGTCGCGTCGACCGATGCCTACGAAGCCGCCCGGCGGAGGGTCGCCGATTTCATCGGAGCGACCGACGATCGCGAGGTCATCTTCACCCGTGGGGCGACAACCTCGTTGAACACTGTTGCCTTCGGCTGGGGGCTGGAGAATCTCGCCGAGGGAGATCGAATCCTGACTACTCAAATGGAGCACCACGCCAACCTGGTGCCGTGGCAGATGGTGGCCAAGCGGACGGGCGCCACCCTCGACCATGTCCCCATCACGGATGACGGGCGGCTCGACATGGCCATCCTCGAGTCGAAGCTGGGACCCGACGTGAAGATCGTGGCCGTGACCGGAATGTCGAATGTGCTCGGCACGATTCCCGACGTCCGTCGCATTTCCGAGCTCGCCCACCGCCATGGGGCAAGAGTGGTTGTCGATGCGGCCCAACTGGTGCCGCACTCGTCTGTCGATGTCGGTCAACTGGGCGCGGACTTCGTCGCCTTCTCGTCGCACAAGATGCTGGGACCAACGGGCATCGGTGTTCTCTGGGGTCGAATGGATGCTCTCGAAGAGACCGAGCCTTTCGAAGGTGGAGGCGAGATGATCGCCGACGTCACACTCCACGATGCGACCTGGGCCGACATACCCCATCGTTTCGAGGCGGGAACTCCACCCATCATCGAGGCCGTGGGGCTTCACGCCGCGATCGACTATCTCGACTCGATTGGCATGGACAAGATCTTCGAGCACGACCAGGAGTTGACTGCCATCGCCCTGGAGCGGCTTGGCGACGTCCCCGGCATTGCCATCCAGGGACCGACCGACCTCAAGGACCGAGGAGGCGTGGTGTCGATGACGATGGAGGGCGTGCATGCCCATGACCTGGCCACAATCCTCGACGAACAGAACGTGGCAGTGCGGGCCGGCCATCACTGTGCCAAGCCTCTGATGCGGTGTCTGGGTGTGACAGCCACCGCCAGGGCCAGCTTTTACGTTTACAACGAAGAAGCCGACATCGACGCCCTCATCAAAGGGCTCCGCCGGGCAGGCGAACTCTTCGGAGTGATCTGATGGCACTCGAGGAGCTCTATCGAGAAGTCATTCTCGACCACTACCGCAACCCCCGCAACAAGGGCCATCTCGAACACCCTCAGGCATCGGCTCAAGGTGTCAACCCACTTTGCGGTGATGAGATAACAATCGAAGTCTCCTTCGAGGACGACAAGGTTTCGGAGATTGCCGTCGAAGGCCAGGGCTGTTCGATAAGCCAATCGTCGGCCTCGATGATGACCGAGGCGATCAAGGGCAAGACCCGCGACGAGATCAGCGAACTCGTCGGACGGTTCCGCCAGATGATGTCACTCGACGAAGGTGATGACCCCGGACTCGACCCGGAAAGACCTGGTGCGATCCTCGGCGACATCGAGGCACTTCAGGGGGTGCGCCAGTATCCGGTTCGGATCAAGTGCGCCAGCCTCGCTTGGAATACGCTGTTGGAGGCGCTGGAGCCGAGCTAGCGAAGACCACCTTCGGTCATCTTCTTGATGTCGAGGGCATCGTCTAGTTCTTCTTCGGTCATCAACCCGGCTTCGAGCACGAGAGCTCGAACGGTTCGACCGGTGGCCACCGCCTCCTTGGCGATCTCCGCACCGTTGTCATATCCAATGTGAGGGTTGAGAGCCGTGACGATGATGGCGTTCTTCTCGACCAGCTCCTGAGCCCGTGCCTCATTCGCTTCGAGCCCATCGACGCAGCGTTCTCTAAATGCGTCGCATGCGTTGGAGAGGAGGCCGGCCGACTCCAACAGGTTGTGGGCAATCATCGGCATCATCACATTGAGCTCGAAATTGCCATTGGCACCACCCCAGGCGACGGCGATGTCGTTGCCGACGACCTGAGCTGCGACCTGCATCATCATTTCCGACATGACCGGATTGACCTTGCCCGGCATGATCGAAGACCCTGGCTGGAGTGACGGGATCTTGATCTCCGAGATACCCGATGTCGGACCCGACCCGAGAAAGCGGATGTCATTGGCAATCTTGAACAACGACACCGCCACCGTCCGCAGTGCACCGGATGCGCTGACCGTGGCGTCCTTCGCCCCCTGCGCCTCGAAGTGATCGTCCGCTTCCCGGAACGGGTAGCCGGTGCGGTCGGCCATGAGCGCGATCACCGCCGCCGCAAACCCGTCGGGAGCGTTGATCCCTGTCCCGACGGCGGTTCCGCCGAGCGCCAACTCCTCCAACTCGGGAAGGACCTTCTCGACCCGCTCGGCCCCTTTGCGAACCTGGGCGGCATAGCCGCCAAACTCCTGGCCCAGGGTCACCGGCGTTGCATCCATGAGATGGGTGCGGCCCGACTTCACGACTTCGCCGAATTCGTCCGACTTCGCCTCGAGCGAGGCACCGAGGCGGTGGAGAGCAGGAAGAAGGTCCTCTCTCAACGCGGCAACTGCGGAGACGTGGATAGCCGTGGGGATGACGTCGTTGGAAGACTGGCCGAAGTTGACGTCGTCGTTGGGGTGGACGTTGGCGCCGTCGAGGATCCCGGTCGCCCTGGTGGCGATCACCTCGTTGGCGTTGGTGTTGGTCGAGGTTCCAGAGCCGGTCTGGAAAATATCGAGGACGAACTGGTCATCGAAAGCCCCATCCATCACCTCATCGGCGGCCTTTCGGATCGCCTCGGACATAGCTCGGTCCTTGAACTCCATTTCTCCGGCGACAGTGCCGGCGGACCCCTTGAGAAGGCCCAATGCCCAAATGAACCCTCTTCCAAAACGATGATTCGAGATCGGGAAGTTGTCGACGGCTCGCTGGGTGGACGCTCCGTACATGGCGTCGGCCGGGACCTTGACCTCTCCCATCGAGTCCTTCTCGATGCGGTACTCCACTCTTGTCCTCCTGAGACCTGGTTACACCCTGACGGTAGTGCGGCCCGTGTCTCCGGACTAAAAACCCCTTTTGTGAAGATCTACGCGGGTTATGGCCGCGCGAATCTTCACAAAGCGGTATTCAGACGTCGAACGGGGTCTCTGTGAAGAAGTCGGCGGGTTTGCGAATCGGGCCGTCTTCGACAACCTTTTCGATGCCGAGTCGCCGGCGCAGGGCCTCGTACCCGCCACTCTCCAGCTCCTCGGCGAGTTCGCTGCCCCCGCTATCGACGATGCGGCCGTCGATCAGCACGTGGATACGGTCCGGCGACAGGTAACGGAGGATCCGGCTGTAGTGGGTGATGATGACCACGGCCAGGTCGGGTGATCGCATCGCTTCCACGGCCTCGGCGACCTGTTTGACGGCGTCGATGTCGAGCCCGGAGTCGATCTCGTCGAGAAGGGCGACCTTGGGACGGAGGACAGCCATCTGGAAGATCTCCGATCTCTTCTTCTCCCCGCCGGACAGATCGCGGTTGACAGACCGATCGAGAAACGGCCCCATCCCGAATCTCTCGCTCTCGGTTTCGATCCGGGCGGTGGCCTCGTCCAAGTCGAGGCCCATCTCCTCGGCGGCCTCGATCATGAACTCGCGGAGCCTGACACCCGCCACCTGCGTCGGGTACTGAAAACTCTGCAACAACCCAAGCCGGGCGCGCTCGGTGACATCCAACGAGAAGAGGTCTTCGCCATTGAGCGACGCCGAGCCGCTCACCTGATAGCCCGACTTGCCGGTGAGCACATGGCAAAGAGTCGACTTGCCGGACCCGTTGGGGCCCATGATGGCGTGCACCTCTCCAAACGGGACCTCCAGTGAGAACCCGTCGAGAATCTGTTTGTTATCGACGGCGACTGACAGATCAGACACCATCAATGCGGTGCTCATTGGTCCTCCAGAGAGAGATATACGGTGCCGTCATCAACCGAGACCTCGTAGGTCGGCACCGGGACCGTTGCCGGGAGCGACGACGGGGTTCCCGTCTCGAGATCGAACTCAGAGCCGTGACGGGGACACTCGACTGACCCGTCGAAGACCTCACCCTCGGCCAGCGACGCCTCGGCGTGGGAGCAGACATCGCCGATGGCGTAGACGTCGTCACCGATTCGAAACATGGCGATGCGGTGATCCCCCACCTTGACGCGGACGCCACGGTCGCGGGGCAGCTTGTCGAGGGGGGTGATCTCCACCTTCATGCCACCCGCCCCTCCTCCTGAGCCTGGACAAAACGACGGAAGACCTCTTCGGAGATGGGCGTCTCCATCCCAACTATGGGAAGGCGGTCGATGACCTCTTGAAAGAAGCCCTTGATCAGAAGACGCTCGGCACGTCCTCTGGAGAGCCCGCGACTCTGCAGGTAGTAGAGGTGCTCGTCTTCGAGTGGTCCCACAGAGGAGGCGTGGCCACAGATGACGTCATCGCAGAGGATCTCGAGGTTGGGAACCGAGTGTGCCTTCCCATTCTCGGACAACACCAGGTTGCGATTGGTCTCGAACGTCGAGGTCCGACGAGCGTCTTTCTCGATGCGAAGCAAGCCGGTGAAAACACTTTGGGCGTTGTCTTCAACCGCGCCCTTGAGAAACACGTCGGACGAGGTGTTGCGACCGCTGTGGTTGATAAGCACGCGGTAGTCGAGGGTTTGACTGCCTTCGCCGAAGTAGAGGCCGACCATCTCAGAGGATGCGCCGTGGCCTTCGAGACTCACACCGAGGTCGAGTCTGCCCAACTTGGCTCCCAGCCCCACCTCACCGAGACGCCCGGTGGCGTCACGGCCGAGAGTCATTCTCTGATGGACCACATTGGTGGCGGCGTGGTCGAGGTTCTGGACGGAGAGAAAACGCAACCGGCCACCGTCGGAAACCTGAAGGTCGACCTCAGGGACCATCAGTAACTCGACGTCATCGGCGCTTCGATAGACCACCACGACCTGAGCCTCGGCGTTCTCGCCAACCGTTATCGAGACATGCGGAAAGGAAGCCGAACCCGGCGTAACTCCCTGGACCTCGATGACGAGCGGCGAATCCATGATGTGATTCGCAGCCACATCGACAAACACGCCATCGTTGGAAAACGCTCCGTGCGCCGCCGCCAGCTTATTGTGGTCGACGGGAACTACCGAGTACTCACGCTCATCCGAATCGAGGTCTCGAAGAGTCGAGACTGTCGCACTCGATGAGCTCGCCTCGAGTACCTGGCCATCCACCATCAGAACACCACCCGAGTTTTCTGGCAGCGAATCGACAAAGGGGCCACCGGAAAGCGGTTCACCGGGGCTCTCTATCTGAGATAGCCCGGAGAACGGCAAGTCGAATTCGACGTATCGCCAGTCTTCCTCAAAACCGGTTGGCTCCTCCAGCGACTCGAAAACTTCGAGAGCCGAATCCATCTGCGCCGCTCGCCAGGACGGCACGCTGGACTTTGAATTGGCATGGTTTGCGGCGTCGAACGCGGTCAAAAGGCACTCCGGATGAGACGGCGTGATCGTATTTCACCTACCGACATAGTGCGAATTACTCGACAGGGCGGAGAGCGTCGGTGGTCACCTCCGACGACTCGTTCCACAGCATCCATCCCAAGCCGAACCTTTCCGCAGAGGTGATCTGAGCCTTCACCTGCGATGGGTCGTAGCCGAAGTCCTGGAGCCAGGGACGAACAACCACGTTTCTGGGCAGTCGCTCCATGCCGTCCTCCAGGGCACGAAACACCACCGGTCCCGGATTGTCATTCGGCACGTCATAGCCAAACCACCCGGGTCCGTAGTGAGACGGATAAACCATCGGCGATATCACGTCGACCACCTGGGCGACGTCCTCCCATCGCTGACCGATGTACCCGTCCGAGACGTCGGTGGTGATGAAACCAAAGACGTCGGCGCCCACCGCACAGCCCATCGGGTGAAGAAGTGCGACGGCCTCGGCCAAGAACGAAGGGATGGTCGACATACGTACCTGTTCTTCGAGCACTGCATCGAATCGGATGAACTCGGTGAGGGTGTCGGGGAACCTGACGTAGTCGAACTGGACTTCGTCAACACCCATCGAGCAGGCTTCGACGGCAAGATCAAGACCGTATTGCCGGGCTTCAGGGTCGGTTGGGTCGAGAAAGAACTGGCCATTGAGGTTGTATGGGGCGTCGGCTTCGACATCCCAAACCGCCATCGAGGGTTTGGCCCACGCGGCAATCTCATCGCTGAAGACGACCAGCCTTCCTATGACGTAGAGATCCTCGTTGTGGGCCGCCGTGGCGACCGCATTGAGGTTGTAAGCGTTCTGGGGTGCCCCCACATCGAGAGCAACCGCGTTGGCAGTGTTGTACCAGACCCGCCCCCGGTCGTCTTTCAGATCGACCATCAGGGCATTGAGTTCGGTGGTTTTTGCCAGTGTCATGAACTCGTCAAGACGGTCCCCCGTGGCCGGTCCTGACATGTGGACTGCCCTGGCGATGAACGGCGCCAACTCGACGAGGACCTCGCCCGGCCCTCCATCCCAGGTGAACGACGCTGCAAGCCATGCTTGCTTCTCGACAGCGATCTCGCCCGGTTCGGCTCCGCGGATGTTGAATCGTCCCTCACCATCGGTCATTCCCGAAGATGGACTGGCCATGACGTCGGCGCTGTCAACAGCCTGACCATCGGGATCGACCACCCGGCCGCGCAGAACACGTGCCTTGATCACAACATCGAGCACGCCCTCCGGAGGCTCCGCAACAGTGAGCATCTGGGCGACATGACCGGGTGCGCTCACTTCGAGAACGACAGACGAGCGGTTCCACTCCATCTGGATCCGACCGTCGGAGCCAGATGTGCCCACCTGATTGCCGTCGACGTCGGCTACGGCAGAGGCGACCGGAGCACCGAGATCATCGAGCACTCGGAGCTCATAGAGGGTGGCCCGCCCAAGCAGGGACCAACCGGCCCAAGCTGCCCAGACGATGGTGAGCACCACCAGCAACCTGAACTGAGATCGGCGCGACACGAATCACAAAGGATACCGACGATATTGACCTACACGACTAACCAGTTGCCAGATTCACCCAGGACCAGTAGTTTTCCACAGGGGGCGTACAGGAGGCCGTTTTGGGGAAGGCCATCAGGGCCAAAGATGCAAGACCGGAGAGAGGCGCAAGCCCCGCGGATACCGTAGGGCTGTACCTGGACGAAGTATCCGGACACGCACTTCTCACCGCCGAAGACGAGGTGCACCTCGCCCGCGCCATGGAGCGCGGCAAAAAGGCGAAGGTCGTCCTCGAGTCTGGAGAGCACACCGCCTCCGACAGACCCAAGCTGATGCGAGCCATCGCCGAAGGCGACGAGGCCAAGATGAGTTTCATCCGGTCGAACCTCCGTTTGGTCATCTCAATCGCCAAGCGATACTCGGGTCGCGGGCTGGACCTCCTCGACCTCATTCAGGAGGGCAATCTCGGACTCATCCGGGCAGTCGAGAAGTTCGATTGGCGTAAGGGCTTCAAATTCTCCACATACGCGACCTGGTGGATTCGTCAGGCCATAACAAGGGGCCTTGGCAACAACGGACGAACGATCCGACTCCCGGTGCACATGGTCGACGTGGTGCGGACCGTCAAGGACACCAGACAAACCCTCCATGACAAGCTCCACCGCATGCCCACCCTCGAGGAGATCTCCGAAGTTTCCGGTTTGGACACAGAGCGAGTGCTGGCTGCACTGGAAGCGCCGGCGGAGACCGTCTCTCTGGATCGGCCGGTGGGCGAAGACGGAGATGCATCGCTACAGGACTTCGTCGAAGACCACTCAGCTCTCAATCCCGAGGAGCGGGCAGCCACCGCCTGGCAGCGGGAGCGTCTGGTCCAGGCCCTCCAAGACCTCGACTACGAGGAACAGCAGGTCTTGTGGCTGCGGTTCGGGCTCGACGGGGATGAGCCGTGGACGCTCAGCGACGTCGGCAAGGTGATCAATTCGACCCGGGAGCGGGTCCGTCAGATCGAAGCGAGAGGGCTGGCGAAACTCCGCCACCCCTCCCGCGACATCGACCTACAAGGTCTTCTCTAGGTCGCGTACCTCTTCTTGCCCATGGTGGCCGACCCGGCGTGCAGGGCGATATCCATGAACAGTCCGATGATCAGACCCAGCCAGCCCCAAGGAGCTGCCGCGTCGCCGATGACATAACCGACGGCGAAAAGAGCGGTCGTCCATGGCAGGAAAATGATCCCGAGGAGCGGCAGGATGAATCCACCATTGAATGCTCGGTCGATCCAATCGGTGAACACCCAGAGGGCGAAGACTCCCAACCGGGGGCTGACCCCGATCAGAATGAGAAACAGACAGCCCATATACCCCTTCCTTTGGTGTCACAGAAGCTAACAGACGATTCTCATCCGAACAGCGTCTAACCCGTCTTCAGGTAGCGGATGAACAACGACCGGTCGCCTTGGAGGACTCGATCGACGGTCATCTCGAGAATCGGGTCGATGTCGGGGCCGCTGGTTATCCGTTTCGAGTCCCCCGCAACCACCGCCGATCTGAGAGTGAGATTCATCTCATCGACAAGACCCGCCCCGGCAAACTGAGCGTTGAGCGTCGGCCCTCCCTCGAGCAGCACGACGTCCGCTGCACTCAGATGCCCCAGGATCGACTCCGGGTCGAGTGAGGGCAATATCGCCACGTCGGCAGCATCACCGAGCATCGCCAACTTGGACGGAGACGCCATTGTGCTGGTGATGATCAATGCCTTGTGCTCGGGGTCGGAGAACAAGCGAGCCTCGGGGTCGATGCTGAGCCGACCGGAAACGACAGCCAGCGTGGGCACCTCGGTCTTCCCCAAGGCGACACGCCGCTCCCGCCGCTCGTCGTCAAGAGTCACCGGGGCGTAATTCTCAGCCGTGACCGTCCCGGCTCCAACGAGAATCACGTCAGGCACGGCGCGAATTGCGCTGAACACCTGAGGATCGTCGTCGTCGCCCAACCCGGTGGAGCGTCCTCCAATTGCGGTAGCGCCGTCAATCGAAGAGATCATGTTGACCATCACCCAGGGTCTGTCAGGGACCGAGCGCGTGTCGCTCAGATACAGGTCTAGAAGGTCGAGGGTCGAGGTGTCGGCATGAACCTGGTGAAGCATGCCCTGAAACCTAACCGAGTCCCCGGTTAGAGATCCCGACGCCTGACGCCGTCACTAAAGCGATCTCGGCTAGGCCGACGGTGTGTCCTCCTCGACCAGTCCAACCAGATTGCCGGCCGGGTCGTTGAAGAGCCCGAAGGTCACAACGCCGGGTACCTCTGTTCGGGGCATCACGGTGGTTCCGCCACTCGCCTCGATTCCGCTGAGGGCCTCATCGATGCTGTCGACCTGGACATAGATCGTCATGTAGGTGGGCATCTGCTCATTGCCTTGCCCGACCGCCCCACCGACACCCACGTCGTCGCCCGACACCATGTGGTAGCCGTCGAAACCATCCACGGCCTCGAGTTTCCAGTCGAAGTTGGCTTCGTAGAAGGCCTTCTGGGCGTCGCCATCCGCTCCCATGAGCTCCCAGTGGACTATTGGATTCGCTGACATTTCTGCTCCTCAATGGATCGGTTGCCTTTTGGGGAGCCCCGGCTCCCAGCCACATATCTACTCGATCGACGAGCGCAGCCACAAAACGACAAGTGCCGTATGTTGAACACATGAATCGTCGTTCAGTTGCCCTTGCCTCGGTGGCACTAGCCCTTGCAGCCTGCTCGTCACCACCCGAGACAGCCAGCACCACCACGGTCGCGCCGACTACCACCGAACGCCCAATGCCGACCACCGGACCACCTCGGGCACCCATGGAGGTGACGTCTCCCTCATTCGGTGAGGGTGACCCGATTCCTGTGAGATTCTCCTGCGATGGCCAGAACATCTCGCCCGAGTTGAAGATCACTTCGCCGCCGATCGGCACGACCACTTTGGCCCTGATCGTCGATGACCCTGACGCACCGGTGGGGACCTGGGATCACTGGGTCGAGTACGACATCGCGGTCGAGCCGGGAGATCAGCTCTGGCCAGAAGACGCCGGCCGTCTCGGAGTTCGAGGAGTCAACAGTTGGAACCTTTCCGGATACGGTGGCCCCTGTCCCCCTCAGGGCCAGAATCACCGATACTTCTTCACTGTTTTCGCCCTCGATGCCGAACTTCTCATCCCCGAAGGTGTCGACTCAGATGCTCTTCGAACAGCGATGGACGGCCACATTCTCGGCGAAGCCCAACTCATGGGCACCTATTCGCGATAGCTGGCGGCTAGACGGTCCCTGGCGGTTGCCAAGTCTCCCTGCCAGGCATCGGTGACGAGGATCGGTTTGAACCCCATGACAATGTTGATGTTGAGCATGGGTTCGTTTGAGCCGGCGTTCCAGGTGTCGATGCGGTCGGCTTTGGGACGTTCTTCGACGACTTTGACGATATTGGCGCCCTTGAGCCAACGGCCCAGCCCCCTGTTTCGGTGATCGGGGTGCACCACCGTTTCCCACTGCCAACCCTGTTCGGGTTGGAGCTTGTCGGTGTTGATCGTGGTCGATCCAACAAAGCTTCCGGTTGGCTTGTGGACGGCCACATAGGTGTGAAGCTCATGGAAACTCGAAGTCATCTTCTCCTCGGTGTCACGCCAGATCTCCGGCGTGATGACCTCATCGTCAGCCTCGAAGTCCTCGCGAGGTGCCGTGTTCATCTGAAACTGAAGCTCGCAGTACTTCTCCACCACCTCGTCGGGAAAGGGCATTTCGAGGTAGATCAGCTCGTAGTCGGAGGCCCTCTCCGCTGCCCTTTCTATCCACGAGCTCATGAGATCCATGTCGACGTCCGCCACGATCAGTCGACTGCGCTTCTCCCGATAAGCCGACTTGAGGCCGAGTCGCTCGAGAAGTGCCACTTCGGGCCTCCCTTGAACGATGTATGTGGACAAGCGCTTGCGACCATCCTCCGCCAGAAACTCGAGGACAGGTCGCGCCAGGCGGCCACCCAAACCCCGACCCCGGAGGTCGGGCCTGACGTGGATCCGGGCAAAGGCGTTGTCGAGGTTCTGTTCGGTATTGACGAAGACCACGGCGACCGCAGCGATCTCGCCATCGACCCGCAACAGCCATCGGGGGACGCTCTCGTCCTCCCGAATGTTTCGCCAGTCGGCAGCCTGTCGTTCGAACGGCATCGGCGGGTCGTCGGGAAGTTCTTCAGCGCGCAGCGGTACGTAGTACGCATGCATCTCGGCTAGCAGCGATTCGGGCGCGCTTCGTGTATCGACTTCTCGAATTTCTATCCCCATCGCCAACGAGGCTAGGCATCGCCTTTGGCAAACTGTCGGTGATTATTCGGCGGCGGTCGTCGATGTCGAGGAGGCAGCGGTCTCCGGTATGGCGATCTGATCGAGACCGCCTGTAGCGGCCCAGTAGGCGACCCAGGCAATCGTCAAGATGACAAGAGCCTTCATCACGTTGTTGCTGACCCGTGAGGCCTGGCCGTTGTAAGTCACTTTTCTCCAGGTATCCGAAGGACCGATGAGGCTAGTGGTGTGTCGTGGAAATAGCGCCAGCATATGTCCGAGTCCTCGGTGGCATCTGGCCAGAACGCACAACGAAGGCGCAGCCGTAGCTGCGTCGAGGGGGAGGACGAAGCCAGGGGCGTCGAGGGCCGGAGAGATGCGGTGACTATTTGTGCGACGCACCGCTAGTGCAAGTCGTTCCAATGACCCACCGACATGCGATAGAGAACGTGACGCCTCATATCGGAGTCGTCCGCCAGAAATGGGTGCTCGAAGTCGTCCTCCGGATCATGGGTCATCCCGATTCGCTCCATCACCTTCATCGACCTGGTGTTGGCCGGCACCGTGAACGACACAATCTCATCGAGTCTCGATTCACTGAATCCGAAACCGAGAGCTGCAGCAGCCGCTTCGGTTGCATACCCGTTCCCCCAATGTTCCCTGGCGAGACGCCAGCCAACTTCGACGGCAGGAGTGAAGTGGGCCTCGATCCTCGGCACGGCCAAACCGGTGAACCCGATGAAATCGCCGGTGTCGCCATGCTCCATTGCCCATAGGCCAAAGCCATACTCTTCGAAACCAAGTTCGATACGCGCCATCCAGAGCGCGGTTTCACGACTGGTGAGAACCGATGGCATGTGCTCCATCACCACCGGGTCGGCGTTGAGCGCGGCAAACGGCTCCAAATCGTTCCTTTTCCATCTTCGAAGCTTGAGACGATTGGTCTTGAGCTCCGGCCCTTTGCCCATCGGATAAGACTAAAACTCCGATTCCCGATTTACGGAGGATCGTGACCAGGTTTGGTGAAACGGATCCGATTCGGTCCACGGCTGGAATCGATCCGAAAGCCCCATCCGTGGATAGCTACTTGATGGTGAAACCAGCAAAGAGTGGGGTCACATGGTTGTGATTCAAGACGACCTAGGCGCTCTGCCTGACGACTGACTCTTGACATGGAGGAGCCCTGGTCAGCAAAGTCCTCACCGAGAAGGCAGACCTGATCGGGTCGCTACATGTCGGCGAGACGTCTGGCGGTGGTCGTCAGGGAATAGGCAGTTTCCGGAGATATGTCGAGCCGCCCAGAAACCCACTCCCGCATCGACTTGCATCCGTCGGCTGTGGGAAGCTGCATTTCGTCGACGAGGCCGAGCAATTCCGTTTGGCGGGTGCTCGATCGGGCAATGCTCGCTTCCTCGTGGAGCAGCGCCTGCTCCAACTGATCGGGCGTGAAAACCTTCATCCTGTCAACGTACAAGACGCCTGGGACAAGAAATTCTGCGACCATTCAGATAGCCTCAGCTGGATGGAAGTCCGAGAAGTCGCGCCCGGCGTTCACCACGTGACAGCTTCTCGGGTGAGCTGGCAACTGATCGTGGAAGGCGACAATGTCACCGTGGTCGACGCCGGCTGGCCCCGCGACTACTCCCGTGTGGTTGCTTCACTCGATCAGATCGGCCACTCCCCCGCTTCGGTCGACAGCGTCCTTCTCACACACGCTCATGTCGACCACATGGGCGCGGCAGAGAAACTGAGGTCACTTCACGACATCCCCGTCAAGGCACACCATGAAGAGTCCGAACTTGCCCGCGGTCTGAGACACGAGGCGATAACCACCGCCAAGGTGATATCTCAGATGTGGAGGCCTTCGGTGTTCCGATTCGCCGTGATGTCCCTCAGCCGGGGCGGGACCTCGGTGACACCTCTCACCGAGTTGGAGACCTTCGATGACGGTGACACTCTCGACACGCCTGGCTCCCCGGTCGTCGTCCATGTCCCGGGCCACACATCGGGAAGCACGGCGTATCACCTCGGAGACAGAGGAGTTCTGATCACCGGAGATGCACTGGTCACGACGCACCTCTACACCGAGGAGGTGGGGGCGCGGCTGATGCCGGCAGAGTTCAACCACGATCACGAAATGGCGATTGACTCCATCGATCGACTCAGGGACCTCGACGCCAGTGTCGTTGTCACCGGACATGGGCCGCCGTATGAGGGCAGCCCCAGGCGGGCAGTCGAGGAGGCGATTGCTCGCCTCTAGTTATCAGCTCGTGGTGACTTCTTCGACGTCTTCGGCGACGACATCCTCTTCATCCGAGTCGGATTCGTCGGCCTCTCCGGTCACATCGACGACCTCGTCGTCGGTTGCCTTGATAACGCCCTTCTCGGTGAGAACGGCGACGATCTGATTGGCGATGTCGTTGGCCTTGTCCTCCCCGACTCTGGAGACGAGTCTTGACTCGATTTTCTCCTTGGCCTGTGCCTCGGTGATCCCGGCCCAGTCCTCTTTCTGCTTGGCCATGAATTTTCCTGCCAGGACAAGAATTCCGACAAAGACCAGAAACTTGACCATGAACCTGAGTGGGTGACGCTGCGATTCGACTTCGATATCCATTTACTACCTCCGTTGGTTGGACTCTAACCCACCTGGGAACAAGTGTTTTCGCGGTCTCCAAGTGAGGCCTTCACGGGCGCACCGGGATGCCGTAGGTTCACTTTCAACATCGCTAGAACGGCCATCGTCGGTTTGTTTGCGATTGTCCTGGCGGTCGGTGTCTCGTTCCTCTGGCCTCGAGGAGAATCGGCCAGTCCTGCATCTACGACTGTGCAGGCTGTCCAGCCCACGACGACAAGGACACCTGACATCACCACTTCGACAACTCTCACCTCAACCACCGAGACGACAGCCGAGTCGCATGTCGTGGAGACCGTCGAGGAGGCGGAGGAGATCCTTCGGGAGCTGTGGTTTGGCTGGTTCGAGGGAATCTCCAACCAGGACGAGGACCGAATCCGTGAGGTTGTTGCGACCGAGGAGTTCCTCAGCGCTGGCATCGATGCATTCGACACCCTTGAGTTCACATCGCCTCCGACTCCAGAAGCTATCAAATTTCTTGAGGGGAATCTCCTTCTCGCCACGGACCAGTGCATAGCGATTTGGTCGATTTCCGACACGAGCTTTCTGGCCGCCGGCCCTCCAAGACAGGGTTTGGAGATCCTGCGGCGTGTACACGACAAATGGAAACTCCTCAGTTCATGGACTGAGAGGGAGGACCTGTGGGAACAAGACTGCGAAGCTCAATTGGACTTATCGTTCTAAGCGCTCTCTTGGTGTTGCCTCTGCAGGCGGACGCCGAGACTTTCGAATCATGTTGGGTCGCCTCAGAAACCGACCGTTACGGGATCCGCCAACAGGTCACCCGGTGTCGGATCAGTGGCGGGTCGATCGTCGACTATGCCTCCGACTCCGCCGTTCCCTCCCAGCTCTATGCCCAAACCGGGACCGATCTGACCGGTCAGTGCTGGTATTACACGTCGGGGGCCACCCAATACGTCATCCTCGTCCAGTACGCCAACGGTGATGCCGACATCGGCTTCGACCCCGGGGGGGCCGGTGGCATCGTCGCCATCGGACCGACTCTCCCCCGCTGCACGTCAGAGCCCACGCCGGCGACCGACCCGATGGCGGATGTCTACAGCTACGTGATGCAATACATCCACGACCCGCCCACTCCCCAACTCAATCCACGATCGGGAGACGGTGTCACCGGCCTCGACACCTACGTCGGTGTGGCTGTCCCCGACAACCACAACGCCAGTCTGACCAGCGGTGCCACGACACTCGACGTCTTCATCGAGGTTTCCGCCGTGATCGTCAACTGGGGAGACGGGACGGTTGACTCATACCCCGCCACCTCGACAGCCCTCGCCGGATATCCCGACGGCTTCGCCGCCCACCTCTACGAAACATCCGAGATGGACCTCAACCTCAGCGTCTCCTATGACTGGACGGCACGCTGGCGCATCGTCGGCGGGGCATGGGAATTCCTTGTCGTGCCCAACACGACGACAACCGTTGATTACCCGGTTTCGGAGATCGTTTCGGTGCTGTCCGACTGATTGTCGGAGTCGACGAACTCGATGGCGGTCCGCCTGGTGCGATCGACTTTGACCTCGAAGATATCTGGGCGGTTGTAGTGGCCGGCCGTGTCCATATACCAAGCCTGTTCCCGCGACTGTCCGGGTTCGATGTCGGCGTAGAGGATCCCATACTCGTCACGAAGAGGGCCGGCGACGATCGTCCCGTTGGGGGCTACCACCACCGAGTCGCCGGGGTTCTCCCAGTCGGAGTCCAATTGGCTCAGAATCTTGTCTCGACCCGGAAAGTCGTCGAGAACATCATCCTTGTGCAGAGCGACACCGGAACTGACCACCCACGACCGAGCCTCCCGGGCGATGTGCTGCATGGTCGCAATCGACACATCCCCGGCGTCGTAAGTGGAGACCACATAGATGTCGAGACCCTGGGCATAGAGGGTGTAGCGCGCAAGGGGCATCAGGTTCTCCCAGCAGATCAGACCACCGATCCTCCCGATGTCGGTCTCGACAACACGGAGACCAGCGCCGTCGCCCGGTGCCCACACGTTGCGCTCCACATAGGTCGGCACCAGTTTGCGATGGACGTTGAGAATCGAACCGTCCGATCCGATGGTGACCAGCGAGTTGTAGAGACTGGTTCTCGAGTCAGGACTTGTCTCGTTTACCCCTATGACAACCGTCAGATGATGAGTGGCCACCCGCTCTTGGATCGGTTCGAGATCGCCGCGATCGATATCCACCGAGTTCTCCAGCAGTCTCCCGTAGATCTCGTTACGCAAATGAATGTCGTCGATCGGGTGGACGTACCACGCCCAGAATGGGTATCCGGGGATGAAGGTCTCGGGGAAGACTGCCAACCGGGCTCCCTCTGCTGCCACCTCATCGAGATACTCGACGGTTTTCTTGATCGTGCCGTCACGATCGAGGACCACCGGCGGCTTCTGGACGACTGCGACCTTGACTGATTCTGGCATGTCCCTCCTGATGAACCCGCGCCAGGTTACCTTCACGCTTGTGAGTCCTCCCCAGTTCATTGCCCGAGCCAGCGCCACCAAGCGTGACGCCCTACTCGAACGCAGACTCGAAACAATCGTCCCGGATCTCATGGCGCGGGAGGGTTTCGAGGCCTGGGTGCTGATCGCCCGCGAATACAACGAAGACGCCGTCTTGCAAACCATGCTTCCGGCTACCTGGCTGGGCACCGCCCGACGAAGAACGATCCTCGTGTTCACCGAAGGCGGGCATCGTCGGGCAGCCATCTCCCGCTACCCGATAGGACCGTTTCCTTCGATCTGGGATCCGGCAACACAACCGGATCAGTGGGCGGCGTTGACAGACCATCTCAGCGCGGTCGAGGGCCGGATCGGGATCAACGTCTCCTCCGTGTTCGCCCTCGCCGACGGTCTCACTCTCTCCGAATACGACGGGTTGGTGTCCGCTCTACCAGACGAGACGGCCGCTCATCTGACCGGTGCTGAGAATCTCGCCATCGGATGGCTCGAAACACGACTCCCCGAAGAAGTCGCCAACTACAGATCGGCCTGTGCCCATGCTCACGAGTTCCTCCGTCGAGCCCTCTCCAGCGAAGTAGTCACACCAGGAACGACGACGACCGATGACATCGCCTGGTGGCTGGTTGACGCCGTCAGCAAGGCCGGCTTTGGAAGTTGGTTCCATCCGGGGGTGACTCTGCAACGCCGTGGGGACGACGCTCTGAGCACTCCGGCTGACAGCCATCAGGATCGCACAGTCACACGAAGAGATCTCCTCCACATCGACTTCGGAATAGTCACCGATGGCTATCACACCGACCAACAGCAGCATGCCTATGTGCTCGGTGAAGGCGAGACCGCCGCTCCGGAAAGTCTCCGGCGGGGCCTCGCCCAGGGCAATCGTCTCCAGGACATCCTGATGGCGGAAATGAGGGTGGGACGAACCGGAAACCACGTTCTTTCCTCAGCGTTGGAGAGTGCCGGCAACGACGACATCAAACCGACCATCTATACCCATCCCCTCGGTCTCCACGGTCATGCCGCCGGAGCAACGATCGGGCTCTGGGACAACCAGCGAAGCGTGGAGGGCGCCGGCGATTATCCGGTGTCGCTCAACTCAGGGTGGTCCATCGAACTGGCCGTCGAGATCGACGTCACCGAGTGGGATGATCAAACAGTCAAGATCATGCTCGAAGAGGATGCGTTTCTGAGCGGAGAGGGAATCGGCTTCCTCGACGGGCGACAGACCGAGCTGTGGCTGATCTAGTGGTCTGTCGCTCCCCTCGACCATCGGCCTAGAGTCCGAATCATGACCCTCCTGGTGGGAACCGCCGCAGGCGCCTTTCGCCTCAACGGGACGCCCGAGCCACTCATCGAAGGCACCCGGATCAACAATCTTGCGGTCGATGCCGACGGCTGGTGGGCCGTCGACGGCAAAGGTCGTATCCACCGCAATGGCGAAGTGGTGGAGACCATGCCAGAAGGCGCCACTCCACTGTGTATCCAGCCGACTCCCGACACAACCTGGGTCGGGGCAAACGAGGCGCGGCTGTTCGCCCTCGAGCCGTCGGGCATCACCGAGGACGAGTTCTTCGCGGACGCCCCCAAACGGGACAAGTGGTACACGCCTTGGGGTGCACCCGCCGATGTGCGTTCGATGGCTCTCGACGCCGACAACACCCTCTACATCAACGTCCACGTCGGTGGCGTCCTCCGCTACGACAACACCGGGGTCGTGCCCACGCTCGACATCGATTCCGACGTCCACCAGGTGGCGGCGCACCCGACCAAGAAAGGCGCCGTGTTCGCCGCGACTGCCCACGGGCTGGCCCAATCTCACAATGGACACGACTTCGAATTCAGGACAGAAGGGCTCCACTCCAATTACTGCCGGGCGGTGGCAGTTCTCGATGATCGGGTTCTCGTCTCGGCCTCGACCGGACCGGGCACCAAGCAAGGAAGGCTCTACATCGGGGACTTGTGGGACGGCTCATTCGAGCCGGTCACAAGCGGTCTGCCGGAATGGTTCGGGGACAACCTCAACACGTATTGCATCGTGGCGAAACAGGACTCTGTATTCGCTGGTCTCGGCGACACCGTGTGGCAGTCGGACGACTCCGGGGAAACCTGGACCGTGGCGGCCAGCGGTCTCCCCAAGATCACCTGTCTGGGTTAGGTCTTCGTCGCCAGCACCGACCACATCACCGGAAGACGGCCCCTGTCTCCGGCGATTCGGAAGCGACCATCCTCTCCTAGCTGATTGACCGGTCCGGCCTCCCACTCGAGAGCGTCGTACTCCTCGATCCGATCGATCCGGAGACCGGCATCGATGAGGGCCTGGAGGACCTCGGCAATCCCGTGGTTCCAGTCGTAGGTCACCGGGCTACTCAGCACACCGTCGCCGGCGTAGGTCGACTCCTCGGAAAACGACAACGGCTCATCCTGTTCGAAGTAAGGGTATTTGATGACCAGCGTGTCGTCGTCCCTCTCATAGTCCAAAGCCCACATGATTGGGTGACCTTCGCGCATGTAGAAGATTCCTCCCTCACCGAGAAATGAAGCCACGACTTTTGCCCAGCCGCGGATGTCAGGGAGCCAGCAGATGGCACCCACTCCGGTGTAAACGACATCGAACGTTTCGTTAAGGACTGTGGGGGTGTCATATAACTCAGAGACCACGAACCGGGCCGGGGTGCCTGACTCGGAACTCAGTCGTCGGGCCGCCTCGATCGCCTTCTCGGAGAAGTCGGCGCCCGTCACCTCTGCGCCAAGACGGGCCCAGCCGATGGTGTCGGTTCCGATGTGACATTGCAGATGGAGAAGACGTTTCCCCGAGACATCGGGCATGTTGTTCGAGTCGAAGGTGACTACCTCGCCGACGAAGGTGGGGTCGGCGATGAATCGATCGACCCCATAGACATCGGATCCGTAGTGACTGTCAACTCTAGAATCCCAGTTGGCCCGGTTGGTTTCCCGATAGTGGTCGAATGGCATAGGCGGCGAAGATCATAAGCTGCCCGACTTGAACCGATTCACTTCCCACCTCGAGTGTGGCAACTGCCGTCACCACCACCCGGCGGATCGACTGCAGACGGTCTGTGAGGTTTGCGGTGGCCCCCTTCTGGTGAGGTATCACCTCGACCATGAGGACATGCCCGGCCTCGATGAGGTGCTCGACCGGCCGCCCGGTCAGTTCCGGTTCCACGAGGTGCTCCCGACCGAGGCCGGACGATCAACCCCGACCCTCGGGGAGGGAGCTACGCCAATGATCCGCGCCACACGATTCGGCAGTGACGTTTGGGTCAAGGACGAGGCCCAGAACCCGACCGGGTCCTTCAAAGCCCGGGGAATGGCAGTGGCGATCGCCCGCAACGTCGAACTTGGGGCCACCGCGTTCTGTCTCCCGTCGGCCGGAAACGCCGGAGGCGCCGCCGCCGCCTACGGAGCTCTTCATCAGGTACTGGTCGACGTCGCCATCCCCGACAACACGCCACGGCCCCTCATCGAGGAGACCCGGGCGCTGGGTGCGACGGTCACCCTCGTCGAAGGGACCATCGCCGACGCCGGGCGTCTTCAAGCGGAAAAGGCGCAGGCCAATGGCTGGTTCTCGGTGGCCACCCTGTACGAGCCTTATCGGGTCGAGGGCAAGAAGATGATGGGCTACGAGATCTTCTGGGATCTGGGCACGCTTCCCGATGTCATCTTCTACCCCACCGGTGGCGGGACCGGTCTGGTGGGGATGGTCAAGGCATTCGAGGAGATGCAAGCGCTGGGTTGGATCGGCTCCGAGCGACCGAGGATGGTGGCAGTCCAGGTAGCGGGCTGCGCCCCGATCGTGAGAGCGTTCGAGCGTGGAGATGAGTTTGCCGCTCCCTGGGAGGACCCTGAGGAGACGACCGCATACGGGCTGCGAGTGCCTTCAGCGCTAGGTGACAAGCTGATGCTCGAGGGCCTGCGGCGGACGAAGGGCACGGCCGTCGCCGTCACCGAGGACGACATGCTCATCGCCACGAAGCGATTGGCCACCGAAACCGGGATCTGGGGGTCGCCCGAGGGAGGCGCCTGCGTTGCCGCTTTCGGGCAGTTGCTTGCTTCGGGTTGGGCCAAGCCCGAGGAGACGGTGGTGCTGTACAACACCGGTGCGGCGGCCAAGTACCTCCAGTAGCCGGCATCAATCAGCAGACTCCTAGATCGCCCG
>CAXMMT010000061.1:0-2464 GCA_964194555.1 uncultured Boseongicola sp. | reverse complement strand
ATCGGAGCCGGCATCGGGCTCGGACATAGCCAGACAGTCGACCCGCTCACCCTTGATCGTGGGGATCAGATACATTTCGACCTGCTGGGCGACACAAGCCTGGAGAATGTTGGAGGGCCTGGCCACGATGTAATGCAGTGCGTATGAGGTGGCTCCAAGCTCGCGATCGACCAGGCTCATGGTGAGTGTGTCGAGCCCTCCTCCGCCGAGATCGGCCGGCATGTTTGCTGCATAAATCCCGGCTGCGAGCGAACGATCCTTGATCTGCTGCACCAATTCGGGGCGGACGGCACCCGCCTGTTCGACCTCCACCTCATGGGGCATCAACTCGGTCTCGGTAAATCGTCGTGCAGTCTCGACGATTAGCTGTTGTTCGTCGGTGATGGAGAAGTCCACTACATGAGCCTCATTGTTGGTTCCATCCCCATGTCAACGCCCTCATGTGCATCTGCGACTACAGCGAGCGCAATACGAACGTCGGGCAGGATCGGAGATGAGCGGCCCTCGTCCGTGTCAACGTGCACCAGCATTTGTTCCACTGTGCTGGAGATCTCGCCCGTATCTCCATTGCCGATGAAGTGGACGAAGTGGAGTCGCTTCTCGTCTACGCCGAGGACCATCGTTGCGATGTCTAGCGGTTCGTCGACCTTCGCTTCGCTCTTGAAGTTGATGTGGGTCTCGACCGTGTAAAAGGAATGACCGTTCTGGCGATATCGATCGTCGACTCCCACGTAGCGAAACAGTGCGTCGCTCGCCCATCCTGCAGCAAGAAGAAAAGCGCTTTCGGTCATATGGCCGTTGTAGTCGACCCAGTCCGGCTCAACCGCTGTGGAGTAGAGACGCAGGGGAATCGAAACCTCGTCACCGGCAACCCACCGTTCACTCTCCTGGCGATGGATTCGTTCTTCATGACTGGCAAAGACCTCACCGGCGCCGACCTTGTGGGCACGAAGTGCACGCATGACGGAGATGAGATAGTCGTCTCGAATTCTTTCCAGATCCGCAATTGATCGCCCAGCGGCCTGCATCTCCGTGCCCAGAACCATCCGTTCGATCAGATCTTCGGTGAGCTCCGGCGCCTCGAGATGCGTCCATGGCAATTGGAGAGTCGGGCCGAATTGCTCGAGTGTGTGTCGCATCCCGCCTTGGCCCCCTGCGAGGTAAAACGTGAGGTTGGTTCCCATACCTGCCCAGCGCAGACCGGGGCCGTGGGTGATGGCCTCATCGAGTTCCTCTGTTGTGGCGATTCCATCGTTGATCAGGTGGAGCGCCTCTCGCCAGACAGCCTCCTGTAGTCGGTCTGATAGATATCCCTCGATCTCGTTGCGGACGACCAGGGGATGCATGCCCAGATCGAGGTAGTGGTCGGTGGCGAAATCGACCGTTTCTGCAGACGTCTGTTCACCAGCTACGACTTCGACCAACGGAAGGAGATAGACGGGGTTGAACGGGTGCCCGACAACGAATCTCCCTGGGTTTTGCAGTGTCGATTGCATCTCGGATGGGAGTAGGCCTGACGAGCTGGAGGCGATAACAACACCTGCGGCAGCGTGATTGTCAAGTTCGCGGTGGACCGCTTGTTTCAAAGATGGGTCCTCGGGGACACTCTCTTGAACGAAATCGGCTGAACGAGCTAACTCCTCGACGCTGTCCACCCAGGTGATCCGGCCGGAGTCAGCCTTTGGAAACAAGCCGAGTTTGCGTGCAGATGGCCATGCCCTTTCGATGCCGTCCCTGAATCGAGCCTCAGCTCCCTGGCCGGGATCGGTTGCAACAACCTGGTAGCCACGGGCCAGGATTCGAACCGCCCACCCCGTTCCGATAACCCCCGTCCCGACCAATCCGACCCGTTTCATGCCGGTGTCAATGGCACGTCAAGAAGGAGGCCCCATTCTTGCCTGGCCCAGACGCCAACTGTCGCGTGGATCGAGCCTTGACGATTGTCGTAGCTTGCGCGTTCGGCCAGGGGTAGGGGAGCGGTGTGCCACACCCCCGGGTGCATGTTCATTCCGTAAGTGCCGTCGGAGTAGACGGCCACAAATTTGTCTGGAGTGATGTCATCGCCGGGTGGAGCGAGGAGGAAGACCGTTGGAACGCCGGGGGCGATGAAGGCTTGCCCGCCGTCGTCGTGATAGTTGACCTCGTCGACAAGAAGGCGAGAGCGGTCGACAGGTTCGCGATCCTCGCTGGCCTTCGCGGGGTCAACCCGCCAGCCCAGAAGGTCTTTACGATCAACGGCATTGTTCTGAGAGAACATCAACTCCCCTTTCCAAAATATGTCGAAGGGCCCCTCCACGGTTTCTCCGCGACCACCACTTGTCATGGGCCTTCTTCCATAAGGATTCCATGGGCGTTGTTCGATCGAGGCTTCGTCGATCGTGCGAATCAGGGTGCCGAGCCCGTGAGCGATCTCCTCGCTCAACGGAAACAGCGGAACGTCATGTGTATCAGAACCCGACATTGG
>CAXMMT010000060.1:0-1657 GCA_964194555.1 uncultured Boseongicola sp. | reverse complement strand
GCAAGTAAATGACCATGATCATCAAATCGATCACGAACCCCACCAAGCGCCGCCAGGGTTCGGCGATGTCATCTTCGGTTATGGGGCTGTCCGAATCACGGTCGGTCATATCACGCGCTGGTCATGGGGAGACGTGGATCTCCCGGTAGTCTTTCCAGGGCGTCGCGGACCCAAGCGTGTCGGGGGTCGTCGCAGAATCGCCATATCCTTTCGGGAGACGGCCCCGCCATGACGTTTAGGTAGTACATGTGGTGTCCCGGCGCAGCGGCGGCAGGACCGTGAAAACCTCTCGGGACCAGATACACATCCCCGTCGCTCACCTTCATCGTGTCATCGATCTCGCCGTCGCTGGTGTAGCAACTGAAGAATCCAAAACCGTTCTCACCGTCGATGCGAAAGTAGTAGATCTCCTCGAGCTCGGTCTCCGTTTCGCTTGTCTCATCGTGCTTGTGTGGCGGGTATGACGACCAACTGCCTTCAGGCGTCAGCACTTCCACCGCAATCAGCTTGTCGGCATCGGCGGCGTCTGCGCTGAGAAAGTTGTTGATCTGGCGCGTCCCTGCACCTCCTCCGCGAACCTCGACTTTGACATCTTGGGCATCAACCCGATAGGGGTCGATGCGCCGGGTGGCTTCCGCTGTGCACAGGGCGACCTCACTGGGCCCTTTCGTTGTTATTCGGATGTCGGCGTCAATGGGAACATAGGCAAAGTCGGTTACGGCGGTGAAGACTCCTGCTCTCCCTTCGAGGTGGAAAGAGTGTGATTCGATCTCCACCGTCAGACTTCCGGACAACGGCAGTATCGCGACCTCGGTGTTTCCGGTGGAGAACTCATGGGTGGTGTCGGCCGTCAGACGCAGGACACGCAGGCCCGAGTACCGCCATCCGGCCGAGGATGCGGAGATGTCCGTCACAGTCATCTCATCGCCACCGGACCGAGCCGGATGGAAACGCTTAGTCGTGGCGTCCTCCTTCCAATAATCCAGTGGCGCGATCAACGGCTGACTTGACATCGCCATCCCCGGGATAGAGCAGGGCTCTTCCGGCAACAAGACCATGCACCTGCGGGATTAGGAGGGCACGTTGCCACCCTGCGTAGGTGGCATCGGGGTCAGCTCCAATGTCGCCCCCGAGAAGGAGACAGGGAAGTGTCGTTGTCTCGATCACTCGCTCGATGTCAGGGACAACCGGAAGCTTGAGCCAAGTATGAGCCGAAGTTGCACCGATCCCGGACGCCACCGCTATCACATGGATGAGATCATCTGGATCGCTGGTGATGGTAACGGCGCCCTCAGCGGATCGATGCGCTGGCAGAGGTTCGATCATCGCCATCAATGAGCGGTCGGCTAGATCAGTGACGGCGCGGCTGGCTGCTTCGAGGGTGGTGCGGGTATCGCGGTCATTGCGGTCGATGCGGAGGAGCATCTTGCCTCCGTCGAAGCCCATGGCGTCGATGTGCGGTGCGTCGTACCCCGTGAAGCGATCGTCGAGTTCCCAGACACTCCCTGACAATCCCCCTCGGTTCATCGATCCGATGACGAGTTTGTCATCGAGAAGGCCGAGTAGCAGTAGGTCTTCGATGACGTCGGCGGAGGCGAGGACGCCGTCAACGCGGGGGTGCTCGAGCGCAATGGCAAGACGTTCCAGCAGCGATCGC
>CAXMMT010000059.1:0-4179 GCA_964194555.1 uncultured Boseongicola sp. | reverse complement strand
ACGATCTGGTTGAACGCCGGGTGGATGTAATCGGCAAACTGGATCTCGGGGAGCGGCCGATATCCGGCCGCAGCCATCCCGATGGCGACGCCGACAATTGACGACTCGGCAATAGGGGTGTTGAAGCACCTCTCGGGGCCGAACCGCTCAGTCAGTTCTTGGGTGGCCTTGAAGACCCCACCCTTCTTTCGGGCGACGTCCTGACCAAAGAGAATGGCGTCTTCATTTGCCTCGAGAATCTCGTGAAGGGTTCGGTTGATCGCAGTGATCATGTTGACTGTCTCACCCTCCGGCACCTCCTCCGGCTCAGTGGCGGGTGGGCCTAGCTCGATGACCTTGGCGTAGACGCGAGTGGTGGGTTCATCCGGGTTTGGCGCCGCTTCGGCCTTCTCCACGGCATCAGCGAGAAGGTTGACCACCTCGCGATCGAGAGCGGATTCTTCGGCCTCTGTGAGCAATCGACTCTCGATCAAGTACTGACGGAGCCATGCGACCGGATCTCGCTTGCGCCAGGTCTCGACTTCCTCACGAGTGCGGTACAGGGTGTCGTTGTCATCAGACGTGTGGGCGTAATAGCGATACGTCTCGGCCTCGATGAGGGTCGGGCCTTCGCCCGCCCGAGCCCGGGCCACCGCCTCCTGCATCGCCTGGATCACCTCGAGGGGGTTGTTCCCGTCTACGGCAATACCCGGGAACCCGTATCCGAAGGCGCGGTCGGCGAGGACTCCCGCCACCTCCTCCTGAGTTGGCACCGAGATGGCGTACTGGTTGTTTTCGATGACGAAGATCAAAGGCAGGTCGTGGAGGCCGGCCCAGTTCATGGCCTCGTGCCAGTCGCCTTCTGAAGTCGATCCCTCTCCGCCATAGACCACGGTCACTTCGTTGCCGCCACGGATCTTCAGAGCATGGGCGATCCCTGCCGCATGCGGGTACTGAGGACCGATAACTGACGACTGTGTCAGCACTCGTCTGTCCGGGTCGGACCAATGACTGGGCAGCTGGCGCCCACCGGACATCGGGTCTGTCTTCTTGGCGAACACACCAAGGAAGATCTCTTCGGGGGTGAAGCCCCACGCGAGGGCAACGCCCATGTCGCGGTAATAGGGGAGAACCCAATCTCTCTCGGTGTCGAGGGCGAACACCGATGCGACTTGGACGGCCTCGTGGCCCGAGGCGCCGAGGACAAACGCGGCGCGTCCCTGACGTTGTAGGGCCCACATCCGGTCGTCGACCCTGCGGGCGAGCAACATGAGCCGGTACATCTCGACGATCTGCTCGTCCGTCAGTCCCAGGTCTTTGTGGCTGAGGTTGTTGTCGAGGGTCTGCATGGTCTGGCGCTCAGTTCCGCTCGTCACCGTTGCGGCGGAATCGTCTCAGATCCCCCATCTCGGAGATCCGCTGCTCAGCAACCTTGATCGCCGCTTGGTTTGGAGACGTCCCGTCTGTCTTGGCGGTCTCGAGAATCTTCGTCGTTGCGTCGAAGATCGAATCGACCCGTTGCAGCGCCCGAATTTTCGAGTATCCGCGAAGTTCGTCGTACACGTTGATCAAACCACCTGCGTTCACCACGAAGTCGGGTGCGTACAGGATGTCGCGCTCCATGAGACGCTCGGCGTCCTCATCGGTGGCGAGTTGGTTGTTGGCGCTGCCAACGATGGCCTGGCAGTTGAGGGTGGGAATCGTCTCCTTGTTGATTCCTGCCCCGAGGGCGCAAGGGGACAAGATGTCGCAATCGACGCTCAGGATCTCGTCGGATGGGACGCTCTTGACGCCGTATGTCTCTACGGCTGCGCTGATGGCCGGTTCGTGGGAGTCCGAGATGATCACTTCGGCGCGTGCCTCGACGAGAAGCTGGACAAAGGCAGATCCGACCTTTCCGACTCCTTGCACCGCGAATCGGTGCCCGGCCACCTCGGAGTCGCTCCAAAGCATCTGGCAGACGGCGCGCGCCGCCGCGTAGAGACCACGGGCGGTTATCGGAGAGGGGTCGCCGACGCCCCCTTCGGCAATGCTGTGTCCAAGCGCCCAGCGTGTTTCTCTTCGTATGAGGTCCATATCCGTGGTGGTGGTGCCGACGTCTTCCGCTGTGATGTAGCGGCCCCCGAGGGAGTCGACTATTCGACCGTAGGCGCGGAACAGCCGCTCCGACTTGTCCACTCGGGGATCGCCCATGATGACCGCCTTTCCCCCGCCGAGGTCGAGCCCCGCGGCGGCCGCCTTGTAGGTCATCCCTTTGGAGAGGCGCAGAACGTCCTCGAGTGCTTGGGCTTCGGATTTGTATGGAAAGAAGCGAGTCCCGCCGAGGGCGGGACCGAGAGCCGTGGAGTGAATAGCAATAATCGCCTTGAGTCCGGATACCTCGTCGTACCCATAGACGATCTGCTCATGGCCGGTAATGGCCACCTCATCGAACACTGACAAGGTCGATTCCTCCTTCTCAACGGGGTGGGGTGCACTCCGCTCCCGATCTTACTGTGGGGTCGCCCGCAAGACTCCAGGGCGGATTTACGTCGGTTCATATGCCAGCATGGGGGTGTGACCAAGACGGCATACCTCAGGGTGTACTCACCAGACATCGAGACTTCCGGTGACCCGGTGCCAGGATTTGTGCGTTCCTACGGGATCCTGTCGGAGGCCGAGGGTGACGCCAACTGGTCGGCCGAGTGGAAGGGTCGCGAGCTGGTGTGTCCCCGCACTCTTCGATTGCGAGTCTTGGAGTCGACTGTGGCATTCGCCAACGCTTTTGGGGGAGTGGGAGTCGGCCTCATCCCGGAGGAGGCGGCACGCGCCGCCGATCGAGAGCTTCGCCAACATCAGCAGGAGCATCCATCGCAGCGGTCCCATGTTCTGACCTCTGCCTGGCACGTCCCTGTCCGATGGTTCAGCTCCTTCCGTCCGGAAGATAGAGAGGTCTACGAGGCGGACGACAAGGTGCGGATTCGCTATCGGATCGACCTTCCCGAGGCGAAGACGCGAGTCGAATATGTTCTTGGCGTGCTGCGCGGGCTGGAGGTGTTCCACGGCCCGGCCGAGGAGCTGGCCCAGTTGCTGGGATGGTTGGAACAATTCTCGGACGACTCCATGCTGGAGCTCGACTATGGAGATGTGTCGGATCTGTTCGATCCCAAAGAACTGGTTCTGGACGACTCAGCCGAGCTCATCCACCAGTCTGTGGAGGCGCTGTCGCGGGGAGACATGATGGCGGCCGGAGAGAATTACGGGAGGGTCGTGGCCAGGTGGGCCCACGCCTTCTCGGTCACCTTTTCCAACTGACGCGATCCGTCGACCGGCGTGTGTAAGTCACGGGCCTCTACACCGGGATTTGCACACGCTCGGCAAAGTTCCGGGAACCATCCGGAGATCTCGCGTCGTCCAAAGCTTGTGAATGGACGCACAAGCGTCTCCGGCTTTCAATCAGGTTTGCGACGCAGGTGAAGAACACCTCCGTTCTCCCCGAGCGGAAACCCTTCTCCTCCTCTCTCCACCGGCGTCGCAAGTTGTCGAGGGGCTCCGGAACCCACCATCCCGGAGCCTCTCGATTTAGTTACGGATGGCGTGGGAATGCCAGGTTCGCGACTGTGTCTCCCATATTGTCGGTCCATCGACACTCTGACAGTTCGGCCATCTGTCCCTCCCACCTTCGACTTCGAGGTTCTCCCAGATGCCGTGGATTGAGACCCTTCACGAAGACGAGTGGAGTGGCGATCTTGGTGCCATGAAGGGCAGGGTCATCGATCCCAACTATCAGCGGGTCGACTGGATCTTTCGCATCCACTCGCTGGACGCCAGCAGTATGGACGTCCACCTTGGTCTCTATCAGCAGGCCATGAAAGGCACCAGGACGCTCCGAAAGGTGGAACGAGAGATGATCGCCTTGGTCGTCTCAACGGCCAACGAATGCCACTACTGAGTGATTCACCACCGGCGCGGTCTGCGCCGGCTCCTACGAGACGACGGGCTTGCTGCACGAATCGAAGACGACTTCGAGACCGCGGGTCTCTCAGAAAAGCGGCTTTCCATGCTTCGCTACGCGATGAAGCTCACGCTCACCCCAGCCAGTGTCACGCGAGACGACATCGAGCGTCTCCGAGCAGAGGGCTTCGCGGATATTGACATCCTCCACATTGTTGAGGTCGTCGGCTACTACGCCTACGCCAACCGGGTCGCCGACGGTCTGGG
>CAXMMT010000058.1:0-1929 GCA_964194555.1 uncultured Boseongicola sp. | reverse complement strand
TGTCGACCGTGGACTGAGACGTACGGCTGCGGACACGATGTTGACCATTGTCACAATCGGTTTCGCGATCTCCTGGATGAACGGTGTCGGTTACTTGCTATTCGAAGATGCGAGCCCGATGGCTCAGATCTTGCCCATCTTGCTGATCGGGCTTGGAGTCGACTACTCGATCCACGTGACGTCGCGCTATCGAGAAGAGGTTTCTGAAGGAGCTTCTGTCGACGAGTCGATCTCGAGGGCTATCCGCACAGTGGGAGTGGCTCTGGTGCTGGCGACAGTGACCACGGCTGTTGGCTTTCTCACCAACCTCTTCAACGCGATCCCGGCACTCAGGGAGTTCGGCGCTCTGGCTGCGATCGGAATATTTGCCTCGTTCCTCTTGATGTTGACGTTTGTGCCGGCGGTGCGAGAGATCCTCGACCGCCGCGGGGTGAGACGAGAGACATTTGAACCGGAGCGCCTCGTTGGTGGCGAGCAGCGGGCGCTTGGTCGAATCATCGGCAGCACGTCGAGCATTGCCAAGAAGGGCGCTGCGGCAGCAACAATTGTGGCTCTCGTTCTGGGTCTGGTCGGTGCTTGGGGAACCACCAATCTCGAAACCAAGTTCAGCTTCATCGACTTCATACCGACAACGTCACCTCTTCGAGGAACATTCGAGACCTTGCTGAACGACTTTGGCGGCGGATTCGGAGAGAACACGCAGGTTCTAATCGAGGGTGATGTCGCCACCGCCGAGGCCTGGAATGAGATGGTGGTCGCCAACTCGAATCTCACTGACGTTCCGAACGTCGTCACGTTTGCTGGTAACCCTGCGGGCATCTCGCCCCTTTCGGTGATTGGGGCGATGGCCTCTGAAGAGTCCCCGGGATTTGTCCCTGAGGTGGATCAAGCCATGCAAGCTGCCGGAGTCGACCCAGCAACGTTCACGTTCCCGTCTGGTGCGGATGTCCTCTCGGTATACGACGCAGCATTTTCCGCTTCGCCAGAATTGGTCTCGAGTGTGTTGCACAAAGCCGGAGCCGGATATGACGCGGCCTTGTTTGACTTCACCACACAGGCCGGAGAGTCAGCAGCCGGCCAGCTTAGAGATGACGTCACGGATGCCTTCTCGGGTGTTGTCGCAGTCGGCCTCACCGCTGTCGCTACGTCAGATGAAATCATCAACGATGTCATCATCACGACCTTGCGTGACTCTCAGCTGTCGTCGCTGCTGCTCACGCTGCTTGCGGCGTTGATCCTTCTCGTCATCAACTTCTGGTTCGAGGCGAGACGGCCAATGTTGGGGGTGATTACAACAATTCCTGTCATCCTTGTTGTTCTCTGGTCGTTCGCGCTGATGACCGCCTTTGGAATTCCGTTCGGTCCAGTGACCGCAACGATCTCCGCATTAGCGGTGGGTATTGGGATTCCGTACATGATCCACATCACTCATCGGTTCCTCGAGGATCGGGCCCGCTCCTCATCGGTAGAGGACGCAATCGAGCTAACTCTCGGGAACACGGGTGGCGCCCTCGCCGGGTCTGCCCTGACAACTGTGGCCGGGTTTGGAATCCTCGTTACATCGACAACTATTCCCTTCCGCCAGTTCGGTTTCGTGACCGCGTACACGATCCTGCTGGCCATGTTGGCCGCGGTGCTTGTACTGCCGTCGATGCTGGTTCTTTGGGATCGGTGGCATACCAAGCGAGACGACGCACCCATCGCCGACGATTTGGATGAGTCGGTAAGAGTGTGAGGCCAGACCTATAGACAGGTTGGCTCGACAGCACCTGCGGCGACACTTCCGGCTGGACCCTCATCGGCAAGAAATCGGTACGCGGGCTGAATAAGGTCACCCTCTTTCATGGATGCATCACGAATCGCAAAAGAGGCTTCGGCTCTCCTACCTCTGGTCCACAGGGTGCTAAAGAGATATCCCTTCCTGACCAA
>CAXMMT010000057.1:0-41664 GCA_964194555.1 uncultured Boseongicola sp. | reverse complement strand
TTCACCTCCAGAAGCCTTTCCCCAACACACAACGCTTTGCGGCCTCGTTCGTCGTCATTGAGGTGGACATCACCTCTTGGTGCGGTCCAGAACCGATAGAACACCTTAGATTGGAGCGACAACGCTGATCCCTAGAGCCCGCGACCACCACTAACGCGTCCAGAATCTTCATCGGCGATCTTCGTTGCGATACTGGAGGATCTTATCTACCGACAAGCTCGATCGGGTTGCTCGCTTTCGCTGATCCAGCCGCGAGAGCAAGGTATCAATATCGGTTTTGCGGGCGAGTTCGATCATCTCGGCTCGCAAGTACTCCTGAAGTGATCGGCCACTGCGCGCGGCCCGAGCAGCCAACTCATCACGAGTCTGGTCTGGAACATTCCGAATGGTTATCGACTTCACCATGCATCTATTCTGCATGAACGACTCTGTATCGCAGACTGCATCACCCAGGCCCAGATCGAGCGTCCTGAGCAGCGTCAGTGCTACACCTCCAGTGGGTCGTCCCCCACGTCTCTTGGAGGTGCTATTTGACGGTCGACGGCACCGGCAATCCGCCTAAGTTGGGCCATCATCGTGTCGAACCCTTCCAGTGTGAGACTTTGCTGGCCGTCGGACAATGCCGATTCCGGGTCGTTGTGAACTTCGACGATGATCCCATCCGCTCCGGCTGCGACTGCCGATCTGGCCAGATGCGGTACTAGCCACCTCTCCCCTGCCGCGTGGCTCGGGTCGACGATGACCGGCAGATGGGTCTTTTGTTTCAACACCGGAACGGCACTTACATCGAGAGTGTTTCGAGTGACGGTCTCGAAAGTCCTGATCCCACGTTCGCAAAGAACGACGCGCGGGTTTCCTGCCGCCACGACATATTCGGCTGCGAGCAAGAGCTCTTCGACGGTCGACGAGATTCCCCTTTTTAACAACACCGGGAGATCATGGGCCCCGACTTCGGAAAGCAATCGGAAGTTCTGCATGTTGCGGGCGCCGATCTGGAGCATGTCGGCGTATCGAGCAACCAGTTCAACGTCCTCGGGTGCAACCACCTCGGTGACGACAGGCAGGCCGGTCTGTTCGCGCACGACGGCCAGGAGCGCAAGAGCCTCTTCTCCGAGACCCTGGAAACTATATGGCGAGCTGCGGGGCTTGAAGGCTCCGCCACGCAGCATTCGCGCACCGGATTGGGTCACAGCTTCTCCAATCGCAGCGAGCTGTTCGCCATCCTCTATGGCACACGGACCGGCCATTACCACCACCTCAGTGCCGCCGATACGCACGTCGCCTACCCGGACCTCAGAGGATTCAGGGTTGTGTTCTCGGGAAACCTGAGGATAAGGAGCGGCCACTGAGCGCAATCCTGTGACTCCGGGCATCGATTCGATTTCTCCGGCAATAGCCTCCGCCTCGGCGCCGATCAGCCCGATGTGTGTCTCGTCACCGATCTCGCTGACCAGTAACCGGCCCCCTCGACTTTCGATGAATCTGACGACGCTTGCCTTCTCCTTCAGGGAGCACCCGGAGCCGAGCACCACGATCATGCCGGGACTCCGGAAATCCGAAGTTCGTCGATGAACGCGCCCGGATCTTCACCGCGGTCGATGGCCTCAGTCAGCGCGCTACCGATGACAACCCCATCAACGTGAGGTGCCAGAACAGCAACCTGAGCCTGATTGCGAACGCCGAACCCGGCAAGAACAGGGAGGTCAGAGACTGCACGGACCCGGTCCAGATATTGCAGAGCCTCGACGGAAAGCCGAGCCTGACCACCGGTTACACCTGTGGTTGTCACGGCGTACATGAACCCGGCTCCGGCACTTGCAATCTGCCCAAGACGCTGCGAGGACGTGGCGGGGGTCACCAACTGGACAAGAGCGAGTCCGAACGGTTCGCACACGTCACGCAGCGGGCCACTCTCCTCGAGTGGAAGGTCGGGGACGATCAGCCCCGAAGTTTTCGAGTCGGCCATGGCTTGGCCGAGCCGATCCAACCCGAAAGCGAGAAACGGGTTGTAATACCCCATCAGCAGATGCGTTGCTGAAACATCTGTGTTGCCGAGGATCTCGAAGATCCACTCGAGGGTTACACCGTTGTCCAAGGCCTGGTGGCTCGCTTGCTGGATAGTCAAACCATCTGCCATTGGATCTGTGAACGGCACACCGATCTCAACGAGATCAGCCGATCGGGACACCGATTCGAGGATCGAGGGAAACGCTTCGAGTGTTGGATAACCGGCCGTGATATACACGCAGACTGCTACACCTGTTGGCTCCCGAACGGCCCTGGTTATCTCCGTTGCTCCATACGAATCAACCATGGGACACCGTGTTGGTAAGAAGTTGGATGTCTTTGTCTCCTCGCCCGGAAAGCCCAACGACGATCCGACGGCCGGGGTGCTTGCGTGCCCATCGTTTCGCCCCGGCGAGCGCGTGGGACGATTCGAGAGCAGGGAGTATCCCCTCCTGAGAACTGCACTCGTGGAGCGCATCTAGTGCTTCGTCGTCTGTTGCCGACTCATAGTGGGCCCGACCCAAATCACGCAATACTGCGTGCTCGGGGCCAACTCCCGGATAGTCGAGACCGGGCGCCAGCGAATGGGTATCCAGCACTTGGCCGTGCTCATCCTGGAGGAGGGGCGTCATCGCTCCATGGAGCACGCCCGTGGTCCCGGAACCCAGCGTCGCCGAATGCGGGTCATTCTGGCCGCCTCGGCCGCCGGCTTCGATACCAAGAAGATCCACATTTGAATCCGCGAGAAACCCTCTGAAGAGACCGATGGCATTAGATCCCCCTCCAACACAGGCAACGGCAACGTCGGGAAGACCAATGCCTAGACCCACGAACTGCGCCCGGGCTTCGTTGCCGATCACCGACTGGAACTCTCTGACCATCCACGGATAGGGGTGCGGTCCGACGACAGAACCCAAAAGGTAGTAAGTGCTCTCAGGATCAACTACCCACGCCCGAAATGCCTCATCAATGGCAGCACGCAATGTCTGGTCCCCGGCTTCGACAATGACAACATCAGCACCCAGAAGCTTCATACGCTCCAGATTTGGTTTCTGACGCCGGGCGTCGACGGCACCCATGTAGATCGTGCAGGGAAGACCAACCCGGGCCGATGCCGCCGCGGTGGCGACACCGTGTTGACCAGCGCCGGTTTCAGCCACAATACGATCAACACCCAAACGTCGGGCAATCAGGGCCTGACCGATCGCATTGTTGATTTTGTGAGCCCCTGTATGACACAGGTCCTCCCGTTTTAGGAACACTTCCGCTCCCCAACGCTCACCGAGGGCCGGCGCCGGGGTCAAAGCGGTAGGTCGACCGATGAAGTCGCGTTGTTCCGCTTCGAGTTCGGAGCGAAACCCAGAATCTGCGAGTAGTTCGATCGCCCGGACCTCCAAACGTTGGAGGATCTCCATCAGTGTCTCTGGTACGAACCGTCCTCCGTAGGCGCCAAACCAGCCGTTTTTAGGTGGTGCACCCTCCACCAAATCGTCGAACAATGTTGATGTGGTCATCGTCACACTTTCACCAGGTCTTTCTCGGCCTCCCTGACCGCTTCGATAAACGACCGAATCCGCACCGGGTCTTTCAAACCGGGACTCGACTCGACGCCACTGCTCACATCCACTCCAAACGGTCTCACAGCCGCAATACCGTCTCCTACATTGTCCTCATTGAGACCCCCGGCCAGAGTCATCTGACCCAGTCGGGCAACTTCCGCCGCCAGGTCCCAATCGACGACATGACCGACGCCACTTCGTGGCCCTTCATAGACAAATCTGTCTCCGTTGATGTACTTCGCGATCTCGTCAAGATCAGTAACCGTCTCGCGAAACACTGGCAGTCGACGGCGACCCACAAGCCCGCGAAGGGATCGGTGGTCAGCCTGGACCACGTCGGCGTCGAAACTGGCCAGAGAGTTTTCTATGTCACGAGATGGCGGGTGACGGAAGACGGCAACCGTGTCCACGGGTGCTGACAGCTGCTCGGCTATCGCAGCGGCCTCGTTCGGTGAGATCCGTCGCACGGATGGAGCAAGAACGAAGCCGATCGAATCGGCACCCGCATCGACTGCTGCCAGAGCAACACCCAAGTCGGTGACTCCGCAGATCTTGATGTGGATACTCAAAGTGCAGGCCTGACCGGCATGAGTCCGCGGCCTGCCGCAATCAGCGTTCTTACGGTCTCAGTCGGCGCTTCGGAGGTAACAATGGCGGTCCCGACCAGTGCCAGTCGGTAGCCGAGTTCTGCGGCGAGCGCTGAGTCGCTCGGAGTCTTCACTCCGCTTTCGGCTACACGTGTCAGATGTTGGGGAAGCTGGGGAGCCAGTTTCGCCAAACGCCGAGGCTCGACCTGGAGAGTGGTGAGATTCCTGGCGTTGACGCCAATCAGGATCATCCGATCGAAAACTATCGACGCCTTGTCGAGGTCGGCCTCATCGAATACCTCGACCAGAGCAAACATGCCAAATCCGATGGCCGTGTCCGTCATCTCCGCGAGAACAGAAGCCTCGATCATCTTGGACACGAGAAGAACCCCAGATGCTCCCACGGCTCTGGCTTCAATGACTTGAATCGGGTCGACAAGAAAATCTTTCCGCATCACCGGCACATCGACAACGGCGGCCACCGCCTCGAGGTGGTCGAGGTCGCCATGAAATCTCGTAGGTTCGGTGAGCACTGATATCGCAGCAGCGCCGCCGTTTTCGTAGAGCACGGCAAGCTCCTGGCACAGACGTCCTGGGTTGTCGCTCGTGACCAGTTGGCCGTCGGCGGGGCTGGCGAGCTTCACTTCCGCGATCAGGTCGAACCCGGTTTTCGGGAGGTCCAGCGGCACCACCGGCCGGGATGACGAGGCTCTGGAGGTAAGCCCCGTCATACCGGACTTGGCCCGTGCATCGCCGGCTCGGAGGTGGCTGGCGTCGGCCATGGTGGAGAGAAAGTCAGACATGAACCGTCTCGTCCAGACGTTTCACGAGATCAAGAGCGCGGCCACTGTCAATGGCGTCTGCTGCTTTAGCGAGCCCGTCAGCAGGATCGGCGGCTTCCCCGGTTACCCGTAAAGCCAACGAAGCGCCAAGAATCAGCGTGTCCCGGTGCGGACCGTTTTGCCCATCCAAGACTTTCAATAGCTCTGCAGCGTTGTACGCGGCCTTACCACCCGCAAGGTCTTCAGGCCGACATCGGGGAACGCCAAAATCGGCTGGGTCTTCGACGCTTTGATTCACCGAGTCTGGTGTCACTTCGAACAGGTGATACGGGCCGACGGGGGTCGGTTCGTCCCAACCTGGTGCGCCATGGACGACGAATGCTCGCTTGATCGGCATCCCGGCGAGAGTGTCGGCAATCATCCGGGCCCCGTCGAGTGAGAACACTCCAATCACATGGAATGGTGGCCTTGCAGGGTTGGCAAGCGGGCCTACCATATTGAAAATGGTGCGTATGCCAAGCGCTTTTCTTACCGGCGCGATCGCTTTCATCGCCGGGTGATACGTCGGCGCAAATAGGAAAGTAAACCCGGTGTTTGCGAACATCTCACCCGCTTTGTCCTCGCCCCACGGGATACTCATTCCCAGTGCCTCGAGCACGTCGGCACTTCCGCTGAGACTGGAGATAGACCGGTTTCCGTGCTTGATTACCGGCACCCCGGCCGCGGCAGCAATCAATGCAGATCCCGTACTCAAGTTGAGACTGCCCGAACCGTCGCCGCCGGTGCCCACGACATCGACTGCCGGGACATCTGGGGGAATATCAGGGCGAACCGCCATCCTCTGCAGCCCGAGGGCAAATGCCCGGAGCTCTACGGGAGTTTCTCCTTTCGTGCGTAGCCCCGCAAGTGCTGCCACGGCTAGAACAGAGTCCAGGGTGGGATCGGTCAGATGGCTCAGAAGGTCACCGGCCTGCTTCTCGGTAAGGTCGATCCCCGACACGATCCTCTCGACAAGATCTCTCATATCACATCCGCCTCGAGTCGGTCACCTACGAGGACCGGCGTCATATCGAGGAAGTTCCGAAGGAGTCTGTCGCCCATAGGTGTCAGCAGGCTCTCTGGGTGAAACTGGACTCCTTCGAGCGGCAATTGCCGGTGCCGCACACCCATGATCTCCCCTTCGGATGTATAGGCCGAGATCATCAGATCAGATCCAAGCCCTTCTTCAACGACCGCTAGAGAGTGGTAGCGGCCCGCCGGAAATGGGTTGGACACCCCTTGGAATATGGTCCTCCGGTCGTGATAGACCGGCGAGGTCTTTCCATGCATGAGTGTTTGCGCCGCTCCGACAGTGCTACCAAAGACGGCAGCCAGAGCTTGATGCCCCAAACACACCCCAAGGGTCGGTAGGCGCTCTGAGAAGGCCTCGATAATCGCCATCGACACCCCAGCGTTTTCGGGTCGTCCCGGACCGGGCGAAATCACCAGGTGGGAGGGCTGGAATTCGATGGCCTCGCCGACGCTGAGATTGTCGTTGGTTCGGACCGTGACTTCAGAGCCAAGAATCATCAGCGCCTGCACCAGGTTGTAAGTAAATGAGTCGTAGTTGTCGACCAGTAGCACATGGTTGCTCATAGACCCTCCCCGGCCAATAGAAGCGCTGCCCCCATAGCCGCGCCCTTGGACAGCACCTCGTTGTGCTCACGCTCCGGGTCGCTGTCGGCAACAATCCCTGCACCGGCCTGATAGCTGTAGCGACCCTCGTTGAAGATCAATGTGCGGATGGTTATGGCCTGGTCCATCGAGCCGCCGTGGCCGAAGTACCCAACCGAACCCGAGTACAGGCCCCTGTTGACCGGCTCGAACTCATCGATGAGCTCGATCGACCGCAACTTGGGAGCTCCTGATACCGTCCCTGCCGGGAATGTGGCTGCGAACAGGTCAAAGGCGTCGAGATCAGCCCTTATTTCACCGGTGACGCCGGAAACCATGTGCATCACATGGCTGTACCGCTCGATGGTCCGATAGGGCTCAACCTTGATCGATCCGGCTATCGCGGTGCGACCGAGGTCGTTCCTCGCCAGGTCTACAAGCATCACATGCTCGGCCGCCTCCTTGGAGTCGGCAAGAAGCTGACGCTCGAGCAACTGATCATGGCTGTCATCGTCACCCCGGGGACGAGTACCGGCAATCGGCCGGAGCTCGGCCGAAGATCCCATCAGCTTGGCCAACGCTTCCGGTGAGGACCCAACAACCTGAAGATCTCCGAAATCCAAGTAATACATATACGGAGAGGGGTTGAGCAAACGGAGAGCTCGGTATGCGGCAAAGGGATGGAGATCGGTCTCGCCGGATGCTTTGATCGAGAGGACGAGTTGATATACATCGCCGGCGGTGATGTGGTCTTTGACCTTCTCGACACCGGCCATGAACTCGTGCTTTTCCATGCTTGCGGTTGGAGCCTGATGTCCTCTGGAGCCGTTGCTGACCTCAACCGGACCGCGGAGGACGTCGACCACTTGTTTGCGCAGCCCTTCGCGCTCGGTCTCCGGGCCCGAGTGAAGTAGGGCGATCCGTCTGGTCAGATGGTCAAAGACCAGGATGGATTCCGTGGCCATGTACCGACCTTCAGGTTCCGCTGAACGGTGAGGGGCGGGCGGCAGCGGATACAGCCGACGCACCAGATCGAATCCAGATGCCCCGACCAGTCCACCGGAAAATGGTTGGTCCGTGATGACCGGGCCACACACTGGTGCCCGTTCCAGAGCCTTGCGCAATCCGTTGAGCACGCCCTCATCAAGAAACTCCCCATCGGCATATATGCCGTCAGGCTCGACGGCAACACGGAGGATCTCGCCAAAACCGATGAAGGAGTATCTCCCCTGATATCCCTCCTCGACGCTCTCCAGTAAGTACCGCGGACGGAGCGGCGCCAAACGCAGGTACGCCGACACCGGCGTATGCAGGTCGGCTGGGATGTCGAATGGTTTTTGCATTTCTCCTCGATCCGCTCGGGATCGGAGGAGGGTTGCTACATCAGAAAACCCACCTCACGATCTCGAGGTGGGCTGGGTGTGTTCTGTTTTGGACAGAGCCGTTGTTCGCCACCTCTTATGGGGACGACCACCACCACTGCTGGGTTGTAATTGTGCTGATGCAGCTCATTGAGAGGGGTTTGTACCAGACGAAACGACTCAGGTCAACATTCTGGTTCCAGCCATACCTCCGGATTCTCGAGAAACTCAGGAGACCCAATCAATCGACAAAGGCAATCGATCGTCATCGTGATCTTCCGCGCATCGGCGCACCGCGGCTTTGTGAGAACACCTGAATTGGGAGTTAAATGAAGCCAATGTCAGGCAACGTCGTACTCATTTCTACATACGAGCTGGGTCGACAGCCGTTTGGACTTGCGTCGCCAGCAGCCTGGCTCAAGGCAGCCGGAGCCAATGTAAACCTTCAGGACCTCGCGGTGTCCGAACTCAACCTCGAGAGGGTTCGTGAAGCGAACCTGATCGGGTTTTACGTCCCAATGCATACCGCCACCCGTCTGGCGGAGGAGGCGCTGGCTCGAATCAAGCAGGTCAACGAGGAAGCTCACATCTGTTTCTTTGGTCTCTATGCCCCGATGAATGAGAACCATCTCCGGGCGCTTGGCGCAGATACCGTGATCGGTGGTGAATTCGAGGAAGGACTTGCAGCTGTATACCACCAGGTCGTCAACCAGGGCATCCACCACGAGTCGCAGACGGTGCCGCGCATTTCTTTGCGTCGACAGAAATTCATGGTTCCAGACCGGACCGGGCTCCCTGATCTCGACCAATACGCTCGTTTGCATGTTGCACCCTCGGTGTCCCGAGTGGTTGGCTACACAGAAGCCTCACGAGGTTGCAAACACCTGTGTCGTCACTGTCCTGTAGTCCCGGTGTACAACGGCAGATTCATGATTGTCGAGCCAGACGTTGTGCTAGAAGACGTGCGCCGCCAGGTTGATGCTGGTGCTGAACACATCACATTTGGAGACCCTGACTTCTTCAACGGCCCGCTTCATTCGCTGCGGATCGTTCGTCGCATGCACAAGGAGTTTCCCGACCTTTCGTACGACGTCACCATCAAGATCGAGCATCTCCGCAAGCACTCCGACCTCCTCCCCATCCTCAAAGAGACCGGTTGTGTTCTGGTGACCAGCGCGGTCGAATCCTTTGACGAGCGAATCCTCGAGAAGTTCGACAAACATCACACAATGCAAGACTTCGAATTCGCCTTACGCACGTTGCGCGAAGCCGATATTGCTTTGAACCCCACGTTTGTGCCCTTTACACCCTGGACGACCGTTCACGGTTACTCCGAATTCCTGCAAACCCTGGCACTCCTCAACCTGATAGATCACGTTTCTCCGGTGCAGTACGCGATACGCCTTCTGATACCAGCCGGTAGCAAGCTGTTGGACCTGTCGGAGGTCACCGAACTTGTGTCGGATTTCGACGACAGCCAACTCCTTTACCCATGGAAACACCCTGACCCGACGATGGACATCCTCCATCACCAAGTCCTCAGGGTTGTCGAACAGGGCCAGGCGGCCGGGCACAGCCATAGGGACATTTTCACGGAGATTTGGCGCGTTTCGCATGCTGCGCAGGGTGATGACATGGTCTCGTTCAATAAGCCCGCACTCGACGATGTTCGTCCGGTGGAGAATATTCCGTATCTGACAGAGCCGTGGTACTGCTGAGCTGAACCTACCAAAGAGCAGTTTGCTCTTATCTGATCTGCTCGATCTATCCGGTCGCTTTGTCTACCTCACCGCTCTCTTGTGGGCCAGTCCTGACCGGCTGCGGTTTCGACTCACATGAATCGGCTTGTCGTCAACACGCATCAACATCACTACCCAATTTGGGCCGGTTGTTACTGGTCGTCTAGACAGAGACAAGAACACACTCCCAACGCCGACCCAAGCGGTCGGCGTTCCTTGTAGATGAATCGCCCCGGGTTTTGTGGAGGCTCCAGACTTTGAGAGGGTGGAGCCATGGAAGAACATCGACAGCATCGGGGGAAGTATCCCGATGAGTTACGTGAGCTTGCGGTGCGGATGGTCCTGGACCATCAGGACGAGTACGGGAAGCAGTGGGAAGCGATCTGTTCGGTCGCTGAAAAGTTGGGGCCGAAGGCCGAGACGGTGCGTTGTGGGTTCGACGAGCAGAAACGGATCGGGGTGTCCGTTCGGGTCAGACCACTGAGCAGCTTGGGGAGTTGAAGCGGTTGAAGCGTGAGAACGCTGAGCTGCGCCGTGCCAACGACATTTTGAAAGCGGCAGCACATTTCTTCGGGGCGGAGCTCGACCGCCAACCAAAGAGATGATCGCGTTCATCGACGAGCACAAGGACCGAACCAGTTGCGGGTTACGGTGGGGAGTCGAGCCGATCTGTGACCTGTTGCCGATCGCCCCAGCAACCTACTACGCGGCTCGGAACCGGGCCCCGTCGGCTCGTGAGGTCCGTGACGTCGGGCTGCGTCCCAAGATCTTGAGGGTGTGGGAGGAGAACCTGTGCGTCTATGGCGCTGACAAGGTGTGGGACCAGATGAACAAGGACGGTATCACGGTGGCACGCTGCACCGTTGAGCGCCTGATGCGCGATATGGGCCTCCAGGGCTGCCAGCGAGGCCGTATCTGGATCCGGACTACGATCGGTGATGACACGCTGGAGCGGCCTGCCGACCTGGTCGAGCGGCAGTTTGCAGCGTCGGCGCCGAACCGGCTGTGGCTTGCGGATTTGACGTACGTCAAGACGTCCACCGGATGGGTCTATGTCGCGTTCATCATCGACGTGTTCTCGAGGATGATCGTTGGGTGGCAGGAGTCACGGTCGCTGCGCACCGACCTTGCAATCGATGCGTTGGAGATGGCAATGTTCAACCGGGGCCGCACCGACAGCCTCCAAGGCCTGATCCATCACAGCGATCGTGGAGTGCAATATCTGTCGCTGCGCTACTCGCAACGCCTTTCCGACAACGACATCGTTGCATCGGTCGGATCCAAGGGCGACAGCTACGATAACGCGCTCGTCGAGTCCTTCAACGGGCTCTACAAGTGGGAGCTGATCTACCCGAAAGGGCCCTGGACAGGGCTTTCGGACGTCGAGTTCGCAACACTCACTTACGTCGACTGGTTCAACCATCGTCGTCTCCACGGCAAGATCATCCCCGGACCCGGCTACACGACACCTGCAAACTACGAAGCCGACTACTACCGTCAAAACGTCCCCACCGAACCGGTGAAGACTCAAACCCCCGAGTCTCTATGAAACCCGGGGCGCTTCAGTGTGCCGAAGTCGCATACACGCTCGACCAGCTGGTGAGGGACGGATGAGGGGCGGGCCCGCAACAGAGACAAGCCGCAAAACGCGGAGAATCCCCTTTGACCAGGGGGTTAGATGGCAGTCCCGACCGGGTTCGAACCGGCGTTTCCGGCTTGAAAGGCCGGCGTCCTAGACCACTGGACGACGGGACCATGAACAATCAAATGGTACGCCTGTGCGGCGTGTCAGCCCAACTCTTCGCGTGCTCTTTCGATCCGCGCCAGTGTTGGGATTCGCCCCAAGGCCGCCAAAGACTCGAACAGGGGCGGGCTAACCGACGACCCGGTGACCGCGACTCTTAGTGGTTGGAAGGTCTTCCCGACTCCAATACCGAGTCTCTCGGGAAGGGCGCGAAGAGCGGTCTCGATCGCCCCGGTATCCCAAGACTCAAGCCCGGTCAGAACCGCAAGGCCGGCGTCGAGAACATCACCGACACCCTCTTTGGTCATCACCTTGTTCCACGACTTCTCGTCGTACTCATCGACGTCGTTGAAGAGGAACTCCACCTGTTCACCCGCTCCGGGAAGCAGCTTGGTGCGTTCCTGAACCAGAGAAGAGATCGCCTCGAATCGTTCCCAAGCATCGTCCGACAACAGCCGTCCCACGGACTTCTCGATATACGGGCGAACCATCCCGTTGAACTCTTCAGAGGACAGCGCCCGTATGTACTCGCCATTCATCCAGGCAAGTTTCTCCGGGTCAAACGCAGCCGGGTTCTTGTTGACATCGTTGAGATCAAAGACTTCAACGGCCTGATCGCGACTGAACAGGGTGGTCTCGGCGTCAGGCGACCACCCGAGAATCGCCAGGTAGTTGAAGACTGCATCCGAGAGGTAGCCCTGGTCCCGATAATCACTCAAAGCGGTGGCCCCATGACGTTTGGATAGCTTCTTGCCATCAGTCCCAAACAGCAGCGGAAGATGGGCGTACAACGGCTCGACATGACCCATCACCCGGGTCAACAGGATGTGTTTCGGGGTCGATGGCAGGAGATCCTCACCACGGGCCACATGGGTTATCTCATAGTCGACGTCGTCAACAGTCGACGCCAGGTGATAGGTGGGGGTTCCGTTGCTTCGCAAGATGACAAAGTCGTCGACGTCTCGAGGCTCGAATCTGACCGCGCCCCGCACCAAGTCGTCGAACTCCACCGCAGCACCTTGGGGCACGGAAAGGCGAATCACACCCGACTCGCTCGCAGTGTCGGGTCTCCGGATGTAGTGACCGGGGTGCTTGCCCTCTTTCTGGGCTTTCTGGCGCAGTGACTCCAACTCCTCGGTTGACCGGTTGTCGTAGTAGGCGGCACCCGACTCGACCAGCGAGTGGGCCACGTCCTGGTAACGCTCCAGCCGATCAGATTGACGGTAGGTGCCGTGTGGGCCACCAACACCGATGCCCTCGTCCCATTCGAGACCAAGCCAGCGAAGGGAGTCCAGGATCTCCTCCTCGTACTCGGCCGTCGACCGCTCTCGATCGGTGTCGTCGATACGCAGAATGAAGGTCCCGTCTGTGTGCCGGGCGTAGAGCCAGTTGAAGAGCGCCGCCCGAGCGGTACCCACGTGAAGCGTCCCCGTCGGCGAAGGCGCCATCCGAACTCGAACAGTCATTGAGATACGACTCGATTTGTGAGAGTCCCGATGCCGTCGATCTCAACCTCCATCACGTCACCCGCCTCGACTTTGCTCACACCCGAAGGTGTTCCGGTGAGAACCACATCGCCGGGCAGAAGTGTCATGAAAGCCGTTATGTATTCGAGTATCTCGGCGACACCGAACACCATGTCCGATGTGAAGCCCGCCTGACGGACCTGTCCGTTGACCTTGCAGATCACCGCCAGACGCTCCAGCGGGTCCAGTTCGGTTTCGATAGCCGGGCCGAGCGGGCAGAAAGTGTCGAATCCCTTGGCCCTGGTCCACTGGGCGTCCTTTGCTTGCAGGTCGCGAGCGGTGACATCGTTGGCCGCGGTGTATCCAAAAATGTAAAGGGACGCATCCTCGGCCTTGATGTTCCGAGCGGGGCGGCTGATGACCACTGCCAACTCGGCCTCGTGGTGAACCTCATTGCTGATTCGCGGGTGGATCACGGCCGCGTTCTGACCGATGACCGAAGTGGCGGGTTTCATGAATATGAGCGGTTCCTCGGGGATCTCGCCATCCATCTCATCAACATGGTCTTCGTAGTTCTTCCCCACACAAAGGACCTTGGTCGGAATCACCGGAGAGAGGAGACTGACGCTGGACCAGGGAACGACAGTCTCGGTTGGCTCCCAAGCAACGAACGGAGAGCCCTTGTAGACAACTACGCCTTCGGCATCGGCGACCCCATAGGCGATGTCGTCGCCGGCTTTCATTCGAACGATCTTCATGAGGGAAGAACGCTACCCCTTGTCAGAGAGCCGGTATGCGTAGCGAATCTGTTCCATCTTGTTGACGATCAGGTCGCGGTCGATATCAGCCACGGCCGTCTCACCCGGTCGTTTTTCGTGCGGAACGGCAGCAAGCCAGCGCTCGCGCCGCTCTATGAGCTTGGGCTCGGCGTCTTCGCCGTATCCGCAGAGGAACAGAGCCACATCGATGTCCTCGGGAACAGGAGCGCGACCGGATGCAGAAGCCCTGGCCAACACCAGGCCCGTCACCACCGACTCCAGTCGTGGATCATCGGTTGGGAGGTCGGCGGTGGCCACCAGTCGCAACGCCCAACCGGGGTCGGGCCCGGCATGGCCGAACCGGCCTCCCTGGGGCACGTCGGCCGGCCCCGACGGAATCCCGGGTTTGGCCGAGCGCCACTTGTTGGCAGGAGCGGGGTCGAGATCCCGCCGGGGCTTCGCGGCCTCGGTTATCTCCACGTTCGGCTGCTGGGCCATCAGCGACTCATTAGACGAAGCTGAGCCAGTGCTCGTAGTCGTCGAGCTTTCCGGCGACGGCGGCAGAAAAGAGGTCCTGCGCCTTTCTGGTGATCGGACCGGGCTCACCGAGACCGACTGTTCGGCCGTCGACCTCCCTGACCGGCGTCACTTCGGCGGCTGTGCCGGTGAGAAACACTTCGTCCGCGGTGTAAAGGGCTCCACGGGCAAGATCGACCTCACGCACCTCCACGTCTTCTTTTCTCAAGAGTTCCATGACGGAGTTGCGGGTGATGCCCTCCAAGATTCCTGAGGACACCGATGGCGTGTGGACCACACCCTTGCTCACGGTGAAGAGATTCATCCCGCTTCCCTCCGAAACCGTCCCAGCGTCGTTGAGCATGATCGCCTCATCGACGCCGGCTCGCAGCGCCTCCTGCTTGGCGAGAACGGAGTTGAGGTATCCGCCTGAACCCTTGGCGGTCGGAATGAGCGAGGTGTGTGAGATTCGTCTCCAGCTCGACACCATCGTCGTGATGCCCTTGAGGACTCCCTCTTCCCCCAGGTAGGCGCCAAGCGAGAAGGCACCCATCATGGTGTGAACCGGGGTATCGGCCGGGTTGATCCCGATGGCACCAAGTCCGTAGAACACCTGGGGACGGATATAGGCCGAGTCCAATTCCGTGACCCGCAAAAGCTCCAGACACGCCTCGTCGAGCTCCGCGGCGGTGTACTTCATGGGGATGGCATACGCGCGAGCCGAAGCTTCGAGACGGATCATGTGATCGTGAAGCCTGAATACTGCCGTCCCCTCCGGGGTGTCGTAGGCCCGAATACCCTCGAACACGCCAGTCCCGTACTGCAAAGCGTGCGATAGAAAGTGGACTGTGGCGTCGTCCCAGGAGACGAATTCGCCGTCACTCCAGATATGAGATGCTGGTTCCATCGGCTAAAGGCTATACGCAACCGGCCCACACCAAAAACGGCTTCTAGGCTCGCCACCCATGCATCGTTTCGTCGCGTCCTGGTTCGGCACCGGTCTGCTCCTCGGAAAAGTCCGGGGAAACGACTCGGGGTCCGGCACAGTTGCTTCGCTCTTCGCCGCTGTCGTTGCCCTCTTCATCGGTTCTCGCTTTGGCTGGGTGGCCCAGATCGTTGCAACGGTGATCATCATCGTCCTGAGCGTCTGGTCCGCCGGTCGATTGGTCGAGGACGAGGGCGACGCAGGCTGGATTGTGATCGATGAGGCAGCTGGAATGTTCCTGGCGCTGATCGGCCTGGGTCTCTGGCCGGGGTCGATCGTCGCTTTCGTCGTCTTTCGGACCGCTGACATCTTCAAGCACGGCTTTCCTGGTGTCGCCGCCGCCGAGCGTCTTCCGGGAGCCATCGGTGTCACCGCTGACGACCTCGTCGCCGGGCTCTACGCACTGGCGGCCGGCCACATCGTCCAGACGTTGTTCTAAAATCGCCGGATATGGAGGTGCAAATGGAGTGGCAAGTGTCCACGATCGTGGCGGGTGTTGACGGCTCGGAAGGAAGCGACCGGGCGGCGGAACGTGCCGCTGCAATAGCCAGGCATTGGGATGCACGCCTGCTTCTCGTAACAGTTGTACGCTCCCCCGAAGGCTGGTGGGGCATTGGCGGTGCTCCCCCGTCGCCGGAAGCTCTCTCGGCGGCCCTCGTCGAAGGCCACACCGAACTTCTCGCCGACACGGAGGGTGGGCTCGATCTGGAGGGAATCAACTACGAGACCGTCGTAGAGCTAGGTGATCCCGTCAGTCGGCTGATAGCTGTTTGCGAGATCAACGAGGCCGACGTCCTCGTTGTCGGACGTCGCGGCGCCGGACTTGCGGAGAGGGTGATTCTCGGGTCGGTCGCCGACCGGCTCGCCCACCTGGCGTCCTGTCCGGTCCTGGTGGTTCCCTAAGATTCGACGGTCACGCCACGCCAAAAGGCAACGTAGTCCTTGATCTCGTTAGCTGCCTGTGACGGGGAGGGGTAGTACCAGGCGGCATCGCTGTTGGAGTCTCCGTTGACCACGACGTCGTAGTAACTCGCCTTGCCCTTCCAGTAGCAACGTGTGTGCTTCCCCGAGTCTTCGAAGTAACCACGGTTGATCGACTCCGGTGGAAAATAGTGGTTGCCTTCGACAACGATCGTCTCGTCGCTCTCGGCTAACACCGCACCGTTCCAAACGGCTTTGGGCATTCTTCTTCCTATCGCTGGCTCGCTCACATCGAAACCGGCTCGATGGACGGCCTATTCCCTCCCTAAGGACCTAGTGCCCCGGCCACAAATGTTCGCCGCGTTCAGGACGTCCAGTGACGCCCCTGACCGTCTCCTCGTCCTCGACGAACGAGCCGGTGCGCCTTCGTCCTGCGTCCTTGTCAGAGACACCTCTGCCTCGCCCTCAACATCGCCAACGTTCGTGGCCAGAGCACTAGCCTCGAATCGTGCCAACCGTCGTGATCATTCCGGTCAAGTCGTTCCGCCTCGGCAAACAGAGGCTGGCCTCTGCCCTCGAAGACGAACAACGATCACGTCTCGGGCGGGCTCTGGCAACCCACGTGGCCGAAACCGTTGAACAAGCTGGGCTTCTAGCCGTGTTCGTCACCGACGATCCAGACGTGGCCGCCTGGGCCATGTCAACGGGATTCTCACCGTTGCCGGACTCAGGACAAGGTCTCAACGCAGCCGCCGCCACAGGTGTCGAGTGGGCGACTCAGTCGAAGAGCCGCTGGATTGTCCTCCACTCCGACCTTCCCTTGCTCCAAACTGAAGACCTCCGTGCGCTGACCCAGCCCGACGGCGACGTCATCGCACCTTCGTCGGACGGAGGCACTTCGGCCATTTCTGCGCGCCGGCCGATCGAGTTCGCTTTCGGGCCCGCCAGCTTTCACAAGCACCTGGCACGCCTCGACTCGCCACAGATCATCACACGGCGAGGTTTCCTGCTCGACGTCGACTCACCCGATGACCTGACTTCTGCCCTCTCTCACCAACGAGGGCGCTGGATGGAGAGGGCTCTCGAGTGACCAGCGATGAGATGACGACCACCATGCGGGGCTGGCTGGATCTGGCAGTCGCTGCCGTGGGTCCTGAGAAGCTGACATCTGATGCCCTTGCCGGCAACTGGAATGGTCCCACGGTACTCATCGCCATCGGAAAAGCGGCGACGGCGATGTGTCTGGGAGCACAGCAGGCGTTGGGCGAGGTCAGCGGGATATGCGTGACCGATACTCCGGGAACGCTGCCCCATGGGGTCGAGCTTCTCATCGGAGACCACCCGATTCCCGGAGACGCCAGCTTTGAAGCTGGAATGCGGGTGCTCGAGATCGCTCGTTCGGCACGTGGGCGTTGCGTTGCACTCATCTCAGGTGGTGGGTCGGCCCTCTGTGAGCAGCCACTTCCCGGAGTCGACAGGTCATACCTCCAGGAGGTCAACCGAATGCTTTTGGATGGTGGAGCATCGATCGAGGAGACCAATCTGGTTCGACAGCATCTGTCAGCCGTCAAGTGTGGTGGGGTGGCGAGAGCCGTCTCCGGGCATATCGAGACCTACTTGATCTCCGATGTTGGTGGGGCCGGGCCGGGCCTGGTCGCGTCAGGCCCAACCATTCCCACGACACGAAACCCGGCTCGAGCAACTGTGGTCATGAAGCGATTCGGCATCCCCATCCCCGCTGCGGTTCGCAGTGCCATCAGCATGTCGATGCCGAAGCCCCCTTCTGCAAGGGTCGAGGTGCTGGCCGACGGGCGGACCGCGGCAAAGGCGGTGACTGAAGCTGCTCAGGAGGAGGGTCTCGAGTCCCGACTCAGCGAAGAGTGGATAAAGGGCCCAGTTGATACGGCGCTGAGCGAGTTCTTCGCCGGCTCGGGAACTGGAGTGACCGTTGCCGCCGGCGAGGCGACGGTGAACGTCCGTGGCAAGGGCGTCGGTGGTCGCAATTCCCACGCGGCTCTCCTCGCGGCGACTCGACTCAGTGGTCATCAGGCCTTGTTTGCATCTTTCGCGACCGATGGTGTCGACGGGCGATCAGATTCGGCAGGAGCCATCGTTGATGGTTCCACGATCGAACGGGGAGGAGATCCGGAGGACAATCTCGCCGATTTCGACTCGGCGAGTTATCTGGATCGCACCGGCGACTTGATCAAAATGGGGCCGACTGGAACCAACGTGGCTGATCTTTGGGTGCTCTGGCGATCATGAGTCCGACAGAGAATCTATATTGATCGGGCATCTCGTCTGAAGGATTCATGGAAAAGACAGTCGTCATCACAGGAGGAACAGGCGGTCTGGGGACCTCTTTGGTGAGACGTCTCATGTCCGAGGACTATCGCCTCGCCGTCACCTACCTGCTCCCTGATGAGGCAAGAGAGTTCGAACAGGAATTCGAGGTCGACGAGGATCGGTTATTGCTGACCAGGGTCGATGCCACCAACCCCGACGCTGTCGAGACTCTCTTCAAAGAGGTATCCGACAAGTGGGGAGCGATTCACGGAGTTTGTTCGCTCGTGGGCGGATGGGCCGGGGGTCGTGACGTCGAGGAGACCGACGACGTGCGTCTCGAGCGAATGCTCGACATCAATCTCCGGTCGGCCTTCTACGCCGTCCGTGCAGCCGTCCCCTACCTCAAAGAAACAGGCTGGGGGAGGGTCATCCTGGTTGGCAGCCGAGCTGCCGTCGACTTTCCCGAGGGCCAGGTCGCCTTCAACATCGCCAAGGCTGGTGTGGTCGCCCTTGGTCGCAGTCTGGCCCAGGAACTGGAGGGCACAGGCGTCACAGCCAACGTGTTGATGCCGTCGGTGATCGACACTCCGGTGACACGACAGTCCCTGCCTTACGCCGACTATGTGACCTGGCCAACTCCGGAAGAGATCGCGGCCGTCGCCCAGTTCGTGCTCAGCGACGAATCAGAAGTCATCAACGGAGCGCTGATACCGGTCTACGGCCGCGCGTAGAGCTCGACCCACTCGCCATGTGGGTGAGCCTGGCCAATCTCCCGAAGTCCGGAGCCGTCATCGACGGTAAGCCGTGTCCAGTCGTCGGAACGAGGCAGCAACTCGAAGGAGACCCGATGGATCGACCGTGTTCTTCTGCCGAAAGCGACGATCTCGTCGATCCGACGCCGTCCTTCGGCAGTGAACTGGTTCATCGCAAAGGAGTTCATCACGACTGCCGGCTCACCCTCGGGCAGGTCGGCAAGCACCTTGCCAAGGGTCAACAGTGCGTCCCCTGTGACGAACTCGACAGGAAGACCGGCGATTACGTCGAGTGCTGATCGCAGACGCTTCCGTCGTTGGTGATGCTCCGGCCACACGAGCGCCTCCAGCCACGCTCCCTGTTCGGCATCACCGGAATCGATCGGATTGAGATCAAGCCCAGTTCGGGTCAGCACCTCTATGTCATGCAGGTTTGGAGCGACTCCCCTCGACTCTGTCTCCAAGAGAAGCGATCCGGGCAGGCCCCAATCCATGTCGTCGTATCGGTAGCGGTACCGATCGATGCCGAGGTTGAGACCGGCGCTGGTTCCGATGTCGACGAGGTGAAATGACTCGAACGATGCGTTCATGACGGCCGGGAGCAGCGCCACGCATCGCCTGCACTCGTTGGTCTGGGTGTACCGCGAGATGCCGATCGAGACGATCTCCGCCTCGTTGGCGAGAACGAAGTCGGTGAACTGCCGATCCACCTGGGCCAGGGGACGGGGGTGCTCGGTGAGACTGGGATAGAAGTGCGCCAACCCAGGGTCCCTGCCGTCCATCAAGAGAAACTGGACCGCTGCCAAGAGAACGTTGGGCCGGGGGGTGTGTTCGATCAAGTTGATGACCCGCATCAAGTCGGGATCGGAGGCGATCACCTCGGTCAGATGCTGATAGAGGGGAGAGTCGTATGCGTGTTTGGCCCAGCCCCGGACGCCGTCGGCCATGAGTGGAGGGGGCGCCGTCAGAACACGTCCCGCCGGTACGCCGTGGCAAGAGCGTCGGCGTACTCATTCCACCTGTACCCGCTGTGGGCTTTGATCCACTGGATCTTCGCTTCGGGTCTCGCCCGGGCGAGGGCGTACACCTCCTGGACCAATTCGAGATTGGCAATCGGTCCCGGTGATTTCTTCTTCCAACCCTTCTCCTTCCATCCCTCCGCCCACTTGGTGATGATGTTGACGACCAGTTGGGAGTCGGTGTAGACGTCAACGGGAGAGTCGGCGGGAATCATTTGAAGCCCGGCCATCATGGCCCTGAGCTCCATGCGGTTGTTAGTCGTGTGAGCTTCGGACCCGTAGTCCTGACTGACCATCTGGTCATCGACCACGAGGACGGTGCCCCAACCCCCCGGACCAGGATTTCCCTCAGACGACCCGTCCGTGAAGACACCCGTTTGGGGACCCTCGGTAAACCTGGCCAGCACTTCTGATGTCGACATATCGCGATTCTTGGTCACCGACGGAGCCCTCGAGTCCCCGATCTGACCCGAAATGGCGGAGTTGCGGCAGTCGAGGCACTGCTTGGGAACCCAACCCGGATACTGATCGAGGACCTCCTGGCGAAGGTCGAAGGACTTGCCACAGGTCTGGCACGTGAACAACCGTCTATCCGACCTTCTCGAAGACAGACACGAACTGAGGCATCTTGAACAGGTTGAATTCGTGATGCGTCTCTACGAGGCCAACGGGCTCCATCATGCGGCGAAGCTTGGAAGGCCACAGTTTGTGGCAATGAACCTCCCGTGCTTTGAACGGCGTGCCGTGAAGGATCACCGAAGTCGGGATCGCGTAGAGACCCATTACCGGCTCAGCGGGATAGATGTGAAGAGCGCGGCCTCCCGGCTTGAGTACACGGGCCATTTCGGAGATGGCCTTATCGAGAGGAGGTATGTGCTCGAGTGCATGGACTGACAGGACCACGTCGAAGCTCTCGTCGTCGAACTCGAGGTCCTCTCCTTTCATGTACAGCACACGGTCGCTGCCGGCGATCTCGGAAGCGTTGGGGTTGGCATCGACACCGATTATGTCGATCCCTCTGTCAGCGAGACGTTTGGTGAGGTGACCCTGCCCACACCCGACCTCGAGAACCCGCTGACCGTCGCTGAGCGACAACAACCGATCCACCTTTTCTAGATGGGATGGATCCCAGCGATTGATCGTCACATAACGACGGGAGTCGTAGTCGTGCATCGGCTGCAGGCTATGGGAGCGCTTCGAGATGTGTCGCCACCGCGTAGTCGAGGATCTCCGGGCCCCGGCCCGTGATTGCAACATGTGAGACCGAAGTGTTCGCCGGGGTGAACAGTGACTCGCCATGAGTATCGTTGGTCATCGTCAGAGACGATATATAGGCGCGAATCGCACCTCCATGAGCGACAACGACTGTCGGCTCCGCCGTTGCTGGTTTCAGCCCGGTGACGGCGTTGGCAATGCGGGAGCTCAGCTCGCCCCAACTCTCCCCGGTCTCACCACGTTTCAGATCGATGCCGTGACGATAGATACGCTCCATCACTTCAGGCCATTGCTCATCGATCTCTGCGGTAGTGAGACCTTCCCAATTGCCCATGGAGAGCTCTTTTAGACCGTCGACTGCGACAACGCCGTTGGCAGCCACATATCCGGCCGTTGAGCGCGCTCGCTTCAGTGGAGACGAATAGACAGTGGTCGACTGGCCATACCACTGGCCCAGCGCCTTTGCTTGACGACGCCCCAGGTCGTCCAGATCCCAATCGCCCTGGCCCTGCCATCGCATTTCGACATTGGCGCGTGTCCGGCCGTGACGAATCAGCGCCATTACCGGGTTGCCTTGGGCGAGACTGGTTTCGACGAGTTGAGACCGGGGGCCAAGGTGACCGGTGTCGTTGAAAGACGCCAACCGGGGGCCGCCGAACTGCCACACAATCCGGGTGATCGCCGTGTTCGAGGTGAAGGCGTGAACCCGATGATCCCCTCCGGCCATGTGTCGATGTAGAACCGCTTGGAGAAAGCCACCATGGGTGACGACGATTGCCTTCTGGTCCTCCCTCAGTGACTCGGCCAATCGATCAACGGCTGACAGCGCTCGTCTGCCGGCCTCGTTGAGGCTCTCGCCGGTGCCACCCATCGGCATGGTTCGGGTGGAGACGGCCTCGTCGAGCTCATCACCGTGCTCGGCCCGAATCTCGTCGAGTTTCATCCCCTCCCAGCGACCGAGATCGATCTCTACGAAATCCTCCACGACCTTGATTTCTGAGGCGAACGATTCGGCTGTTTTGCGCGCCCTCTCCAGCGGCGAGCTGACGACCATGTCATAGTCCCACTCGGAGAGACGTTTTCCGAGAGCGTCGAGGCTCTCCTCACCGTGTGATGACAGCGGCCCGTCAGTCCGGCCGTTCCACACGCCGTCGATGTTTGCCTGCGATTCGGCGTGCCGAACGAAGATGATTTCTTTCACGGGGCTCCTGGATCGGTACGGGATCATGAATGATGGTCTCCTTGTCTCAGAATACGAATCGTTCTCGACCAAGCGAGAGGCTTGCATCGCTACCAGCCCCGTCGATAACACAACCCGACATCATCCCGCAGGCGTATGAGCGGCAGGCAGTGCGTAGATTGGCTGGATGAACTCGGACGAGCAGCTCAGATTGATCGACCGCTTCTACGACGACATGTGGAATCGGTTCGACAAGTCTGTCTTCGGTGACATTCTCGACCCGAAGATCCACTTCCGCGGGTCGCTCGGACAGACGAAGGTCGGTTTTGAGGAGCTCGGCGACTACGTCGATTACATCGAGGCGTTCGCTCCCGACTTCCACAACGAGGTCCACTCCACCATCACAGAAGGGAATCTGACGTTTGCCCGCCTCTCGTACACGGGCACCCACAAGGGAGAAATGTTCGGACACGCACCGACCGGTCGACGATTCGAATATTCCGGGGCTGCGGTGTTCACATTCTCTGACGGCCTGATCAGCGACGTCTGGGTGCTTGGAGACATCCACGGGCTGACGAAGCAACTGTCCATCGACACCACCTGACCCGCTCCAGCGGCACCCATTACCGTGCCGCGCTGGATCTCTCGATACAAGCCCGGTCTTAGGGGTACGACCCAATGGAAACGGTCTACCAGTTTTCAGGGGTGCTTTGGGAGCACTCCGGAGATGCTCCCTGGGTATTCATCACCCTGGGTGTAGAACACGCCGACGAGATTAAGGCTCGGGTGCCTCGCTCTGGCGGTTTTGGATCAGTAAAGGTGAACGCACAGATCGGTCGGACCGAGTGGAGCAGATCGATATTCGCGGACAAGGCTTCCGGCTCGTAATTGTTGCCTATCAAACGTGCGGTTCGGGATCATGAGAACCTCGCTGTGGCGATGTGGCGAGCGTGATCCTTCGTAACGATCTTGAATAGATCGAATTTCTTCGCAGTGCCCGACGAGAGCCCAAGCATGGCGGGTTCTACCCGATGAAAGCGGACGCAAAGATCAGCGAGACGATGGTCATCACCTTGATGACGATGTTCATCGACGGACCGGAAGTGTCCTTGAAAGGGTCGCCGACGGTGTCGCCGATCACCGCGGCCGTATGAGCATCGCTCCCCTTGCCGCCGAAGGCGCCAGTCTCGATGAACTTCTTGGCGTTGTCCCATGCACCACCGGCGTTGGCCATGAAGATGGCTAGAAGGAAACCGGTGACCAGGGCCCCGCCGAGCAGACCTCCAAGGGCCTCGACGTCGATGAACCCGACAATCAGCGGGAGGGCAATCGCCATTGACCCCGGTAGGACCATCTCTCTGAGAGCACTCTTGGTGGCGATATCGATGCAAGTGGTGTAATCCGGCTTGGCCTCGGGATCTCCTTCTCTCAGGCCCGGAATCTCGCGGAACTGACGTCGGACCTCCTCGATCATCTGAGCGGCGGCGCGACCGACCGCACTCATGGTGAGGGAAGCGAACAAGAACGGAAACATCGCCCCGATGAACAGGCCGATCATCGTTGGTGCCCGCGAGATGTCGATGTGTTCGAGGTCGACTGCTTTCGTGAAAGCACTGAACAGTGCCAGCGAGGTCACGGCCGCTGATGCAATTGCGAAACCTTTCGCCACGGCTGCCGTCGTGTTGCCTAGCGAGTCGAGAGCGTCGGTCGCCTTGCGGACCTCGGGGTCGAGATGGGCCATCTCGGCTATCCCTCCGGCGTTATCGGCTATTGGGCCGTATGCATCTACCGAGATGGTGATGCCGAGGGTGGCCAAAACTCCAATGGCCGCAATGGCGACGCCATAAATGCCACCGTCGACCCCCATCGCCCACTCGCCCGCAAAGAATGCGACTCCGATACCGGCGGCCACAACGGTGACCGAGTATGCGGCCGATCTCATGCCTTCGGCAATCCCGGAGATGATCACGGTGGCCGGGCCGGTCTGGGATTGACGAGCGATCTCCTTGACCGTCTTGTAGTGGTCAGAGGTGAACCACTCCGAGATCTTGCCGACAAACCAGCCGACGACGAGCCCGGCTACGACGGCGAACCAGATGCCGAGCCAGTTGTCGACTTTGTCACCGAAGATCCATGCGGCTAGACCCGCTACTCCGAGAGCTGTGGCGATCATGGCGAAGTTGGTGCCACGGTGAAGCGCTGCAGCGAGGTGCTCCTCGTCCTTCGCCTTCACCAGGAATGAGCCGATGATCGATGCGAACATCCCGAGCGCGGCCACCGCCAGCGGGAAGATGATGGCCTCGGCCTGGAAATCGCGACCTGTGAACACGAGTGCCGTATAAGCGATGGGAGCCACAATCGCTCCGACGTAAGACTCGAAGAGATCGGCACCCATTCCTGCGACATCACCGACGTTGTCGCCAACGTTGTCTGCAATGACTGCCGGGTTACGCGGATCATCCTCGGGAATTCCGGCCTCGACCTTTCCGACGAGATCGGCGCCGACATCAGCAGCCTTCGTGTAGATACCCCCTCCGACACGGGCGAACAGTGCGATCGACGATCCTCCGAGCCCGATAGCCGTGATGATGTTCACCCAATCGGGGTCTTTGAGTACTTGCTGAAAGACCAGGAATCCCAGGCCCACGCCTGCCAGACCCAGGCCGGCAACCGTGAATCCCATCACGGCTCCTCCGCGGAACGCCACAGGCAGGGCAGCGGTGATACCGCCCGTTCTGGCGGCTTCGGTAGTACGGGAGTTGGCTGCGGTGGCAATTCGCATCCCAACGAAGCCGGCGAAAGCCGAAAGGACAGCGCCGAAGACATACGCAACGGCTCCCCACGGTCGACCCCAGTCGAGGAGCACGGCGATCAGAACCGCCATGACCAGGACAAAGACCGAGATCCAGATGTACTCGCGCCTCAGGAAAGCCATTGCGCCCGTCCGGATGGCGTTGGATAGCTCGACCATCCGCTCGTTACCTCGCGGGTAGGCCAGCACCGCACGGCTGTAATAAACAGCCAGCAAGAGACCGAGGGCACTCGCTATAAGCGCGATGTACAGAATCGTTTCCGTCATATTGAGAATTCCTCCGGGACAGACAAGGGTTCAGAAGCGCCGCCGGAGTATAGGGAGAGGCCCCGTCTCAGGAGAAGCCGGGTTGACCTGGCCCTCGAAGGCCCGACTCCGGCAAATCTCCGCCACTCACCCGAGTCCGGGTGCACCCGCGTACGCGGAAAGGACTGGTTGTCCTCCGAGGTGGGCGTAGAGGACTACCGAACCGGGTGGAATCTCGCCGGACCGGATCATGCCAATGAGCCCTGCCATCGACTTTCCTTCGTAGACGGGGTCGGTGAGCATGCCTTCGGTGCGGGCGGCGAGGTGGATCGCGGCGATAGTCTGCTTGTCGGGTATTCCATAGGCAGGGCCTTCGTACCCGGGAACCACAGTGATCTCATCGCCCCGAAGATCTCGGTCGAGCCCGATCATCGTGGCGGTGTTGTTGGCGATTCGGGTTACTTGATGGGTGGTCTTGTCAAGAGTTGCCGAGGCGTCGATGCCAATGACTTGGCGATCGTCGTGGTCTTCGAGGGCGAAGCCGGCGATCATGCCGGCGTGAGTCGACCCGGTCACGGTGCACACAACGATGTGATCGAAGAAGACGTCGTATTCGATTTCTTGATCGGCAACCTCGATCGCCCAGTTCGCGAAACCGAGACCTCCGAGCGGGTGATCGGACGCTCCGGCCGGTATCGAGTAAGGCGTGCCGCCGGCCGCTTCCACCGATTCGATGGCGTTCTTCCAGCTATCGCGGATGCCGATATCAAAGCCCGCTGGGTCTATGCGGATGTCGCCACCCAAGATGCGGGTGAGCTGGATGTTGCCGACCTTTGCGTACGCCATGTCAGGCCAATCGACCCAGCCCTCCTGCACCGTTACAGCCTTCAGACCAAGGTGACAGGCGACACCGGTCACCTGTCGAGTGTGGTTCGACTGAATCCCGCCGATCGATACCAAAGTGTCGCAGCCCTGGGCAAGCGCTTCTGCAACCAGGTACTCGAGCTTTCGGACCTTGTTCCCACCGAAGGCGATGCCAGAATTGCAGTCCTCGCGCTTGGCCCAGATCTCAACCTTTCCCCCGAGCGCTTCGCTTAGACGTCGCAACGGGTGAATCGGCGAGTGTCCAAAAAGAAGCGGAATCCGTGGAAAGTCGTCGAGGCTCAATATGGGGTCCTTCCGAGAGTCGGCGGTAATGCGAAGCAAATCAGTTGGCGGCGACGCTACGCCTGTGATCCGTCGAGAGCCTGGCGCGCCGGGCGCTTGATCTCAGGATCGTTGTGCTGACTGGCCCGAGGATGGCTCAACAGCCGAGGGCGTAGCTGACCGCCGAGCACACTTTGCCCATCGTGAGCTCATCCACGGTTCCGATGTAGCTGGTGAGCGAGGATCGGGTGAGGGTGTGGAGGCCGTCGCAGTTGATCACTGACGGCTGGTCGAGTCCGACATCTCGATGATCGAATTCGACTTCGGCTGCAAGCCCGCGAATCGACGTGGTGATCTCAGCAATAGTGACGAGTTGGCGGACGTCGATCACCTCAGGACGCGTCAGGATCAGTACGGGTCGCGACCTGCCGCCGGCCTGAGCCAGCCAGATCTCGGCTCGGATCACTATTCGGTCCAAGCTTCGACGTCGTTCCAGAACGGATCAGGCCGTTCCGGAACCCGTTCGTACGCCGCTCGGTCTGCCTCTGCCAACGCGGCGCGCACCGCGGAGGCAACTCCTTCACGAGCGGCGGCCGAGATGTTGATATCGAGTTGACGGGCACGTTCAGCCAGCGCGTCGTCGAGGGTGAACGTCGTCCGGATTGAAGCCATACATAGATGCTAGCACTAAGTGATAGCGTTCGAGAGCATGCCAATGGACTCCAGCTCGCTGAGGCAGTCTTCATGGTCACGCCCAGAGATCTGTCGGTGACAGCCGATACGTTGTGTTCATGGGGAAGAAGTGTCAGGTAGAAGGATGCACGCGCTCGGTATACGCCAACGAGTACTGCGAGATGCACTATCGCCGGGTGTTGAGGACTGGAAGTCCGGGTCCCGCTGGGCCGCTGCGGAACGGGGCGAGTGCAAAATCGACCACTGTGAGAAGGAAGTCGATGCTAAAGGCCTCTGTCACGGCCACTACCAACGACTGCTGAGACATGGCACTCCTGGCGATACACCACTCAGGGAGGGAAGAGGGATGTGCTCAGTCGAAGATTGCGACAGGCCGCTCAAATCGAGGGGTTATTGCGCGACTCATTATAAGCGAGTTCTCAAATTCGGTGACCCGAAGGCCGACGTTCCAATCCGCAAGTCAGATGGCAGCGGGCATATGAGCCATGGATATCAGCAGGTGAATATTCCGCCGGAGCTTCGCCATCTCAGCGGCGGAACAACCAAGATCGCTGAACACCGATTTGTCATGGCTCAAAGCCTTGGACGAGCTTTGACGTCGAACGAGCATGTGCATCACATCAACGGCGTCAAGACCGACAATCGGCTCGAGAATCTGGAGCTCTGGTCGACATCGCATCCCAGCGGTCAGCGAATCGAGGATCTGCTCGAGTTCTGCATGGTGATGTTCGACCGCTACGGCGACGAAAATAGATCGTCCGAACCCCTGTAGGGACAGGTTGAGAGGTCGCAGTCCCGACCGGGTTTGAACCGGCGTTTCCGGCTTGAGAGGCCGGCGTCCTAGACCACTAGACGACGGGACCAAGTTGGGAGCCAAGATATCTCGGCCCTTGCTCGGGGGGAAGGACTCGAACCCTCAATAACAGGACCAGAACCTGTCGTGTTACCTATTACACCACCCCCGAACGCGCACCACCAAAGTGTTGCGGAGTAGGCAAGAAGGATAATCGCGCCCCCTCTCAGTGTGAAGTTGGGATCACGGACTGCCTTCCTACGGTCTGATCACGGTTCGCAGACCGCCGTCGAACAATTCGAGGCGATCGAGAGCATCATTGATAGCGGCCGCCTCGAGGGGCACTGTTGCGGTCACCACATCTGACAGGTCGATGACCCCGGTGCCGACCATCTCGATCAACTCCTGGATGTCTGAGGCAAGATGATCTGCTGCCCCGATGACCTCTGCCTCTCGCAAGACAAGATCATCAAAAGAGTGGAGCGGGAACGGCTCGTGAGTCAGACCGACCGCAACGGCCCTCCCCCGAACGCCGAGAGCATCGACGGCACCCCTCATCGTCTCCGGGAGCCCAACGAGTTCGAGAGCCACGTCTGCCCCGATTGTCCTCACCTTGTGGACAGGAACCGGAGTCGCTCCCAGCCCCTGGGCAATCTTCAGTTTTTCGGGATTGGTATCAACGGCAAACACCTCAGATGCCCCCAGAGCGAAAGCGATCTTGATTGCGGATATCCCCAGGCCTCCGACTCCGATCACAGCCACGGTTTCCCCCGGCGTCATCCGTCCGCGACGAAGGGCGTGCAAGGAGGTTGCGGAGGAACACATCATGATGGCTGCTACTTCGACCGGAATTGCGTCAGGTATGGAAAAAGCGTTGCGCTCCGGCACCGTGATGGCCTCGGCGTATCCCCCGTCCCGGTCAAGCCCGATCATCAAACCCGGCTCACAGAATTGCTCACGGCCCCCGAGACACGGCTCACAAACCCCACAACTGATCAGATAGTGGATTGCAACCCGGTCTCCGAGCTCAAGCCGCCTGACGTGCGATCCGGTGGCCGAAACTGTGCCCGCCACTTCGTGACCAGGAGTCAGCGGAAAGCCGGGCACCGGGCGCGTACCTGCTCTGTAGTGGACATCGGAACGGCAGATGCCTGCAGCTTCGATTCGCACCTCCACGTCGTGGGGCCCGACCCGGGGAACCTCAACGTCTACCTCGATCAAAGGTCTTCCCGACTCAACCAGGCGTACCGCTCTCATGGATTCAAGGCTAGAGAACTCGCTAGGGCACGATTCTCGGTGACGCCGTTGCCGAAGCTCGAACGACGAGCGGCTCAGATTCGTCGACGAACACACCCAAGAGCCCAAGGTCGAGTTCGGCAATCACGACCACGGTGACACTGATGCCATCGACTGACGTGGTCGAAGAGACACTGGTGAGATCTACGTCCTGGACCGCGATGGAAGTCAGCGCCAGCGCTCGGGATCGGGCCGGGTCGAGGACCACCTCCCCGGTAGCGCGATAGTGCTCCTCATCGATACCCGATGCCGCAGCGATCGCCGCCGAGTCGGCTACCGCCGCCAGTTCACGCTGGAGGGCCAATCCCCGCCAGAAGTCCAAGGCCAGGCCGCCGAACAAGAGGAGGAGTACGGATAGGCCCAGCATCCAGATGGTTACCGACCCGCGCTCAGAGCTCTTCATCCGAAGCTCCGATACAGATCGATGGGCTCGCTATGGCTGGCGGTTATCCATAGACCGCCAACGCCTCCCCAGGGCGTGCGGATCAGCGGTGTCCACACATCAACCCGCGCCTCGACGGATGAGCCTCGGGTCAAGGGACAGACGCCCCCTGGCGCGTCGAGCGGGCCTGGATCCGAGCCGCACCAGCCGATGCGGACGAAGTGGGGGTCCAGGCCGTGGTTCGAGATGGACTGGGCAACGACCGCCACTCCGGCTGCGTGATCCAGTTCGATGACCGCAACACGAGCCGCCTCGGCAGCCGCCGACTCGGCGAGAACACGACGCTCTGACCAGGGGCCGAACGCCGTCACCACCAATGCAGCCGGGAGCAACAACACGGCGACAGCCATGGCGAACTCGACGGCCGCGTGACCGGTGTCGCTCAAGGCTGTCGCTCGAGTGCGGCCTCGCTGATTACCGTCACTGCGAAGTCGGGAGCAAGTGGTGTCCAAGTCTGGAACACGCCGTCGCCCCGAGCGACCATGACATTGCCCGAAACCCCGCAGACGATCGTCATCCCATCCGACATACGTCCTCCCAGTAGCTGGCCTATGACCTCGCCGGCACGAGCCTCACAGTCCATGGACGACCCGGAGATCGCCCCAGCCCTGGCTCCCTGGTCCAGGGCTGAGCGCATGGCCCCCCGCCCGTATTGGACGACGACAATGTTCGCAAAAGCCAGGAAGAGGATGAGCGACAGCGCCGACGCCAGAAGAAACTGAACGGAGCTGACCCCCCGGTCGGTCAGCCTCCGATCAATTCGCCTCTGATCCACCCGACGATGTCCAAGCCAAGAGCTTGCAGAGCCCCCCAAATGACCACTAAAGCCGCGATCGCAAGTGCTGCGTTGCCCATCAGCTCAGCTGTATTCAGTCCCCGGTCATCGGTGCGCAAGGCATGAGCCCATGCGCGTACTACTGGCAGCATATTTACCTCCCTATTGCCAGCTCGTTATCAAGTACGGCAGCGGAGCCGCCACAAAGAGAATCAACACCGGAGCAAGGATGGCGATAGTCGGAACGAGCATCGCCGCCCTGCGCTTGGTGGCGGTCCTCTTGATGGACTCCCGCCGTGTTTCCCGTACATCTTCGGAAAGTGAGAGCAGCGCCTCGGCCAGGTCGGCGCCCCGCTCCTCGGCCGATGCCAATAGACGGTAGGTGCGTGAGCAGAAAGGCTCTGGCGTCAACTCCGCTATGCGTCTGAAGGCGTCGGGACCAGCCCAGCCTGCTCGATGAAGGCGCAAAGCCTCCTCGAGCTCTCCGATCACCTCGCCGCTGCCACGCTGAGTCGTAGCGCCCACCGCCTGGATAACGCCTCCTCCTGCTCGCACACGCATGGCCAGAAGCTGATTGACCGTGTAGATCTCGATCTTCATCTGTTCGCGTCTCGCGTCCACTGCTCGGTCCAGGCGTCCCCGGGTTCGGTTCGACCCGACCATGAAACCGAGACCGAGGAGGAGAAACCTGATCAACGGAGAGACGCCGAGGACATGGCCCAACACCGACGCCAGCAGAAGGGAGACGCCGAGGGTTCTCAGCTGAAGAAGCCGATACGCCACAACCATCTCTGACTCGGCGACATCTTTGAACCAGCCCGCCTGTTTGAGCTTCACGAGCGTTACCTCTGACCCTGTCCGGTCGAGCAATCCCCCGACCCAGTTGGCGACATCGTGCACGATCGGACCGAATATCGATGCGAACGATCCTTGATGCATGGGTTGCCCGAGGAGGGGCGCCATCGGTGTCATGTACGGACGGATTCGAGCACGCAGTCGTTTCGGCGGAGGGGCGATCGACCGAACGATCAAGCCGCCGGCCAGGGCAGTGCAAAGTGAAGCGAGGACCACCACGGGACCGAGTGCGAAACTCATCCGGACCCACTAAAGACGCGTGGCTCAGCAGGTTGGCTGCCGAGTTTCGACGCAATGAGAATCCCAACCAGACTCATCACGCCGCCCACAAGTGCCACGAGGATGCCGGCCGTCGTCGAATAGAACTCTCGAAAAGCACCCGATTGGGCAGTCATAGCGACAAGGACGAACCAAGGAAGGACAAACACGATCCGTGAGTTGAGCTTCTGCTCCAGGGCCTCCGACCGAACCTGCTCCAGCGTCCAAAGATCCCGCGTCGTTGCCTCGGCTAGGTCTGACAGGATTTCCGGAACGACCGTTCCGCCACGCTCGTAGGCGAGGATGAGCACCTCGACGACCCGATCAGATGTCGGGTCGGCCAAATCGTCTTTCACCATTTCGAGAGCTGAAACCACCCCCAGACTCCTCGCATAGACCCCGAATCCATGGAAAGCCTCACGGAGCGGCGCCGGTCCGAAAGCAGCCAGATTCTCAATGGCAGTGGGGAGCGACGCCCCTGCCCTTATCGATGACAACAGGTCTCGCAACCCATCTGGCCAGGCCTCCTGCACCGCCGCCAGTCTCTGTGACCTCTTGCGTACGAAATAGGTTTTGGGCAGAGTCCCGACGACTAAGGCCGGAATCACCGAGATGATCGTGAGGCCCGTGATCGCGAATATCACCAAATACGTAATTGCCCCAGCCCCGGCGACCGTGGTCCAGAACTGAACCGAGGTCACGTCAAGACCTTGAACGACGCTTTTCCGGGTGGTTGGTTTTGAGACAACAGCACGTCTCCGCTCCGACTGGACCAGCAACACGCCTAACCCAGCAACCGCCAGGGCCGACATCAGGGAGGCAGCAACGGTCACCACTCGACCGCTCCGTCTCTCAACAAAGCCGTCAAGCCGGACCGTCCGGGCAGGACGCTTTCGATCCGCCTTGTCAGACCCTCGGGTGGGAGCGAGCCGCTCCATGTCAGCGGGCCGCCAAGACGGTCGCGGGTGAAGATCGCCTCCGTGGAGAAATCCTCATGGAGCGCAGGAACAACAGCCCGAATCTCCATTGTCTCGCGAATCATCCTGGAACCCGACTGATCCATTCCCCTATCGAGATGGACGACCAGGTTGATCGACGACGAGAAAACCTTGCGAACAACTCGCTCGGGCACGTTCTCGCCGGCCATGAGCGCAGCATTGACCAGGGCATCGAGAGCATCGCTGGCCGAGTTGGCATGGATGGTGCAGGCCATGCCACAACCAGCGTTTACCGCGCGAGTCAACTCGAAGGCTTCGGCTCCCCTCACCTCACCAACAACAATGAGATCGGGCCGCATCGCCAGCACCACTTTCACGAGATCCCGGAGGCTGATCTCGCCCGAGCCATCGAGGGAAGGCGGACGGGACTCGTAATACGAACCGTGCACAAGAGGCACATGGAGTTCTCGCACTTCCTCACACGAGCGAATGCAGTGATCAGCCGGAACCGCCGCGATCAGCGCCGACAGGAACGAAGTCTTGCCGGAGCCGGGGGGTCCTGAGATGATCACCGAGGCCGATGCCCTCATCGCCGCCTCGAGAAAGGCGGCAGCCGCAAGCGTCAGCGAGCCCAGAGCCACAAGCGCGTCGAGAGTCTGACGACGGAGGGCGTACTTACGGATAGTCGCGGATAGTTGGTCGCCGACCGGAGGTATCACAGCTGTCAACCGAGCGGAGCCGTCTAGCACACGAGCCTGAGCAATCGGATTCGATCCATCGAGCCGCCGATCGGAGGTGGAGATCAACTGATCGATGGTTTGACGGTTCTCCGCTTCGGTGGCCGGCAAGTCGGCACTCCGAAGCACACCGCCCGCCTCCAGATAGGTAACAGCGTCGCCCTCGATGAATATCTCTTCCACGTCCGGACGATCCAGGAGACGACTCAGAGGACCTCGTCCGGTCACCGACTGGACCAAACGATTGACTGTGGCCCGCGGGTCCGCCAACGATCTGCCGTCTCCCAGGTGTGCTCTACGCTGATAGTCGTCAACGGCCATCTCGAGCAGTTCGCGAACCTCCTCCGTCTGACTCTGAGGGTCGATCCCCGTCCCATCGATGCGAGCCAACGCTTCTCGGCGGAGCTCCTCATAAGCATCAACGGTCATGGCTCCAACCTCTCAATGATCAGCGAAGCCATCCGACCCACGGATTTGGCGAAAGGCCCGCGCCGCGACGGCCGGCCTTCCCAGATCGATTCGCTCAGCCGTTGATCGAACGGCAACACCACGAGCGGAACATCGGGGAAAGACGACTGCAATTCCCGCCGGATCTCGGACTCGTAATACCGCCGCGGAAACGTCTTATTTGCGACGAGAACAATGGCTTCCGCCGGGACCTGCTCCATAGCTAGCTCGGCGCTATGAAGAAGGCGGGTGATCCCAACGGGGTCACCTGTGCCCACCAACGCGACCGCATCGAACCCCCGAAGGACCCCACTCACCGAATGCTGAAGCGGACCGAGATCCGCAACGAGCACATCAACCGCCTCGGAGAGTGCATCAAACAGCATCACCACCTCTGATTGGGCAAGTGGGGAGCCTGATCCCTGATCGGCAACTCCACCAACGACGATCATCTCGCCCAGAAGGTGAGAAGCTGCTTCGAGATCACCAGACCCATGGGCGACGATGTCAAGTGCTGTCCGGATGTTGGGATGCAGAGGAAGATCCAGACGCTGGGCAATACTGGGCCAGGTTGGATCGACATCGACGAGGGAAACCTTCAGTTCGCTGGAGATTCCGCGCGCCAGGGCCACAGCCACTTCGGTTACACCCACTCCATCTGAAGCGCCGGTAACAGCAATCGACCAACCAACTGACGCAGTCGGTGCCTCCATGGAAACCGGAAGTCGATGTGCCAATGCGGCCATCACCTTCTCCAGATACTCCTCCGGCGCGGCGTCAGTTTCTATTACATCACTGATGCCGCACTCCAAAAGTCGCCTTTTCGCATCGGAACCGTCGGCCGGGGAGAAGACGCCCACGACCTCGGCACCGGACTTCTTGACAGCTGATACCAGTCGGGGTGTTAGAAACGAACAGACGTCATCGATCAGAATGGCGTCAAAGGTGGCCTCGACGGTCTGCTCCGGACCCATCACCCGAGCCACAACCCTCCCACCGCCATGCTCGAGCAGATGGCGGTGCAATCGATCGGGCCATTCTCTCGCCGAAGCGGCGAGAGCGATCTCAGGCGTCATTCTCCACTTCCCCCGACCTCGATCTTCGGGGCACCTGTTGAGCGGATGATCTCCAACGAACCAGATTCGAGCGCCCCGGCGAGATCCAGGGCCTGGCCGGCGTCGACCGCCACGACGATGTGATAGTCACCGATGCTCCCAAAAGACCCGCCATCGAGGGCCGAGCGGCCGATCACCTCGATGTCGCTTGCCACATAGGTTGCCGAGCCGTCCCGAACAGAGATCACATCTACCCGATCGCCGGTGACAATCGTGCCACCAGCCGCATGGGCAACCGCTATCGGGAGACTCATCGACCGGAGTCCCGATGGTGCCCCTGGCTCAACGAGCACCGACTGGTCGAGCAGTCCACCTTCAGAAATCGATCGTTCGACGACCCAACCCTCGAACTCGGAGAGCCGCGCCTGTTGAACCAGCGACTCGATTCCTTCAAACGCCGCCGGCACCGGAATCAGGCGAACGCTCTCGATAGAGAAGGCTGAACCTGCTGTGATCGGACGATCCGCCACTGCGACCAGTGTGGTGGCTGACCGATCCTGCAGGGCAAGGAAGTTGAGAACAAAAGCCAGGACAACCACAAGACCGATGAGAAAGTGGGATGCCGACAGTCGTCGTTTGACTGACCGGCGTGCCGGTTGTGAGGTGCCCGCTTCCCTCTGTACCGTTGAGGGGGCATTGGTCACGGTTCTGGCAACCTATCTTGTGTACATCACTCGAGGTCGAGAGCGCGAAAAGACATGAACTCGGATTCCGATCCTGACCCTCATCTGGCAGCTGAGCTTCGCCAGGGCGTTGGACGCGAGTTGGCTGACGAAGCAGCCGAGGACGAGCGACTCACCGACCTCCTCCGTCGGCGCAGGCTCGAGCTGGCGGACGTGGTCAAGGACCTCGCCCACCGCGGCGGACGGGTATCCGTCGAGTTCGGTGGTCACAGCTTCAGCGGGCTTCTCGCGGCTGCCGGCGTCGACTACGCCACCATCGACAGGGCCGACCAGACCGCTGACGTCAGACTCGATGTCGCCACGTGGTCGATCCTCCCCTCGGACTCGCCGGATGATTCGAAGGTGGGCGGAGCCGAGTCGTTCCGGGCACTGCTCCACGAGTTCTCGGCAGCGGAAACGGCTGTTCGACTTGCTCTCCCCGGTGGAGAGATAGTGATCGGAGCGATCGCAGTGGTTGCTGTGGATCATGTAGAAGTCCGCGACGTGGACGGCCGGCAGATCTACGTTCCGAGCACCATGATTCTGGCAGTTATTCGATCGACTGTTCTTCACTGACCCCGTCTTCCACGGCGGTCACCGGATGAGAACGGACGAACTCGTAGATCTCGTCCCGAAAGAACTTGAAGATGCGTCCGCCGGGAAGCCTGTAGGCGGGCAACCTACCTTCCCTTGCATAACGCCGGACCATCTGCACGTTCATTCCCAATAGTTCCGCCACTTGCGCCGCGTCGAGGATTGGGGGGTATTCCTCAGCCATCTGTCGTCCTCATCGTTACTCGAGATGATATTACGACAGAAGGAGGGGCGGTTAAAGGGGGTTGTCAAACCCGGTGTTGGTGTAGGTCTCCTGGCGGATCTCGTACCACCAGACCAAGGCAATCCCCACCGTAGCTCCCAGGGCGTTGGCCACCAGATCGAGGGCGTTGTTGCCATAGTCACCGACGCTGACATTGCTCATAGTCGAGCCGATCAGCTCAGCTATCTCGACAACCGCTCCTCCCCCCATGACGACCAGCCAGGTGTACAGCAAGAGACCACCCCGGTGATAGCCGTCACCGGCCCACCGTTTCATCGCCTCCCAGGCAACGAACGTCAGCGCCGTAGACGCAAGAACGTGAAAGATCTTGTCGTAACGAAGGCCCCAGATCAGATCCGCTGTGTAGAGAGGAACTCCGTCGACCAACAAGACACCGCCGGCCATGTTGCCCAACCCGACAAGCGATACCGCCCATAGCGCGCGCACCGGCCACCGAGCCCATCTGTGAAGCAAGGCAAACAGCATGAACAGACCGATGTTGATCCCGGTATATAGATTGGTGAGCGGGCTCTCCACCACCTGGCCGTAGACGAAAAGGGCCACCGTGTAGGTGATTGTGAAGATCAGGACACTTCGCATCGGCTCAAGGCTGGCATCCGACAGCGAAGGTGGCGAGCATTTCTCGACAGTGAGAATGGCTATATGCTGGAGGCAATGGAAGACGCCCTCAAGCCAGACTCCGTCGAGGAGTCCGACAACAATATCGAGAACATCGAAGAGGAAGCCCCCGCGGTCAGTCAGCCAACCAAACTGATTCGCATCGCCTCAATGACCCGCGCCATGCTCGACGAAGCCCGCCAGGCCCCACTCGACGAGGGCGGTCGCGAGCGTTTGGCGACGGTGCATGCCAAATCGGTGGATGCGCTGCGCGAGGTTCTCTCGCCGGAGCTCGAGGATGAATTCAACGAGATCATGATTCCTCTGAACACCGAAAACGTTTCGGAATCTGAGCTACGTGTGGCTCAAGCACAGTTGATCGGGTGGCTCGAAGGTTTGTTCCACGGAATCCAGGCGTCGCTTTGGAGCCAACAGATGGCTGCCCAAAGCCAGTTTCAGGAGATGCAGAAGCGTGCCCTGACGGCTCCGCCTCAGGGCGAGAAGGACGACTCCTCCGGACTTTATCTGTAAAGCTTCCTAGCTGGCCCGACGGACGGCTCGCTCGCGACGCACCCGGCGTCGTTCCCGCTCACTCAGACCGCCCCAAATACCGAACTTCTCACCCATGTCGATGGCGTAGTCGAGACAGTCGGCCTTGACCTCGCAAGCTCCACAGATCGCCTTCGCTTTCCGGGTTGACGCTCCCCGCTCGGGGAAGAAGAGATTGGCATCGGCGCCACGGCAGTTGGCGTAGTCCTGCCAGGAAAGCTCACCAATGGCAAGGGCTTCGATGAGCTTGCTCTGCATTCAGGGTCTCCTCACAACCGTGTAATTACAAGCTTGACATTATGCCAAACCGCGCGCGCCGTCAACCCCAAGCCTTTGAGCGTGAATCGACACTCCGCTGCGGGTTGGCATAATGCGAGCACAGTGACCGCGACCGTCGAAAACAAACGCTCCCCGTTCCCGATCGAGTTCTACCGATCCGCGGTTGGCAAGAAGTGGGTGATGGGTCTGACGGGAATGGCGATCATCCTCTTCGTCCTCGCCCACATGGTGGGCAACTGGAAGATCTTCTTCCCCGATGTCGGCGGGATCCCCGAAATCGACCTCTACGCCGAAACACTGCGGACGCTCTTCTTCCCGATCATGCCCGAGCAGGTCGTCCTCTGGATCATGCGAACCGGCTTGATCGTGGTCTTCCTCCTCCACATCCACGCGGCGTATGCCCTGACGATCATGAACCGTCGGGCCCGCGCCGAGGAGTATCAGGGCCCGCGCAAGTACCTCGTCGCCAACTACGCAAGCCGAACCATGCAGATGAGCGGCACCATCTTCCTTGCTTTCCTCGTCTTTCACATCGCCGACCTCACCCTGGGCGTGCAGCCGATGGCACCCGAGACGTGGGAGCACGGTGAGGTCTATGCCAATTTCGTGGCCACCTTCACACGGGCACCGGTCACCGCCTTCTACGTACTCTCGATGGCGCTGCTCGCGCTCCATCTCTATCACGGTGCCTGGTCGATGTTCCAGAGCATGGGGATCAACCATCCCCGATTCAACGTATGGCGACGCGGGTTAGCCGTCGGACTGGCCGTGGTTGTTTTCGCCGGCAACGCCGTCATGCCACTGGCCGTTCTCTTCGGGTTCGTGGGCTAGCCGGTGTCTCTACGACTGGACTCCAACGTCCCCGACGGCGCGATCGCCGACAAGTGGGAAAACCACAAGTTCTCGGTTCGCCTGGTCAATCCTGCCAACAAGCGAAAGTTCAAGGTCATCATCGTCGGTAGTGGACTCGCCGGGGCCTCGGCCGCCGCCTCCCTCGGCGAACTCGGCTACGAAGTCGAGGTTTTCACTTTCCACGATTCGCCGCGCCGGGCCCACTCGATCTCGGCCCAGGGCGGGATCAACGCCGCCAAGAACTATCACAACGACGGCGACTCGGTGTACCGCTTGTTCTACGACACGGTGAAAGGTGGCGACTATCGGAGTCGGGAGGCCAACGTCCATCGTCTGGCTGAGGTTTCGCTGAACATCATCGACCAGGCCACTGCCCAGGGAGTTCCATTCGCCCGCGAGTACGGTGGGCTTCTCGACAATCGCTCCTTCGGGGGCGCTCAGGTATCGAGGACTTTCTACGCCAGAGGCGCCACCGGACAGCAACTCCTTCTTGGCGCCTACTCGGCGCTGATGCGTCAGGTCGACTCCGGCAAAGTGAAGCTCCATGTCCGCTCCGAGATGCTCGACATCGTGGTCAAAGATGGCCGGGCGGTCGGAATCGTGGTTCGAGACCTCGTCACGGGAGAAGTGACCAGCCACTCGGCGCACGCAGTGGTTCTCGCCACCGGCGGGTATTCCAACGTGTTCTATCTCTCCACCAACGCCATGGCCTCAAACGTCACCGCCATCTGGAGAGCCCATCGAAAGGGAGCGGCGTTCGCCAACCCATGCTTCACCCAGATCCACCCCACGTGCATTCCCGCCTCTGACGAGTTCCAGTCGAAGCTCACCTTGATGTCGGAGTCGTTGAGGAACGACGGTCGAATCTGGGTGCCAAAGAATGCCGGCGAAGCCCGGCAGGCCAACCAGATTCCCGAAGAGGACCGCGACTATTACCTGGAGAGGATCTATCCGGCGTTCGGCAACCTCGTCCCCCGGGATGTGGCTTCGAGAGTGTCGAAGCGCATGGTCGACTCGGGCAAGGGCGTCGGGCCACTCGAGAACGGGGTTTATCTCGACTTCGAACAGGCCATCGAAAGAGAAGGAAGACACACGGTTGAGGAGCGATACGGCAACCTCTTCGAGATGTACAACCGGATCACAGACGAGGACCCGTACCGCGTTCCCATGCGGATCTACCCCGCCCCGCACTACACCATGGGTGGGCTGTGGGTCGACTACAACCTGATGACGACTGTGCCGGGCCTCTACTCGATAGGGGAGGCGAACTTCTCCGACCACGGCGCCAACAGACTCGGTGCATCAGCACTCATGCAGGGGCTGGCCGACGGCTACTTCGTGCTCCCTTACACCATTGGCGACTATCTGGCCGAGTACCTGAACACCGACCCCGTGCCCACTGATGACCCCGCCTTTCGGGAGATCGAGACCGGTGTCTCCGACAGAGTGGCGGGGTATATGTCCACTAGCGGGACCCGCTCGGTGGACTGGTTCCACAAGGAGCTGGGCAAGATCATGCTCGATCATTGCGGCATGGCCCGCAACGAATCGGGTCTCCAGAAGGCGTTGTCAGACATACCGGCGCTATACGAGGAGTACCGAAGCGACGTGAGAGTTCTCGGTTCCGGCGACTCGCTCAATCAGAGCCTGGAGCGAGCCGGGCGGGTCGACGACTTCTTCGAACTCGCCCAGGCGATGTGTCTCGATGCACTCGATCGGGAGGAATCGTGTGGCGGCCACTTCCGCGACGAACACCAGAGCGCAGAGGGTGAGGCTCAGCGCGACGACGAGAACTTCAAGCATGTCTCGGTATGGGAATGGACGGGGGATGCTTCCAGCCCAGAGCTGAGCATCGAGCCACTCGAGTTTGAGAACGTGGCATTGACGACCAGGAGCTACAAGTGAACGTCATCCTCCAGGTGTGGAGGCAGGCGAATCCTGATTCGCAAGGAGGCTTCCAGACCTATCAAGTGGACGACATCTCGGACGAGATGTCGTTTCTGGAGATGCTCGACGTTCTCAACGAGCGTTTGGTTGGTCAAAGTGAGGATCCGATCGCCTTCGATCATGATTGCCGGGAAGGGATCTGTGGAATGTGTGGCGTGATGATCAACGGCCAACCTCATGGACCTCAGCCGGGCACAGCGACGTGCCAGCTTCACATGCGCAAGTTCGAGGACGGGGCCACCATCGTGGTGGAACCGTGGCGAGCGTCTGGCTTCCCGCTGGTCCGTGATCTCGTCGTCGATCGGTCGAGTTTTGACCGGATCATCGAGTCCGGCGGCTACATCAGCATCGACACCGGATCAGCTCCAGACGCCAACTTGATCCCGATACCCAAAGACGTCGCCGATGTTGCATTCGATGCCGCCGCCTGCATCGGTTGCGGGGCCTGTGTTGCGGCTTGCCCCAACGGCGCCGCCAGTCTCTTCACCTCGGCCAAGATCAGCCATCTCAACCTGCTCCCCCAAGGCCAAGCGGAAAGGTGGACCCGCACCGAGCGGATGGTCGACGTGATGGAGGAGTACTTCGGATCGTGCACCAACCACGGTGAGTGCGAGAAGGCCTGTCCCAAGTCGATCTCCATCGACTTCATCGCCATGATGAACGCCGACTACGTCAAGGCGAAGTTCAAGAATCGCCGTCTCGTCTCCCAGAACGGCTGACAGGCCGGCACTCCCTAGCCTTGTTCAGTCTGAGAGTCTTATGTGGGTCGTAGGCTCGCTTGTGATCGCAGGGAACGATTGACCGCAGCTGAATTGAAGTTGTGGGTCGCCGCCCACAAATCTGTAGCGGGCACCGAC
>CAXMMT010000056.1:0-48527 GCA_964194555.1 uncultured Boseongicola sp. | reverse complement strand
TGCTCGACACGCAAGAGGTCAGAGGTTCAAGTCCTCTAGGGCCCACCGAGAAACCCCCAAGTGTTGGGGGTTTCTCTCTTGTTTAGTGCACAACTTGTCGTACTCGCAGCTGATGTCTGAACGACGAGCGGTGTCAGCTCTCGAAGACCTGGTCTCACCCAGAAGAATAAATCGATCCTGTGCGGGAAGTCGAGAGCCGCGTGTCTGAGTCGTAAAGTCATTGCGGATCACGTGAAGGTGAGCAAATGGGCGAAGAGACTGTAGACAGCTCGGCCCCGCCTCGTGACGGTGGTCCAGTGGGATTGCCCTAAGGAAGTGACGGATGCCGTACCCGCGATGGCTGGCCAAGATCAACAAACGGGTCTTCAACCCCAAAGCGATAAGGAAGGGGGAGTATCCCGTTGTTACACATGTCGGTAGGACGTCGGGGAGGCTCTACCACACGCCACTCGATGCCTACCCGACTGGAAGCGGCTACGTGCTGGTTGCCAGGTACGGCCCCAAGTCGGACTGGGTTCGGAACATCCTGGTGGCCAAAACCGCCACTCTCCGAATAGATGGCGAACAGCGCGCGCTCGACTCGCCCCGATTGGTCTCCCTGGAAGAAGCACTCGACGTTTTGGAATCCGACGAGTCGCCGGCCGACTTCACCAAAGCAGATGACTTCGTGCTGATGGACCATCAGACCTAGCCAGAAGCCTCGACCATTCGATGAGCCGGTGCGATTCAACTGTTCACACAAGGACTCTGAGAGCGAGTTTGGCGGCTCCGGTGAGTTCTCCATCAGGTGCTGGGAGACGGATGAGTCTGTATCCGTGCGCCGCTGCCAACATGTCCTTCGTCGTGTCGAAGTAGGCCCTCTGGGCAGTGAGGCCTCCCGGGAAGGGGAAATCAACCGCTTCTCTTCCTCTCAGGTACTTGTCGGCAGAATCCCGATACTGAGAGCACACATCGCGGTATTGGCTCAGGTCCAGACCATGGTCGATGCCGTCGTAGAAGTCCAGGCTGGTCAGGCGCCGTGAGGAGAAATGGTGCTTCTCGTCTATCTCGATCAGCGTCGTTCCATCAACCTGGAGGTCGACACGGAGGGGCTGGCGGCGTTTTGCGGTCAGTGCAGACCAGTCTCCGCCAAGTCGGGCATGGAGGGTCACGAGCCGATACTTGAGCTGTGATGGCAGCGGTATGTCGACCTCAGTTGGGGCCCTATTGGTCAGCCAGTCGAATCTCACCTGGCGGTCCACCTGAAAACCCCTCTTCTGGAGCAACTGCTGGACTTCCTCCACAACGCTCTTGGTCGTCACGTCTTCTCCGTTGACATCACATCGAAGAGGCTACGGCTGGTGACGGCGAGCCGCCATTCCCTGCGGTTGTCTGCCAGCATTGGTTGTGGAGGTTGAAGATCCATGGAGATGACACAGGAACACAAAGAGGCAATCGCGCGGGGTCGCAAAGAGGCAAGAGCCATCAAGGCCTATCTGAAGACGGTCGACACCGGCAAGCATGGACGCCCCGTTTCCAGAGAGAGCCTCGAGAAGAGTCTGGAAAAGACAAACCGGAGAATCGAAGACTCCGACGATCCGCTCAAAACCGTTGACCTGATCCAGACTCGACTCGACATCGAATTGGCGTTGTCCAGAGTGGAGGATGTGGAGAGCATCGAGCGTTTGGAGGCGAAGTTCGTTGAGTACGCGGCGTCGTACTCGGAGCGAAAGGGTGTCAGCTACACGGCATGGCGTCAGTTTGGAGTACCTGCCACGGTCCTCAGAAATGCCGGTGTGCCTGAAACGAGACGTCGCTAGGCCCACCCCAGCTCGGCTAGTCGATCGTCGTCGATACCCAGATGATGACCGAGTTCGTGAAGCACGGTCTTGCGAATCTCCGCTTCCAGATCCTCCTGGGTCAAGCCAAGGGCGAGGTGCTGGCGCCTGAAGATGACGATCCGGTCTGGCATTGCACCGAAGTAGTCATCCCGCCGGCTGAGGTCGACTCCTTCGTAGACCCCGAGCACGTCTCCCAACTCGGGGGGCGGGTGCTCCTCGACCACAACAACGAGATTGTCGATCTTGGCGACAACCCACTCGGGAAGTTGCTCGAGGGCGCGGTCGACCACCTCCTCGAATTCTCTCCGTCTCATCGTGGGGCAGCCATCAAGTGACCGCCTTGTCCACACCGGTGAAGGCCTTGTGTGTCTTCGATTCGAATATCAGTTTGAGACGCTGCATCGCGGTGTGAACATCCATGAACGTGTTGTAGAGCGGCGATAGGCCTAGCCGGATGTTGTCAGGCGAGCGGAAGTCGGGAAGAACGTGGCCGACGTCGATGAGGGCGCGTGTGGCCGGCCACGCCTCCTCATGCCCCAGCGAGACGTGAGACCCTCTTCGGTCGGGGTCGGTGGGAGTGGCCAACACGAAGCCGAGAGGGCGAAGGTGAATATCCCACTGTGCAATCAGATACTCACTCATTGCCACCGACTTGGCTCGAATGACGTCGATGCCCGCCTCTGCCACAGCGGTGATTCCTGCCTCGGCGGCGGCCAGGGAGAGGACCGGCATCGTGCCGGTGTGGAACCGTTTGATTCCCGAAACCGGTCGGAAATCGAGATCAAACGAGAAGGGCTCGGCGTGGCCCCACCACGCCGTGATCGGGTTCTCCAGGGACCGCTGAAGATCAGTCCGGACATAGATGAATGCCGGTGAGCCCGGACCGCCATTCAGGTATTTGTAGGTACATCCGATGGCGAGGTCCGACCCGTTGGCGTTGAGAGCAATCGGAACGACACCGACCGAGTGACTGCAGTCCCACAGCGTCAGCGCTCCCGTCCGACGAGCCATCTCGTTGACATCGCCGATGTCGTAGGTGTAACCCGACTTGAAGACGGTGTGCGAAAGCGATACCAGCGCCGTGGATTCGTCGATCTCGGCTTCCAAGCCCCCCATAGGGCCATGCACACCGTCGGATGTGACAATCACCAATTCCTTGTCGAATTGGCGGGCGATACCCTCCAAGATGTAGAGATCGGTGGGGAAGTTGAGATCGTCGGTGACGATCTTCGAGCGCTCAGGGGCAGCGTTGATAACGGAAAGTGCCAGCTTGTAGAGGTTCACCGATGTCGAGTCGGAGATGATCACTTCTCCTGGTGAGGCGCCCAAAAGGGGAGCGAGAAGGTCACCGATGTGCAACTGGAGATCCCACCAGTTCTCGTTCCAGGAACGGATCAGTCGGTCTCCCCACTGCCGGCGGGTCACGTCTTCGATAATTTCGATTGCCGCCTCGGGAAGTCGGCCAAGGGAGTTGCCATCCAGGTAGATGAGGTCATCCTCGGTGTGGACATAGAGGTTGCGCTCGTCCCGCAGTGGGTCGGAGGTGTCCAGAGCAAGGGCCTGGTCGTAGCCTTCTGTGTGCGGGTAGGGGCCCAGATCCTCGAGCGTCATGGCGGTATTGTGCCATCGGGCGGACGGGATCGACTAGCCGATCGCCCGTCGGTAACCTTGCCGTGCACGGGCGGTTAGCTCAGTCTGGCAGAGCGCTCGCCTCACACGCGAGAGGTCACAGGTTCAAGTCCTGTACCGCCCACCAGATAGACATGGGATCAAGAGACGAGAAGCTCCTTGGCACGGACCTCGAGGCTCTTGGCAGTTCCACGGGCGCGGGCCGCGGCGAATTCTTCAGCGTCGAGGGTTTCTGCCAGACCGGACAACACCTCCGACGCTTTCTCGCTTACTGGAGTGGTTCCCCAGCCGGCTGTCACTTGGCTGCTCAACGGATCGGCAATGACACACGCCAGGATGTCTACTGCTTGCTCTTGCATTCCCAAGGCCGCGCGGACCTCGGCGACCCTGGTCATGGTGCGCGCCATGTCGCGCAAAAGACCCATATCGGTGGTCATCGCGAGACTCTCGATGAACGCGACGTCGGCAGCGCCGGGATTGCCGGCGGCAGCATTTGCCTCCCCGAGACCCTCCAGGCCGACAATGAGTGCCTGTCTGTTTCCGACCTCTCGAGAGAGTTCGATCGCTCTGCTGTGAAGTTCAACCGCAGCTTCCGGTTGATTCTGAGCCACCGAGATCATCGCCCGGATCATCAGTCGCCATGTCCCCATGACATAGTCCGTGGGTATTGATGCGTCATCATCCTCTTCGAGGATTGTCGCCGCCGCCTCGAGATTGCCGCTCTGCATCTCGGCCAACGCCTGGTAGTTCTGCATGCCGTGGGCCCACCACTCATCACCGATTCCCTTCGCGACTCTGATCGCCTCGGTGCTGACAGTGGCCAGTTCCCGAACCTGACCTGCATTGGTCAGACATTCACACTGACACTCCAGAGCTCGCAGATACGCCCACTGATCTGACAGGGGGGCCAGGCGTTCGGCGGCAAACGTCGCCTGTTCCGTCCCCTCCTCGATTCGGCCCAGGACTGACATGAATTTTGCTTGGGCGGCTGCGGCGGTTGCTCGCACGATTTGGGTGCTCTCGTCTTCGGAATCGATCTCAAAGGCTTCAAGAGCCTCCCCGAACACACTTTCGCCGGCGCGATACCAACCCCGCATCTCGTGGGGGAGCCATAGTCCGATGATGATCTTCCGTGCCGATGTTGCGTCACCGGTTGCCAGTGTTTGTCGCCACGCAGCCCTGATGTTGTCCAGGTCGTTCTCCATGATGGCGAGCGCGTGCTTCTGATCGCTAGACGGGATCAACTGCTCGGCGTGAGCAGCCAAATCGGCAAAGAACTCGGTGTGGCCGCCGATGGTCGCCACCCACCGTGCCGGGTCCTCCTTCAAGGCATCCTCGGCATACTGGCGAAGCAGTTCATGAATGGAGTATCGGGCCGAATCACGGTCGTGAACGAGCAGCGCCTTATTGGCAAGATTGGCCAGATTGCGAATCGATGCCCCCGCAACATGTTGAGCAGCCTCTCGAGTGAACCCACCCCGAAACACCGACAGCGCTGTGAACATTCTGCGCTCTTCTTCACTCAACATGGTCCACGAATAGTCAAAAACAGCTCGAATGCTCCGATGTCGATCAGGTACCCCTCCGGCGTCGGTCTCGAGGAAATCAAAGCTTCGAGCAATCTCCTCATCGATCTCCCTAATGGGAAGCATGTCCACCCATGCAGCGGCTAGAAGGATTCCGAGTGGCATTCCGTCTACCAACCGCAGGATTCGCCCGAGGGGTGCGAGGTCATCGACTGAGAGCGAGAACGAGGCGTCCGTTCGCTTTGCGCCATCAATGAAGAGGTGGACGCTGCTTGCTTGGAACGCATCCTCTGAGGTTTCCCACCCGGTGTCCAGCCCGGAAAGCGACATCACAGTCTCCCCATCGACGTTGAGTTTGGAACGAGATGTTGCAATCACCTTGACGTGGGAAGCCGTCTTCAGGATTGTCGAAACAATGGCAGCGCCACCATCGAGATGTTCGAAGTTGTCAAACACGAGCAGTTGGCGCTTGTTGCCGAGATAGGCCAGCAGTTGGACCTGTAAGTCCTCGTCGGTAGAGAGTGAGACTCCGAGCGACTCAGCGACCGTCTGGACGATGTCATCGGGTGATGTGATCGGTGCCAAGTCGACGAAGAACACACCGTTCGGAAAGTCGTCCGTCATCTCCGCCGCGGCCTGAATCGCCAGCCGGGTTTTGCCCGCCCCTCCAGGGGCAAGAATCGTCAGTAATCGAGTCTCTGCGATGACTCGCTTGATATCCGCCAGTTCGGCTCGGCGACCCACAAACTCTGTCAACTGGACAGGCAGATTGTTGGGTACCGCATCGAGTGATGCCAAAGGCGGGAACGTGTCGGGGAGTCCTACGATGTCGATCTGATAAACACGTTCAGGCCGGGTGAGGTCCTTCAGTCCATGCTCGCCCATATCCTGGATCGCCACGTCCGGTGGCAGTTGGTCCTGGACGAGCTCCATGGTTGATGCCGACATCAGGGTCTGGCCACCGTGGGCAATCGTACGGAGTCGGGCGGCCCGATTCACTGCCGACCCGTAGTAGTCCCCGAGTTGCAGTTCGGCGCTGCCGGTATGCAGAGCCATACGCACCAGGAGCGGTTTCGGGGTGGTCCAGTGGATATCAGCCAGGCCTCGTTGCATGTCAGCAACCGCGCCAACAGCCTCCGTTGCGCTGGGAAACACCACAAAGCGGCTGTCTCCCTCGCCACGAGGTTTCACCAAAACCCCTCCGTGGGCCTCAGTAGCGGTCTCAATGACAGCGTCATGCTGGTTCAGTGCGTGCATCATCGAATCGGGTGAGGCCTCCCACAACGCGGTACTGCCCTGGACGTCGGTTAAGAGGAAAGTGACTACGCCATCAGGAAGATCGACCACAGGCCTAACGGTAATGCATCCTCGTTGCCGTCGTTTCGCATTGCCTATCCTCTGTGGGTGAAGAGTTGGGCTCTCTATTCGACGGATCAGGGCTATGGCGAAGACTCATGGGCGGACGCGGAGCTCTTCGATGGCGCCTTCGTTCAAGCGTTCGGCACGGGCGAGGGAACGGTGATGTGGGAGGGAAAACCGGGTCGCATCGAGTGGGCGAATTTTCCGATCCGCCGACCGGACGGAGTGTTTCTCCCGAATATATCTGGTGTGATCCACCTCGACGGCCACGAGCGCCCGGTTCTCTACCGGATGAGGGGTATCAGTCTCAGTCCCGATGAAGACGGCCGTCGTCTATTTGCCGGGCCGGTGCAATGGTTCACGGACGAGCCCGGCCTTCTCTGGCTGAATGATCGGTGGGGGTTCGAGGAAGGAGAGATCGACATCAGCACGCTTCGGTTCAACACGGTGGCATATGTCCTCGAGCCAGACCCTCCTTCTTGATGCGGTGCCCGTTCTAAGGTCTCTCGATGGATTTCGAGGTCACCCACTCCGACATTGAATCGGCGGCCGATCGGATTGCCCTGTTCACGAGATTGACCCCCGTGATCGAACTAGGCGATGTGTTCGATGCCGGATATCGACTCTCGCTCAAGCTGGACCATCTGCAACCCACGGGTTCGTTCAAGGCGAGGGGCGCATTCTCCGTCTTGACAGCACGAGACATCCCATCTTCCGGTGTGGCCGCTGCCTCGGGTGGAAACTTCGGCATAGCAATTGCCTACGCCTGCTCCAGGCTCGGTTACCCAGCAAGCGTCTTCGTCCCGGAGACATCACCTGTCGAGAAGATCGACAGAATCTCAGGGTACGGGGCGGAGGTCCGTGTGATCCCCGGGTATTACCACCAGGCCCTCGCCGCCTGTGAAGACTGGGCGGTCGACAATCAGGCGTTTCAGGCGCATGCCTATGACCAGCCGGAGGTGGTTGCAGGCCAGGGGACAGCCGGAATGGAGATCGTCCGCCAGGTGGAGGATGTCGGTTCCATTTTGGTCGCAGTCGGTGGCGGTGGCCTCATCGGGGGAGTGGCCAGTTGGCTTCGTGATGACGTGCGAGTCGTTGCCACCGAGCCGGAGGGCTGTGCCAGCTTTTACGCTGCTCGCAAGGCCGGACGGCCCACCGTCGTCGACGTCGGAGGAGTTGCGGCGTCTTCTCTTGGAGCCGAGTCGATCGGGGAGTACGCCTGGCATGCCAGCAGGTGGATCGACGATTCGGTGCTGGTCACGGATGCCGAGATCATCGTCGCTCAGAAATGGATCTGGGACAACGTCAGATTGGCCATCGAGCCTGCGGCGGCGACCACCGTTGCCGCACTGATGACCGGCGCCTACCAGCCCGATCCAGGGGAGCACGTGGTAGCCCTCATCTCAGGCGCCAATGTGGACCTCGGGTCACTTGGCTAATTGCTTGGTCGCTTCCCAAGGGCTCGCCATACTCACCCCGTGCTGAGACAGGTCATGCGATCGTTGATCGGCGGGTTCTTGATGGGCACCGCCGACCTGGTGCCAGGTGTATCCGGAGGAACGATCGCGCTCGTTCTCGGAATCTATGAAAGGCTGGTCGCGTCGATTCGGCAGGGAAGCTCCGCCCTGGGGTCGATGATCAAAGCCGATCTTGCAGGGTTCAGGGATCACCTCAGGAGTGTTGAGTGGCGATTCTTCGTTCCGCTTCTCGCCGGGATCCTTCTAGCGGTTGTCCTCCTCGCAAGCTTTCTCGAGCACCAGCTCGAAGAGCGACCCGAAGCGATCGCCGGACTGTTCTTTGGTCTGGTGCTGGGGTCGATCGGCATCGCGTGGAGGCTTCTACGAGGTGCCACCTGGCGTCACGTGGCGATCGCCGCGGTTGTGGGTCTGGTGCTGTTTGTCGCCCTCGGGTTGGGTGCAGGCCAGGTCAGAGAAGATCCGTCTTCATGGGCGTTCTTCGGCGCCGGAGCTCTTGCGATCTGTGCCATGATTCTGCCTGGCATCTCGGGCTCTCTGATTCTTCTGATGTTGGGCATGTACGCCCCGGTGTTGGCCGCGGTCACCGATCGGGAGTTCGGCACGATCACCGTGTTTGCGCTGGGTGCAATGGTTGGCCTTGCCCTATTTTCCCAGCTTCTCTACTGGTTGTTGGAACACCACCATGACAACGTTCTGGCCGCGCTGATCGGGCTGATGGCGGGCTCGATGCGGATCCTCTGGCCCTGGCCTGATGGAGTCGGAAGCGCAGAGCTTGGGACGCCCGGGAGTGACTGGATCTCGGTGTTCACTGCGATGCTTGTTGGTGCGATGATCGTGACCCTGATTTCCAGGTTTGCTATGTCGCGGGAGTCTGTGCCCAGTGGCTCATCCGCTTCGACCGCTGGTCGGCGGTGAGATGGTGCTCGAGTGGCTCCCAGACCTCGGGTCGCCCAAGCGTGCGTTTCATCGAGACGAGGGTCCGCATGAACGTTGGAACAGAGCGGGATGCGTCCATTGGATTGGGTCGTGACGCGTTCTGAACCGAGGGAGAAGGGCTCAGGCTCACGATGTCACAGTCAGGCCAAGCCGATTTGATCAGGTCGATTTCTTCACTGAGGGATCGGGTGCCGACTCGGTCGAAGACCTTCTCGTGGAAGCGGGCACGCATGCGCGACACCTCCGCGGCGAGTGGAGCTATGACCAGCACCAGATCAAGTGGCTCGGGCGATCCGAGCACCAGGTCGGCATGGGTCCCCGAGGAGACGCCACCGTCGACGTACAGGCCACGGTCCAGCGAATAGGGGCGAAAGATGAGCGGGATGGCTGACGAGGCAGCCACAGCGTCGGCGATACCGACTTCCGGCGCCGAGTCGGTTCCGAACACCGTGCGGCTGTTGGAGCGGAGGTCATGAGCAACTATGGCAGTCGGTCGGTTCGGCCAGGACAGCGCGGCGTCGGAACCGATATGGGTGGTGACCCAATCGGCGATACCCCTGGCGTGATAGCGCGCCGGCGAGCCTAGGAAGAGCGTCAGCCCGGGTCGTCGGACTCCGGGAACGATCCCGTGGCGTACCCATCTCCCAACATTGAGACTCGGGGCCTTGATGAACACATGAGATCTAATGCGTTCGGTGACATCATCACGATTGTCCGACTGTCTCACCATGGAGTCGAGGGTGAGAGCTTCGTTGCGAACCAGCGAGGCAACAAATGAGCCAGATGAGGTGCCGACAATCACTTCGGCATCGTTGGGATCCCAGCCGGTAGCCAACTCGATTGCCATGAGGGCGGCCATCTCGTACGCCGCACCGGTGATGCCCCCACCACCGAGGACGAGTCCTACCTTGCTCACTCATCTCACCATAGGTATCGACGCCGCGTCTTTAGGTATCGACCCAATAGGCCGGTTCGAAGATTCGATCGGTTTGTGCAGGTCGCTTCAGCCGAATTCCTGCCCACAGCTCGTGCACCGAGAGTCGTGCTCGTTCGTGGGGGAGTAGCACCATGGACAGGGCAGGTCGTCGCCGCGCTCATCCCGCGGAAGTACTACGAGAGTCGGATCCACCCGAAACGTCTGGTTGCCCCTGATTCCCTTGGCGAGCGCGAACAAACCTGTTGTTGCGGTGGCTACTACCAGAGCTTCAATCACCGTCCGTCCTCCTTGATCTGTGCCAGGTTGAGGCTAAGAGAGGCGTCCTGGGATTCCGGGGATTTCGATCCGGCGGTTTATCCGCCCAATACGGCTTCTGTCAGATCATTGACGAGGTATGACAGGTCGCCAAGACGTCCGTCGCGGACTTCGGCAGCGTCGAGCATCATCATCGCGGCGTGATAGGCCACCCATGAGCGATATCGACTTTCGGGAAGCTCCGCCGCATAACCCCGGCGAAAGGCTGCTGCGGCGTCCTCGCCGTGGGTAGTGGCGAACTGCCAAACGGCAAGAGTGAGGTCCCATTCGGGCGGACCGAGAGTTGCCCACTCCCAGTCGACGAGCGTCACCTCGCCCTCCTCGTTCACGATGAATTTCGAGGGCATGGGTCTTGTATGCGATGGCACGGGGGTGGTGGCAAGAGGAGGCTCGATATCGAGAGCCCTATCGAGGACGGTCTGGTCCATTCCGAACCGGCGTCGGAAGCGGCCAAGACGCTCGATGGTCGAGCGGTAGTGGCTGAGCACATATTCGCTGTCGATTCCGACCGTGAGGTTGGTGATCTCTGCTTTAGACGAGTGGACGTTGAGAAGGGTTTGTCCTGCCGCCTCGATTACATCGAGGTTCTTGGGAAGACTGGCCAGGTTCCAGGCGCCGGCGTCGGACATCCTGAGCCAGGCCATCTCGCCTTCGATCCCGTGATTCTGAATCGTGGGAACTCCCTCGACACCGGCGAGTGCTTCGAGGGCGTGTTGCTCACGCTTTTCCCGTGAAGCCACCGGGTACACCTTGACGATCGAGGTGTCGGTCTCGTTCTCCGTGACACGAAATATCTTGTTGGCCCCTGCAGCCAACTCGCGAATCCGACCGCTTGGGTAGAGGCTCTCTACCAGTCCCCTTGCGTCCATACCGTGCGTAGCCCCTCTTTGTTTGATAAGCCGGCGACTATCTCCGACCACCGAATTACTCTGCCGTCCCAGGCTAGCGAGAAAATGACATGCCAATAGACCTTCGTTATCCGGATGGGAAAGTTGTTTCTCACCCGAACGGTGTTACCGGGCGCGACATCGCCGAGTCGATCGGCCCCCGGCTGGCCCGCGCCGCAGTGGCGGTCAAAGTGGGCGAAGCCCTCTACGACCTATCACGGCCTATCAACGAGGGTGGTGACTTCGCGGTGATCACCATCGACAGCGGCGAGGGCCTCCACATACTTCGGCACTCCGCCGCCCACGTCATGGCTCAGGCAGTTCTCGATCTTTTCGATGGAGCCACCTTTGCCATCGGCCCGGCGATCGAGGACGGTTTCTACTACGACTTCGAGGTTGGCGACCCATTCCATCCTAACGATTTGGAGCGGATCGAAAAGAGGATGGCGGAGATCATCTCCGAGGATCAGCCGTTCGAGCGAGTGGCGATGAGCCGCGACGAGGCTCTCGCAATATTTGCCGATCACAAATTCAAGGTGGAGATCATCGAGGGTGTCGAGCCGTCTGAGGTGTCCGACGGGGAGGAGGTAACGGCTTACAAAAATCATGATTTCATCGACCTCTGCCGCGGGCCCCATCTCCCGTCGACCTCGCGGATTCCGGCGGTGAAACTGCTTCGAAGCTCGGGTGCATATTGGCGAGGGGACGAAAAGCGGGAACAGCTCCAGCGCATATACGGAACTGCGTGGGCGTCAACCGGAGACCTGGAGGCCTATCTGCATCGTCTCGAGGAGGCGGAAAAGAGAGATCACCGCAAACTAGGCCCTGAGCTCGATCTCTACAGCTTTCCTCCTGAGCTCGGCTCCGGACTCGCCATTTGGCACCCCAAGGGCGGGCAACTGCGGAAGATCATGGAGGATCACAGCAGGGCTATGCATGAGCGTTTTGGGTTCGACTTCGCCTTCACGCCGCACATCGGCAAATCTGAGCTGTGGCAGACCTCGGGTCATCTCGATTACTACGCCGAGAACATGTACCCGGGAATGCAACACGGAGACGATCCGGAATACCGGGTCAAACCGATGAACTGCCCATTCCACGTCCTCATCTACAAGAGCCGCGGTCGCTCCTATCGTGACCTTCCGATGAGGCTTGGTGAGCTTGGCGGCGTCTACCGCTATGAGAAGTCCGGCGTGGTTCAGGGTCTGCTCCGGGTTCGGGGGATGACCATGGACGACTCCCACACTTTCTGCACCGAGGACCAGGTGCAGGACGAGTTGAAGATGCATCTCGACTTTGTGCTCACCTGGCTCAGAGATTTTGGGTTCGACGAGTTCGAGGCCGACCTGAGCACACGGCCCGAGAAGGCAATCGGCGATGCCAATCAATGGGAGGTCACCGAGAAGGCGCTTGCCCAGGCACTCGATGATCATGGTGTTTCCTATCGAATCGCCGAGGGTGAGGGTGCTTTCTACGGTCCAAAGATCGACGTGCATATCAAAGACGCCATCGGTCGCCGCTGGCAGTGCTCCACGATCCAACTCGACTTCAACCTGCCGGAGCGCTTCGAGCTCGAATATACGGCGTCGGGAAATGTCTCCGAGCGCCCCTACATGATCCATTGCGCCAAGGCCGGCTCGATCGAGCGTTTCACCGCGATCCTCGTCGAGCACTACGCAGGAGCATTCCCGATGTGGCTTGCCCCGGTCCAGGTGTCGATCATTCCGGTGGCAGACCGGCACGAGGAGTATGCAGATTCTGTCAGTCAGAGTCTTGGCGACAGTGGGCTGCGATCGGAAGTCGACGTGTCGCCGGAGACGGTGGGGGACAAGATCCGGCGAGCCCTCACCCAGAAGCACCCCGCGGTCATCGTGGTGGGCGACGACGACGTGGCCAACTCAACTGTGGGCTTTCGTCTTTACGGTGAGGACAAGGACACCCGTGGCGTCCCTCTTGCCGAGGCAAGAGATCGCCTGATCGAGATGGCGAGACCACCATCCTCATGAGCGAGGAGTCAAAAGCGAGGGCTGACCGCGAGGGGATCCACATCGAGCGCGAGGTCGCCGATTCCGTCGCGATCGAAGAAGAACTCGACGCCAACGTTGTTGGTCCCTTCAAATTCCCCGAACCCGTCCGCCGTCGAATTGCCGGCTGGGTGTTTCTCGCGGCCGGGGTGGTTGCTACGGTGGCAATTGAAGGCGGCTGGGTTGTCGGCGTCGGTTTTGGCATGCTTGGGATCTGGCAGTTTGTCTCGGCATGGCCCCTCACTCTGGATGAGAACGAGGCAATGACAGTCGCCGGCGCGGCCGTTGACTTCACAATCGGTCATGCGTCGGCGGCGGTACGTTTTCACGGCTGGCGGTCACGGCCAAGATGGTCGGTGGTGCTCTATTCAGCCTCTGAGCCCCCCGATCAGCGGGCGCTGGTGGTGGTGGACGCCGTCAGCGGCGATGTTGTCGAAGAGCCGTACGTCGAGGACATCGAAGCTGTCTGACAGGTCTTGTGCAGTGCCTCGGGAAAACTCTCAGCGGTCTTGGCGGGGGACGAAGGAGCGTTCCGCCGGGCCAGTGTAAAGCTGACGGGGGCGGAAGATCTTGGTGTCGGGATCAGCCGACAACTCCCGCCACTGCGAGATCCAGCCGGGCAGACGACCCAGGGCGAACAGGACGGTGAACATGTCGGTGGGAAACCCCATCGCCCGGTAGATGATCCCGGAGTAGAAGTCGACGTTGGGGTACAGCTTGCGTTCCACGAAATACTCGTCTGAGAGGGCAATGCCCTCCAGTTCCATGGCGAGATCGAGCAAGGGGTCATCGACTCCCAGTGCCGTGAGCACATCCTCAGCCGCCTTCTTGAGGATTTGGGCGCGTGGATCGAAATTCTTGTAGATCCGATGCCCGAAACCCATTAGGCGGAACGGGTCATCCTTGTCTTTTGCCTTCTCGATCACAGTCTCGATGTCGGCGCCGCTTTCGACGATTCTCGTGAGCATCTCCAACACCGACTGGTTGGCGCCACCATGAAGAGGTCCGGAGAGTGCGTGGATTCCTGCCGAGACCGAGCTGAAGATGTTGGCCTGACCTGAACCAACCAGTCTCACTGCCGAAGCAGAGCAGTTCTGTCCGTGATCGGCGTGGAGGATCAGCAGCATGTTGAGGGTGCGGGTGACCACCGGGTCTGCCACGTAGTCCTCGGGGGGCACGGCGAACATCATCCTCAGGAAACTGCTGGAGTAGTCGAGGTCATTGTCCGGGTAGACGTACGGCTGATGAATCCCGTATTTGTATGACCAGGCAATCATCGTCGGCGTCTTGGCGATGAGACGTCGGGCGCTTAGGTCAACTGCTTCTTGATCGAGCGGGTCGAGAGCGTCCGGGTAATAGGTGGCCAGAGCCGATGTGGCCGACGCCAGGATCTGCATTGGGTGAGCCGAGTGTGGGAAGGCTTCGAAGAGGTGCTTGACGTCCTCCCTGAGCAAAGTGTGCTGAGTAATAGCGTCCTCGTATGCCTCGAGTTCGGCGATGGTGGGAAGTTCTCCGTACTGGAGCAGGTACGCCACTTCGAGAAATGACGCTTGTTCTGCGAGTTGGTCGATGGGGTAGCCGCGATAGCGGAGGATCCCCTCCTCACCGTTGATGTAACTAACTGAGGATGCGCCTTCAGCGGTATTGGCGAATCCCCTGTCGACGGTGACCACTCCAAGGCTTGCGCGCAGATTGCCGATGTCGACGCCAATCTCCCCTTCAGTTCCCACATATGCGGGAAGGGTGAGTTCATCTTCTTGGTGGCGGATAACCGTGTCCGGCATAACAATCCTTTCCTTGCCAGCGCTCACTCGTCTTCGGACTGGGCGGCTGCGATCACTCGTTGGGCTTCTGTGTGGGGCACTTCTGCGTAGTGGTCGAACTCGACCTCGAACGTGCCTCGCCCTGAGGACAATGCTCGCAGTTCTGCGGCGTATTGCCGCATTTCGGCCATCGGGATCTCAGCGGTGACCGTCCGCAAGGTGCCCTCACCGTCCATGCCCAGGACACGACCGCGTCTCGAGTTGATGTCACCCATCACGTCGCCCAGATAGTCCTGAGGGACTGTCACGCTCGTTTTCACTATTGGTTCCAGGAGAGTTGGCCGCAGCTTGTCGGCAGCATTCCGAAACGCATGGATCCCTGCCATCCGAAACGAGAGCTCGTCGGAGTCAACCGCGTGGTAGTTCCCGTCGTATACCTCAACGGCGATATCGATCACCGGGTACCCCGCAATGAGCCCACGATCCAGGGCCTCCCTGACACCCTTGTCGACTGCGGGGATGAAACCTCGCGGGATCTTGCCACCTTTGACAGAGTTGATGAACTCATAACCACTCCCGCGTGGTCTTGGTGAAAACCTGACTGAAGCCACACCGAACTGTCCTCGACCACCCGACTGCTTCTTGTGCTTCCCCTGAGCCTCGGCGGTGGTGGTTATAGTCTCTCGATAGGGGATTCTCGGGAGAGAAGCATCGATTTGGACCCCGAACATTCGTTGGATTCGGTCGAGAGTGACGTCTATGTGGCTGTCGCCGAGCCCGGACATGACTGTCTCGCCGGTCTCTGGGCGTCTCTCGATCCGGATGGTCGGGTCTTCCTCCTCGATGCGGTGCAGGGCCGTGGACAGCTTCTCGTCGTCGTGGTGGGAGTGCGGCGTGATCGCTACTTCGGCTACTGGTCTTGGGTACTCGACGGGTTCCAGAGCAAGGTTGATTTCCGGCGACCGGAGGGTATCGCCCGAGTGGAGCTTCTCGTTCTTGGCGATGGCCCCGATACCACCGACCGGGAGGTCGGAAACATCGTACTGCTCTTTGCCCTGCAGCTTGAAGAGATTGTGGAGGCGGATGTTGCCCCCGCGAGCCAATTCCAGGTTCTGGTCGGCTTTGGCAGTGCCCGAGAAGATTCTGAAAAGTGAGATGCGGCCGACAAAAGGGTCGGAGATGGTCTTGAAGACGTAGGCAAGGAGTGGGCCATCGGCCGATATGGGAATTGGCTCGCCTTCTGAGAGTGGGGGGAAATCGCGTTCCAGTGGATTGGGTCCATAGTCGGCGATGAACTCCAGAAGGGTGTCGATTCCGATCAATTGTTCTGCTGAAGTGACCACAACGGGATCAATCTCACCGGCGATGATCCCGTGATGGATGGTCGAGACAATTTGTTGGTTGGTCGGTTCCTTGCCTTCGAAGTAGGCCTCCATCATCTCATCGTCTGATTCGACGACAGTCTCGATGAGTGCTGTGTGGGCGGCGTGGACACGATCTTCGACCTCTGAAGGTAGGTCAACCAGAGATCCGGTTGCGTCGCCCTTGGTGTATTCGTATGCCCTCTCCGAAGCCACTCTGACAAGTCCTCGGAAGTTGCCCTCCTGGCCAATCGGGACCTGAATCGGTGCTATCGCCTTCCCGTAGGCGTCGCGCAACTCGCCGAGAGTTCGCTCGAAAGAGGCGCGTTCACGATCGAGTTTGGTGACAACGATCGCCCGGGGAATCCCCTCGTCGCCGGCCGCCCGCCAGAGCTGGTCGGTCTGCACCTCGATTCCGTCTACCGCCGAAACGCAGAAGAGGGCTAGGTCGGCCGCACGTAGCGCCGACCGGGCGTCACCGATGAAGTCACTCGACCCTGGTGTGTCGATGATGTTGACCCTGGTGCCTTTCCAGTCCACGGTGCCGACACTCAGCCCGAGCGAGATATTCCTTTCGATCTCCTCCGGCTCATGGTCGAAGATCGTGGTTCCATCGTCCACCGACCCCATTCGATTACTGGCGCCGCCCACATAGACCAAGGCCTCGGCAAGTGTGGTCTTCCCACTTCCGCCATGACCTACCAGGACGACGTTGCGAACTTTCTCGGGATCCAACTCGACCTCCTTGTGTGAAAGAAGGTGGATCCTAACCCTGGTTGCGACCCTCCTATTCAGCCAGGGTGCTACTTTCTCGGCGGTGATCGACATGCGGATCCGACCTCGGATCACCCGGTTCCTCGAGCCAATGGGCAAGGCTCTCGCGGCTGTCGGCATGACGCCGACAGCTATGACCGTCCTTGGTCTGGTCGTCGTGATAGCCGGGGCGGTGGTGATAGCCGTCGGGTCCTTGCGGACCGGGGCATTGATCGTGCTAGTCGGTTCCCTGCTCGATGGGCTGGATGGGGCGGTCGCCAGGGCCTCGGACAGGGTCACCGCAAAAGGGGCCTTTCTGGATTCGGCGTTCGACCGGTTCGGTGAGATCGCCGCCTTTGCGGGTCTGGGGGTAGTAATGGCCGGCGCCTCCAGGGTCATGCTTCTGATCGTGCTGGCATTGGGAGGAGCTCTCATGGTCCCGTACATGCGGGCACGCGCCGAGGCCGAAGGTCACGACGGCAGAGGCGGTTTGATGGGACGCGCCGAGCGGATCATTCTCTTCAGTTCGGGATTGATCCTCGGTTATGTGGAGCCGATGCTGTGGATCTTCGTGATCCTGGTCTGGCTGACCGTCGTGGTCCGTTTCGTGAAGACCTACCGCTCGATCGAGTGAAGGCACGGCTGGCTTACTGGGGGTTGCGGGTTGGGGTCGGCCTGGTCGGGTTGCTCCCGCACGTGGCGGCGGTGTGGCTTGGAAGCCTCGCCGGGCGTGTGTGGTATACGGTCGATGGCGGGCGGCGTCGTATGGCGATGCGTCACATGAAACGGGTACTCGGAGACGAGGCCGATGTAGCGGAGGCCTCCCGGTCTTCGATGGAGTCATACGGCCGATACTTCGCTGAGTCTCTGTGGGTAAGGGCTCAAAGGGTGCCTGGTATTCTGGCGAAGACATCGGTCGACGGCCTCGACATGGTGCTCGCGGCCAAGGCCGAAGGAAATGGGATGATCTTCTGCGTGCCCCACATCGGTAATTGGGAGGTGGCGGCGCCTGTGGCCGTTGGAGAAGGCATCCCCGTGGTGGCGGTGGCGGAGGATCTGCCCAACAAGCGAATTACCGAATGGTTCACCTCCATGCGCAACGACTTCGGGATCGAGATAGTCCTGGCAACCGGGCGGGTCGAGGTGATGAGAAAGCTCGAGCAGGGGATCGCCGACAACAAGGCGATAGCTCTTCTCTCGGACAGAGACCTGAATCAGAGAGGGATCGAAGTGGAGTTCTTCGGTGAGAAGACCACCCTTCCGGCGGGTCCGGCCGCGTTGGCGGTCAAGACCGGGGCGCCGCTTTTCCCGGTCGCCGTCTATTTCGAGGGCGACGGCCATCATGTCGTGGTGAGGCCGGCGATCGAGGTACCCGAGGGAAAGCGTTCGGAGCAAGTCAAGAAGGTGACACAGTCGATGGCCGGAGAGCTCGAGGCTCTGATTCTCGAGGCCCCCGACCAATGGCATCTGGTTGTGCCCAACTGGCCCTCCGACAAGGAATAGCCTCATGCGCATCGGGCTCATCTGTCCATACGACCTGTCCAGGCCCGGAGGTGTTCAGACCCAGGTCCTCGGTCTTGGGGAGGCACTCCAATCGTTTGGCGATGAGGTGTCGGTGATCGGTCCCGGGCTGCCGGACGGTGTTGACGGCGTCGACCTGGGGTCATCGGTATCGGTCCCCGGCAACGGTTCGATGATGCCGATTTCGCTGGACCCGCGCGCCCGCTCGGTAATCCGAAAGGCCACCATGGGTCTTGATCTTCTTCACGTCCACGAGCCGCTAATGCCCACGGTGTCGCTTGGCGCTTTGCGTGCGGGCCCACCGGTGGTGGCCACGTTTCACGCCGCTCCAGAGACGGTCGCCAAACGTCTCTACAGCTTCGTGGGACCCTGGCTCACGCGCATTCTGGGTGAGAACGTGAGGGCCGTCACCGCTGTTTCCGAGACGGCAGCAGAGGCGGTGAGAAGCCACATGGATGTTGTGATTGTTCCCAATGGTGTGGATGTAGCCGCGATGTCCACCGATCAGGAGCGTTCACGGCTCCGCGTCGCATTTCTGGGCCGCGACGAGCGGAGAAAAGGCCTCGACCTGCTGCTTGACGCATGGGATGACTTGTTGGATGTCCTTCCCGACGCCGAACTGGTGGTGATGGGAGCCGACCGCGGATCACTTGACGTGGAGTGGATGGGCCGTGTCGACGACGAAACCAAGATTCAGGTGTTGAACTCGGCCGCCGTTCTCGTAGCACCCAACACAGGTGGCGAGTCGTTCGGGATCGTCCTCGTCGAGGCGATGGCCGCGGGAGCGGCCGTACTCGCATCGGACCTCCAATCCTTTGTGGACGTTGGTGGCGAAGCGGTTCGGTACTTCAGAACGGGCGACATTTCGGACTTGACCGCCAAACTGGTCGAACTGCTCGATGACGACAATGCGCGGACCGATCTGGCTCGGCGGGGTCGGATGCGTGCCGACCAATTCGATTGGGACACCGTCGGGAGAACCTACAGGGCCGTGTATGAGAAGAGTCTCTCTTAGGTGAAGCCGAGATTTCGCAGTACCATCCGACCTTTCCCATAGGAGTCGCAAGTGGTGGAAACCGGAACCGATCGTGTCAAGCGGGGTCTTGCCGACATGCTCAAGGGCGGCGTCATCATGGACGTGGTCAACGCCGACCAGGCCAAGATCGCCGAGGACGCAGGAGCCGTCGCCGTGATGGCTTTGGAGCGGGTTCCCGCAGACATCCGCAAAGACGGCGGAGTCGCAAGAATGTCCGATCCCAACATGATCGAGGAGATCCAGGCTGCCGTCACCGTGCCGGTGATGGCCAAGTGTCGCATCGGTCATTTCGCCGAGGCAGCGGTGTTGCAGTCCCTCGGAGTCGACTACGTCGACGAGTCCGAGGTTCTGACTCCGGCCGACGAGGAACACCACATCGACAAATGGGCCTTCACAACGCCGTTCGTCTGTGGGGCTCGCAATCTTGGCGAAGCTCTGCGACGCATTGGCGAAGGAGCGGCGATGATTCGCACCAAGGGCGAGGCCGGCACCGGCAACGTCGTTGAGGCCGTTCGCCACATGCGGACTTTGACCAACGAGATGCGCGCTGTTGCCTCGATGGGTGACGAGCAGTTGATGTCGGCCGCCCGTGACATGGGTGCTCCCTACGAGCTGGTCAAAGAGATCTCTGAGAGCGGCGCCCTACCTGTGGTCAACTTCGCCGCCGGCGGGATAGCGACGCCGGCCGACGCTGCGCTGATGATGGGTCTTGGCGTCGATGGCGTCTTCGTGGGCTCGGGTATCTTCAAAAGCTCCGATCCCGATGGTTATGCCCGCGCGATCGTCGAGGCCACCACATTCTGGAACGAGCCGGAAGTGGTCGGCAAGGTCTCCCGAGGTCTTGGAACGGCAATGCCAGGCATCGAAATGGAGAGCCTCCAAGACTCGGAGCGTCTCGCCAACCGAGGATGGTGAAGTGAGCACGGTCGGTGTCCTGGCACTACAGGGCGACGTCCGTGAACACGTCAACATCCTCCAATCTCTTGGCGCCGACGCGTCGGAAGTGAAAAAGCCCGATCAACTCTCCGAGATAGACGCACTGATCCTCCCTGGGGGGGAATCGACCACCATGGCCAAGATGGCCGTCCGCTTTGGGATGTTCGACCCACTTCGGTCCGCGATCGACGGCGGACTGCCTGTGTACGGCACCTGCGCAGGCATGATTCTCCTGGCGAGCACGATCTCTGACAGCGATCAGCCGGTTATAGGCGGGCTTGACGTGGTGGTCAAGAGAAACGCATTCGGCCGCCAGAACGAGTCCTTCGAGGCACTGGTTGATGTTCAGGGTCTCGATAGCCCGTTTGACGGTGTGTTCATCCGTGCCCCATGGATCGAGAAGGTTGGGGCCGATGTCGAGGTGCTCGCCGCCATCGACGATCATCCGGTGATGGTGCGACAAGGCAGAATCCTGGCGACTTCTTTCCATCCGGAGTTGACCGGTGACGGGCGCATCCACCAGATGTTGCTGGGTCTGGTCTGAGGTTCGGCAATGTCTGGTCACTCCAAATGGGCGAATATCAAGCACCGGAAGGGCCGTCAGGATGCCAAGCGCGGAAAGCTCTTCGGAAAGCTTGGCAAGGCGATCGAGGTGGCCGCGCGCAATGGCGGTGGAAATATCGAGTTCAATCCCACGCTGGTTACCGCGGTCGACAAGGCGAAAGCCGCTTCGATGCCCAACGACAACATCGAGCGAGCCATCAAGAGAGGCACGGGTGAGGTCGAGGGCGCCATCTACGAGGAGGCGTTCTACGAGGGCTACGGCCCGGGCGGAGTGGCTCTTTACGTCCAGGTCCTCACCGACAACCGCAACCGGGCGGCATCCGATGTTCGCTCCGCTTTCACCCGGCATGGCGGCAACCTCGGTGAGCCGGGCTCGGTGGGGTACCTGTTCAGCCAAAAGGGACTGATCCTCGCTAAAGGGTCCGAAGACGAAGTGATGCTTCTTGCCATCGACGCCGGCGCCGACGACATCCTCGATGTCGATGGGGGCCTCTATGAGGTGGTGACCAAACCCACCGCCATGCGTGATGTCCGGGAGGCTCTGGAGGTTGGGGGAGTGGAGATCGAGTCGGCCGATGTCACCCAGCTGCCGTCCAACACGGTGCACGTCGAGGAGAGTGAAGCGAAGAAGCTGCTGAGACTCATCGACACCCTGGAGGATCTCGATGACGTCCAGGCCGTATTCGCCAACTACGACATCGACGACGAGGTGATGGAAAAGGTGGTGGCCGAAGCATGAGTCCGATGCGCCGCTGTTATGCCTGACTGTTGCGACCCGATCCCGTATCGGCGTTTCTTCAATCGAAAGGAAGCCGACCGAAATGTGCGTTCCTACCGAAAGCGCGGGCTCGATCCGATGGCCATGGGCATGGTCGACTTTTTGGTCTCCAGTGGTGTGGATGGCGCCGACGTCCTCGAGGTTGGTGGCGGGGTGGGTGCTGTTCAGATCGAGTTGCTCAAGGCCGGTGTCGCCAAGACGGTGAATGCCGAGCTTTCCTCCGGATACGAGGACGCCGCGCTGAAACTCGCCAAGGAGGAAGGCGTGGAGGATCGGATCACCAGACAATTAGGTGACTTCGTGGAAAACGACGACGATTTCGAGCCCGCCGACATCGTGGTGATGAACCGGGTTGTCTGCTGCTATCCCTGGATGGAGAAACTGATGGGCGCCGCCGTCGCCAAGACTGGCAGGTACCTGGCCCTGGTTTTTCCGAGGCAGAAGTGGTGGGTGAAATGGGGTATAGGTTTCGGCAACGGATTCATGACTCTCCGAGGGTGCGATTTCCGGGGTTTCGTTCATCCGGTGGACGAAATCGAAGCGGTGGCCACCGAGGCCGGGTTTGTCGTCCGGCACGCCGACAACAATTTCATCTGGCAGGCGCTTGTCCTGGAACGAGTCGCCTGAGCGGTTTCAGACGTCGAGGGTGTACAGGGTCACCGGAGCCGAGACATTTTTCAGGGAGCGCTCTCCGATCAGGGTCGCGGTCATGCCCTGTTTGTTTTTGATGTTGTCGTAGACAACCTTGGAAATCCCGATCTGACCTGGCTCTACTTCGCCCTGGATTCTGGAAGCGATGTTCACCCCATCACCATGCACGTCGTTCTGGTCGTGGATCACCTCACCCAGGTGGATCCCGATTCGCAGTTCGAAGCGCGAGTTCTCGCCCACGGCGGCGTGGATCGCTTGTGCGCTCGCAACCGCGCTCGAGACCGAATCGAAACTGGCGAGCATCCCATCCCCGAGCTTTTTGAGGAGCCGCCCACCGTTGGCAGCGAACGCCGTGTTGTGGATCTCTTCATTGGCGGACATGATCTGCAGGGTGGCGGCTTCGTCGTCACCCATTAGGGCCGTGAAACCGACGATGTCTGAGAAGAAGATCGCAGCAAGCTTGCGTTTCTGAGTTCTCGCGCCGCTTGTTCTTATCGCCTCGTCGAGGTAATGCCGTTTTCCCTTCAGCGCGCTCGTGTACTCATCTTTCGACAGGATGTTCTCATCGAGTTCGAAGTCCGTGCGCAAGAGGTTGTCAACGAAGGCATTAAGCAGATCGTCGGTGTTGGCCGCGGCTTCACGTATGAAATGAGTGTCGACGTTTATGCAGACCGCTCCGACCAGCCCGTAATCCTGTCGGAAGATCGGAATGGTCGTGCACTTGAACTGTCGAGAACCGATGTTCAACTCGTAGTTGACCTTGTCCTCTCCGCGCTGCCGACGGGTCTTCAGGTCGAGAACCAGATTGGTGGCACCGCTCCCAACCGATCGTCCGGTCACTGACCCGTTTTCGATCGCCACCAATGACCGAGACGGGTTCACGAGGTTGTGCAAGAGGATCTCTATGCCCGTGCCGGGGAAAGAGCGCCCGACTTGGTTGACGATGCGCTTGTAGTTCTCCAGAAAGAGGTCGTTGTCGTTGACGACGTCGTCGCCGTCGTACTCGAGGTAGAGACGTTTGTAGTTATGAAGACGATCACTGGGGAAGGTGTCGCGCACAAGGTTCTGCTCGCCGATGACAATGAGTTCTCGTGCGGCTCTCTCGTTTCGATCTTCCAAGAGATGATCGACGGCCTCGCTGAAAGCATCGGAACTAAACTCGACATGCCCTTCGGTGTTCACGACAAATGGGTAGAAGTCGTACTCCTCGAGTCGGCGTTGCACCATTTCGTCGCTGCTTTGGCTGGAGGAAGAGTCGCGTTTACCTAAGGCATAAGCAACAAACCCAACCACGACTACTGACAGGGCTGCAAGGCCGATCACGACCGGGTCCATCTGGGCGCTCCTCCCTCTTCATCTCGCTATGCCCCAGGATATACAAGGGCGCTATCCAGTGTGAGTCGAGGTTAGGGTCCCTATGAATGTTGAGGCTTTCGATCTCCATTGGTGACTTCGTCTTTGAGGGAGAGTTCGAATCCGAGAACGCGCCTCAGACATGTGCCTGGTTTCAAGATCAGCTGCCGTTTCGGAGCAAGGTGATCCACGCCCGATGGAGTGGTGAGGCTGTATGGATACCCTTGGGCGACCTGGAATCTGGCTTGGAATCGGAGAACCACACGGTCCACCCATCTCGCGGCGACATTCTCTTCTATCCCGGTGGCAATAGCGAGGCCGAGATCCTTTTCACATATGGGAGTGCCTCGTTCGCCTCCAAGATGGGAGAGCTTGCGGGCAATCACTTCATCACGATCGTCTCCGGTGGTGATCGGCTCGCGGAGTTCGGGAACTTCGTGCTTTGGCAGGGTGCCCAAGACATCGAATTCGCAGCACTCGATTAAGTTGTTTCCGGAGTTTTTCGGATTTTCTTGGTTTTTTGGGTCGAACCTCTTGAATCTGTCCCACGTCGAACGTATGTTCGTAGGTATGGATTGGTTTCAAGAGACAGCGGATGAGATCGACCGGGGTTTCGATCAGTTCGGCGGACTGCGTGCCGCTACCGACGCCGAGTTGTGCTCTTTGATTCAGGCTGCCGACGTAGGTCAGTCATGGATGACCGACGGTGCCCGGTCATTGTCTGATTGGGTTTCTGTCCGACTACGGGTCCGTCCCTCCACGGCACAGCAATTGGTTTCAGTTGCCCGCAGACTTCAGGATCTTCCGGTACTTTCCGCACGTTTTGCGGCTGGTGATCTTTCGTTGGATCAGGTCGACGCTGTCTCTCGGATGGCTACTGCTGAGACCGAAGCTGGGCTGATCGAAGAAGCATCGGGCTTGTCGAATGCTCTTTTGGATCGGAAGGCCCGTCGAGCGAACCCGCCGTCTGCTTCAGATGAGCAGGAGGCTCACCGGGTACGTGCCCTATGGATCCAAAGGACTCTCGACGGTGCATCGGGAAAACTGACTGCTCATCTACCTCATACCGAACTGGAAATCGTGGAAACGGCTATCCGTGACCGGGCCGACCGGATCCCGGTAAACCCGGAAACCGGTTTGTTCGACTCCTATTCACAACGTATGGCCGACGGACTGGTGGAAGTGTGTGCCACCACCGGAGACCAGGCCACCACCACTCCTCCTCAGGTCACCGTTCACGCTGATCTCGAAGCGTTGACCACCATCGACTCTGGTGTCACCGCACTCGGATCCGGAGCTCTGATACCCAACGAGACAGCAAGAAGACTTTCCTGTGACTGTGTTGTTGAAACCGTCATCACCGACGGATCCCAAGTCGTCGGGGTCGGTCGAAACCGTCGGAGCGTTCCCGGCTGGTTACGACGTTTGGTACATCACCGTGACGGTGGGTCCTGTCGGTTCGATGGATGTGACAACACCAACTGGCTTCAGGTTCACCATATTGTCCACTGGTCGAAAGGCGGGACCACTGATCTGGACAATCTGATCCTTCTCTGTGGGTTTCAGCACCGGTTTGTTCACGAAGAAGGCTGGTATATCACCACCAACAAGGACAACCAGTTTGTTTTCCGTAAACCCGACTGGACCCCCTATCCACCACCCAAACCCGAACTCGAACCACGACTCGCTGCCCTCGTGGAACCACGACCTACATAGGGGCGATCGCCCCCGCTCAGGAGAGCAGAAGATGAAGACGGTACAACCGAACCAGTCCGTACTACTGTCATAGAACATATGTTCGTTTTGGGTATCGATCCCGGTCTCTCGGCAACTGGATATGGCCTGGTCGAGGGTTCTCATCCGCCCAAGGCTCTTCTGGCGGGTGTCATCCGCACCAGCACCGATCTCGAGGTCTCTCAACGTCTGGCCGAGCTTCATCGTGGTCTCACCCAGGTGATCAGCGACGCAGAACCGGAGGTGATTGCCCTGGAGACCGTCTTCACCAATCGAAACCTTCAAACGGCCAACTCGGTTGGTCGCGCCTCAGGTGTTGCCCTTCTCGCCGCAGCCGAGGCGGGGCTTGCTGTCTACGAGTATGTGCCCACTGCCATCAAATCGGCGGTGACCGGCGACGGCTCAGCCAACAAGAGCCAGGTCCAGCAGATGGTGGCTCGTTTGCTTCGTCTCGAAGAGGCGCCCAAACCGGCTGACGCCGCCGATGCTCTGGCCATCGCACTCTGTCATCTTCGCGCCGCACCAATGCAGGTGAGCCGATGATCGGCCGTTTGCGCGGAATTCATGTCTCCAACCAGGAGACGGTTGTCACGATTGATGTCAATGGTGTCGGATACGAGGTTCAGGTGACACCGCGTGATCTCGTCTCTCTGCCTGGGGTTGGCGAGGAGATAGTCGTCCACACTCACACACATGTGCGCGACGTCGAGATAAGGCTTTACGGTTTCGCTTCCGAATCCGACCGAGAGCTGTTCCGCATCCTCCTCACTGCGAGCGGGGTCGGACCCAAAGTCGCGCTGGCGATCCTTGGGTCGATAGCCAGCGAGGAAGTAATTCGAGCGATCGTCTCCGAGGATCCTGACACGCTGACGCTTGCCCCCGGTGTCGGCAAGAGAGGCGCCCAGAAGATCGTTCTCGAACTCGCGCCAAAACTGGCCGGCAGAGAGATCGAGATGACCCGCAGCAGCGAGTTGGGGTCGGTGCGTCAGGCTCTCGAAGGTCTTGGTTACACGACAGCCGAGATAAACACGGTGATCAACACGGTGAATCCAAACGACCCGCTCGACGCGCAGATCAAGACCGCCCTCCAGAACCTTGGAGGGCGTTAGACATGCGTGAGGACAGTCTGCTCAACCCGACGATCGAGAACGAAGAAGAGCTCTCACTTCGGCCGAAGGACCTCGACGAATTCATTGGGCAGGCCAAGGTAAAGAACCGGCTTCGGATCTCCCTCGAAGCCGCCACCAAGGAAGGCCGGCCCCTGGATCACGTCCTCTTCTCCGGCCCTCCCGGGCTGGGCAAGACGACTCTTGCTTCGATCATCGCCGCCGAGAAAGGTGTCGCGATCAGGGTGACGTCTGGTCCTGCTTTGGAGCGACCGGGCGATCTGGCCGCGATCCTCTCCAATCTTTCGCCTCACGATGTCTTCTTCATCGATGAGATCCATCGTCTGCCCAGGGCGGTGGAAGAGGTCCTCTACCCGGCCATGGAAGACTTTCAGCTCGACGTTGTCCTAGGGAAAGGGCCAACCGCACAGTCGATACGCATCGACCTTCCTCACTTCACACTGATAGGCGCCACGACACGCAAGGGCAAGGTCACCGCACCTCTTCGCGACCGGTTCGGCATCGAGGAAAAGCTCGACTATTACGAGCCGGAAGACCTTGCGGTGATCATTCGACGGTCGGCCAAGATCATCAATGTGGAGATCGACGAGACGGCAGCCGAGCTGATCTCCGGTCGAAGCCGGCAGACACCGCGCATCGCCAACCGTCTGCTCGCCCGTGTTCGAGATTACGCGGTTGCCAGGGCCTCGGGGTTCATCGATGTCGGGGTGGCCGAGAAGGCACTGACCGTTTTCGAGGTCGACGATTTCGGTCTGGACAAAGTCGACCGATCGATTCTCATCGCCATCATCGAACGATTCAACGGAGGCCCGGTGGGACTCTCCACGCTCTCGATCGCGGTTGGGGAGGAACCGGAGACCGTCGAAGACGCCTATGAGCCGTTCCTGCTCCAGTCTGGTTTGATCAAGCGGACACCTCGGGGTCGGGTCGCAACCGAGCACGCGTATGCCCATCTGGGGATCGACCGACCGGAGACCCCTCAGGGGACTCTGCTCTAGCCACCGATGTGAGGGTCGCCGACTTTCACTACGACTTACTGTTGGAGCGGAGATGATTCTCGCCAACACCTATCACCTGATGCTTCGCCCGGGTGCCGATCTCATCTCCGACCTGGGCGGACTGCACGCATTCATGGGGTGGGACCGTTCGATGCTCACCGACTCCGGAGGGTTTCAGATCTTCTCACTCGCCCCCGAGGTGGATGAGGCAGGAGCCACCTTCAAATCGGTTTACGACGGCTCTACGATCCGTATCACGCCCGAGGACGTTGTTGGTATCCAGGAGCGACTCGGTCCGGACATCGCCATGGCCCTCGACGTGTGCGTCGGGCTTCCCTCCCCCAGAGAGGTAGTCGACAATGAGATGCGCCGCACCCTCCGATGGGCGGAGCGCTCCCTCGAGGCACATACCCGGGAGGAACAGGCTCTCTTTGGCATCGTCCAGGGAGGCGTCGACGACGATCTGCGAGGTGAAAGCGCCAGGGAGACCGCCACCATGGGGTTTGTTGGTTTCGGCATCGGTGGGCTCTCCGTCGGAGAGTCGGCAGAAGATCGAAACCGCTCCCTCGTCACAACATTTGGTGAGTTGCCCGACCACAAGCCGCGTTACGTGATGGGTCTCGGTGACACCGACGGGTTGCTCGACGCCATCAGCCGGGGCGCAGACATGTTTGATTGCGTCATCCCCACCCGGGTTGCGCGTCACGGAAAGGCGCTGTCGAGGACCGGGGACTTCAACCTCAACCAGGTCCGCTTTGAGGCGGACGACGGCCCGGTCGACCCGGAGTGTGCGTGTCACACATGCCGAAATCACTCGAAGGCATATCTTCGTCACCTGATAAGGACCAACGAGCTGAGCGCCCATAGGCTGTTGTCGATCCACAACCTCCAATACACGTTTGATCTGGTGTCGGCGGCCGGTGCCGCCATCACCCAAGGACTGCTGGGGGGTTTTGTCGCCGGAGTCCGCCTTCGGCGTCAGGAAGGTTCGTCTTAGGGGTTCTTTTTCGCCTAACCTGCCGGTTTCCAACCATTCCACGGAGGAACCGTGAGTTTTGTCGTGTTTGCCCAGGAGTCCGGAGGGTTCGGAGGCACGGGATCGCTGATCTTTCTGGCGCTGATGATCGGTGTCTTCTATTTCCTGATCATCAGACCGCAGCGGAGTCGAACCAAGAAGCAGAAGGACCTTTCCGAGTCACTCATGGTTGGACATGAGGTTCGCACGATCGGTGGCATTCATGGCACCGTGGTCGCTCTTGACGACGACAGCGTTGTCATCACTGTCGAGGATGGCCGTCTTAGAATCTCGCGGCGCGCCATCGGCAGTCGCGTAGGAGACGAAGCCTGACGTGACCCGACGCGTAGTCGGGCTTGTCATTGTCCTCGCCATTGCCTGGGGAGGGCTTGCGGCCACTATTGCCCTCGGTTTCACACCCCGCCTGGGTCTCGACCTTCAAGGTGGCACTGCGGTTGTCCTGACAGCGCCGGAGGGCACCGATCCCGAGCTCGTCGAGGTCTCCGTCGACATCATGACCCGTCGGATCGAGGACATCGGTGGCGTTCAGGAACCAGACATCGCCATCTCCGGTGACAACACCGTTGTTGTCCAGCTACCCGGTGTCGAGGACGAGCAGAGGGCTATCGAGGCGGTCGGTCAGACGGGAGATCTTTCCTTCCGGCCCGTTATGGATGCCTTTCCAGGCGAGATTGGTCCCCTCGCCGGCACCGGTACCCCGGGGATCGATAACGAGACCGGACTCACCATCAACGACGACATCCATGACGACGCCTTTCTCCTCTATCCGGCCGAGTTCGGATCTCAGGTCTTGTTTGTGGGCCCGGCCGGCATGGTCGGTGAGGATGTTGCCGATGCCGTCCCTGTTTTCGATACCCAATCGGCTAGCTGGGCGGTCAGCCTCGACCTGACCAGTGAGGGCGCCGTCCTCTTCGCGCAAATGACAGCGGAGGCTGCGACCTATCCGCTGGGAGACCCGCGACGACTAATCGCGATTGTTCTCGACGGTTTGGTGATCTCGGCACCTCAGGTGATCCCCGAAGGCGGAATCACCGGTGGACGCGCCTCGATTTCGGTCGGAACCGGCGCGGATTCGCAGCAGGCCGCCAACGACCTTGCTGTCGTTCTTCGCTACGGATCGCTGCCGGTCGCGTTCGAGATCTCGGCAGTCCAGAAGATCTCGGCCACGCTGGGGAGTGACTCGCTTCAGGCCGGAATCATCGCCGGGTTGCTCGGACTCGCACTGGTCGCCATCGTGTTGATCCTCATTTATCGGTCGTTGGGTCTGCTGGCAATAGTCGGCCTCACCGTTTTCGGCTCTCTTCTGCTCATGCTTTTTGGCCTGCTCGGTGAGTTCCAGGGTTTGACACTGACTCTGGCGGGTATCACCGGGATCATCGTCTCGATCGGAATCACCACCGACAGTTACATCGTTTTCTATGAACGGCTCAAAGAGAAGGTCCGCGAGGGCTACGAGATGGACGAGGCAGCCGAGGAGGGGTTTCGGCTCGCCTACCGGACCATCCTCACCGCCGATACCGTTTCGTTGCTGGCAGCCGTGTTGTTGTGGCTCCTCGCCGTTGGAGCGGTCAAGGGTTTTGCTCTGGCACTGGGTCTGGCCACGGTCCTCGACCTGATAATTGCCAAGGTGTACACCCGCCGCGCTGTGGGAATTCTGGCAGGCACCTCCCTGGGTTCCGGTGGGTGGTTCAGCATCAAGGGGGCCTCACGGTGAGTACCTGGAGTCGGTTGAACAGGGGCGAAACGGAGATCAACTTCGTGGGCAACCGCAGGCGATGGTTCACCATCTCAGCGGTGCTTCTCGTGATTGCTCTTGGCAGCCTCGGCATCCGCCAGCTCAATCTCGGAATCGAGTTCGTCGGTGGACTAGGAATGCAGGCGCCTAATCCTGCCGGCGCCGACGTACCTGAGATACGAACCGCGCTCGGGGTTGTTGGTGTGGATGAAGCCACCATCCAGTTGCTCAACGAAGGTGAGGCTGTTCGGGTAGCTACCCCGGTCCTCGATCTGGCAACTGAGAACGAGGCGGTCGACGCCCTCGCGTCGGTGACCGGCAGCGACCGGGTGGACATCTCTATCGAGGCGGTAGGTCCATCATTCGGCGCCCTAGTAGCCAGACGAGCCCTCATCGCTCTGGGGGTGTTTCTCGGCGCCGTTGTTCTCTTCATCAGTTGGCGTCTGGAGTTCAAGATGGCAGGCGCCGGTCTTGTCGCTCTTATCCATGACCTCGTGATAACGCTCGGGGTCTATGCGCTCTCCGGTTTCCCGGTGACTCCGGCAACGATGGTTGCCATCCTGGTGATACTCGGGTACTCCTTGTATGACACGGTGGTCGTCTTCGACAAAGTGGAGGAACTCGTCGAACTCGAGGAGAAAGAGTCCTACTCCGGCATCGTCAACAAGGCCATGAATTCTGTGCTGGCAAGGTCCCTGGCGACTTCGCTGACCTCGCTGCTGCCGGTTGGAAGCATCTTGTTAGTCGGCTCGGTCATCCTTGGTGCCCCGACATTGCGTGACTTCGCGCTCGCTCTGTTTGTTGGAATTGCAGCGGGTACCTACTCGTCGATATTCGTTGCTGCTCCCATTCTCGCCACCTGGAAAGAGAAGGAGCCCGAGTGGGAGGAGCGAGCGAGGAGGGCTTCGGGGCGTCCTAAGGCGGGAATGCGCTGATCCGGTCGTAGACTCATGTGTGTGGACCGCCTCATCTCTCTCATTCGCGATATCCCGGACTTTCCCGAACCGGGGGTTGTTTTCAAGGACATCACCCCTGTTCTTGGTGACGGGAAGGCACTCTCCGTCCTGGTGGACGCCCTCGCAGAACCGCACAAGGGGTCCGGAGTCACCAAGGTTGCCGGCATCGAGGCTCGCGGTTTCACCCTGGCCACACCGGTCGCCGATCGTCTGGGAGCCGGATTCATTCCGGTCAGGAAGCCCGGGAAACTCCCCCATGAGACCATGCGCGAGGATTACGCCCTCGAGTACGGGACGGATGCGCTCGAGGTCCACATAGACTCAGTAACCCAAGGGGAGAAGGTTCTGGTGGTGGATGACGTGATAGCCACCGGAGGCACCGCGGCCGCAGCCGTTCGTCTTCTTCGTGCGGTGGGCGCCGAAGTTGTCGGTATTGCCGTTTTCATCGAACTGGCTTTTCTGGGTGGGGTCGAAAAACTCGACGGGGTTCCATTACATGCCCTCGTTCGATACGACTGACAAGGGGGCTCCGGCCAAACTGGTCGATGTCCTCGATGCGTTCCGTGCCCGCCATCCGAACGGCGACATAGAGTTGCTTCGACGAGCCCATGATGTGGCCAAGGAAGCTCACGCCGGGCAGTACCGCAAAACCGGTGACCCCTACATATCCCACCCGCTGACGGTCGCCTTCCTTCTCGCCCATTACGGGCTGGACACCGAGACCATCGCCGCGGCGTTCCTTCACGACACGGTGGAGGACACCGATCTCACCCTGGAGCAGCTCTCGGCGGAGTTCGGTGAGGAGATAGCCCGCTTGATCGACGGCGTCACCAAGTTGGACCGGGTCAGATACTCCAATCGAGAGCAGGCTCAGGCGGCAACGATTCGAAAGATGGTCGTGGCCATGGCACAGGACGTACGGGTCTTGATCATCAAGCTGTTCGACAGGCTTCACAACATGCGAACGGTCTACGCGCTACCCGAGGAGAAGCAGACCAGAGTCGCCCGTGAGACCCTCGATGTGTACGCCCCGCTGGCTCACCGGCTGGGCGTCCAGGAGATCAAGCACGAGTTCGAGGATCGCTGTTTCGCGATTCTCTATCCCGGACCGAACGCGGAGATTCAGGCGAAACTCGCTGAGGCCGCCCCAGAGCGGGAGGCATTCATCGAGAAGATGGTGGTCGAGTTCGGCGGATTGCTCGGCGACGCCGGAATAGAGGCGGAGGTCACCGGACGACCCAAGCATCAGTATTCGATCTACCGGAAGATGATCGAGCAGAACAGACCGTTCGAAGACATCCATGATTTGATAGGCATCCGGGTGGTTACCCGGACGACACGTGACAGCTATGCGGCGCTCGGCCTCGTTCACAGTCACTGGGTGCCGGTTACGGGGCGATTCAAGGATTACATCGCAATGCCCAAGATCAACCTCTATCAGTCACTCCACACCACCGTGATCGGGCCGGACGGCAAGCCCCTCGAGGTGCAGATCCGTACCGAAGAAATGCACAATCGCGCCGAAGCGGGGATCGCAGCCCACTGGCGGTACAAGGAGGGTGACATCGGTGAGCAAGTGGCCCTCGAGGTACCCGCGTTCGAAGAGGATCCCGAGGAATTTCTGGCCAACCTGAAACTGGACCTCTACCAGGATGAGGTCTTCGTTCTCACTCCCGGTGGCGATGTCAAGGAGATGCCGAGGGGCTCCACCGCAGTCGATCTCGCCTACGCGGTTCACACCGAGGTGGGAGATCGCTGCGTGGGCGCCAGGGTCAATGGACGTCTCGTCTCTCTGTCGACGAAACTCGAGTCCGGAGACATTGTTGAGGTTCTGACTTCCAACTCGCCTGATTCAGGCCCCAGTCGTGATTGGCTCAACTTCGTTCGCACCGGCAAGGCGAAGGCCAAGATCAAGCACTGGTTCCAGAGGGAGCGTCGCGACCAGGCTCTTGCCGACGGCAAAGATCTCATACAGACGCTATTCAAGAAAGAGGCCCCCGATCTCGCGTCTGGCGAGCGTGATTCGTATCTGTTGGAGATCGCCATCGAGTTCGGTCTGAAGGATGCCGAGGCGCTCACCGCGGCACTCGGGGAGGGCAATGTCTCCCTCGACTCCATGGCAGTCAGGCTTCGTCGGCGTCTGGCGCCCGAAACGGGAGACGACCTGTTTCGCCCGCCCCGCAGGAAAGGGCCGTCCGAGGCAGCCGATGTTGTGGTCGAGGGTCAGGACGACATGCTCGTCCATCTGGCACGATGTTGCTCCCCTGTTCCCGGCGACCCGATTGTGGGCTACGTGACCGTTGGCCGCGGAGTGTCGGTCCATCGTGCCGACTGCACCAACGTGTCCTATTTGGCCGGTCGACGCGAGCGCACGGTCGAAGTGAGTTGGCCAAGTGGTGACAGCGGCGCCTTCGTGGTTTGGATTCAGGTGGAGGCTTTGGATCGCACCCGCCTGCTCGGTGATGTGACGGCGCTCGTCTCCGACACTGGAGGCAACATCACGGCGTCCTCGACCGCCGTCGGGGAGGGAAGGGTTGCTGTCCTCAAGTACGAGATTGAGCTTTCCGACCCAGGACAGCTGGCACGACTTCTTGCCGACCTGCGCGGCGTCGACGGCGTCTTTGCAGCGTTTCGACTGGCCAACGACCCGGCGGCCGACTGAGTTGGGGATCAAACAGATCCCTGCCTGGGTGGCACAGACCAATGCCTGGGTTGTCGCGGATGAGCCTCGCGGGCAGGCGATCGTCATCGACGCGCCTCCGGATCCTGAGGTGATCGGGGAGTACCTGGCATCCATAGATATTGCCGTGGTGGGCATCTTTCTGACACACGGCCATGTCGATCACACCGGTGGGGCCGGATGGCTCGCCTCGGAGACCGGGGCCCCGACCTATGTTCACCCCGATGATGACTTCTTGACCTTGCACCCGACCGAGCAGTTGCAGGCTCTCTTCGGCATGACTCCACCCGGGGAGTTCGGGCTGCCTGAGAAGATGGAGCCCCTCTACCACGGTCAGGTAATTGAGTTGGCGGGTCTTTCCCTCGAGGTCCGACAAACGCCGGGACACACTCCCGGTCACTGCTGTTTCTACGAGGATGGCGAAGGCGTCTTGTTCTCCGGTGATCAGTTGTTTGCCGGCTCGATCGGGCGCACGGATCTGCCGGGTGGTTCCCACGTCGCTCTCTCCAACTCGATGCGGACCGAGGTGATGACACTCGGCGACGATGTTCGGGTTCTGCCCGGTCACGGACCGGAAACAACGATCGGCAGGGAAAGACGTACCAACCCTTTCCGTCACGAGTGGCTCTAGTGGCCCATCGCCCAGATGGCTACGCGGTCTCACCGGCCCTCGACGCCGCTGGCGGCGTCCTCCGCCTTGACGCAGCTAAGGATGCGCCTTCGTTGTGTGTCCTGGCCAGATGGCGCCGATGACTCGGTGACACCGCGGCATCAATTGAGCGACAGACCACTAGAGCAGAACTCTGATCGTCGGGGCTGGCCGGTAACCTGGCTTCCTCATGAGCTTTCAGCCTCCAAAGGGCACCGACGACTTGATGGCGCCGCAATCGCAGACCTGGCGCGAGGTGCTGAGTCTCTGGGATGAATGGTCGGCGCGTTATGGGTTTCCCCTCGTCATGACCCCGATCCTGGAGTCGACGGAGTTGTTCCAACGCGGCGTCGGTGAGTCCACCGAGGTTGTCACCAAGCAGATGTACACGTTTGAGGATCGGGGAGGGAGGTCGGTGACCCTTCGCCCCGAAGGAACCGCCGGTGTTGTCAGGGCTTATCTCAATTCGGGGCATCAGGGTGTGTGGAAGGGCGCCTACTCGGGCCCCTTCTTTCGATATGAGCGACCGCAGGCGGGACGGCGTCGCCAGTTCTGGCAGGTCGGGGTGGAGTATCTCGATGTGGAGAGTCCTGCCGCCGACGCCGAGGTGGTGGAGCTGGGTTACCGCTATCTAGACTCCACAGGGGTCCCCGACCTGGAATTGTTGATCAACTCATTGGGAGATTCCGAGTGTCGCCCCGGTTACGTGGATGTGCTTCGCGGCTATCTGGGTGGCAAGAAAGGCGAGCTCAGTGAAGACGCGGTAGATCTCATCGATGTGAATCCTCTACGGGTGCTCGACTCGAAGGCGGACCAATCGGCCCTGATCGACGTGCCACGGATGGTCGACCATCTGTGTGACGCGTGTTCCGGGCATTTCCAATCCGTCAAGGCCTTGCTGCAGAGTCTAGATGTCCCCTTCACCGAGGATCATGGCCTGGTGAGAGGTCTCGACTACTACACGCGGACGACGTTCGAATACATAGGCCGCCGGTTGGACGCTGCTCAGAATGCCGTCGGTGGTGGCGGTCGATATGACGGTTTGGCCGAGACGCTTGGCGGGCGTCCAACGCCAGGTGTCGGTTTTGCTCTGGGCGTCGACAGGATCGCGCTTGCCGTCGCTGAGGGGGACAGGAAGTACCTGGAGGCCTATCTCGTATCTGAGACGGGCCCCGAAGAGGCCCTTTGGGTTGCCTCATTTCTCCGTAGGGACGGTATCGATGTCGATTTCGACAGCGAAGGCCGATCGGTGAAGGCGCAGTTTCGGGCGGCTCGCCGCATCAATGCGACGATCATCCTTGTCTGGAAAGGGAAGGGCCGGCCAATCGACGTCCAAACAGACACTGATCGGCGGGATGTGGCACTCGAGGAGGTTTCGGATTGGCTCAGAGGACAAACGTGATCAGGTCTCATGGCGCGGGGGCGGTCTCCGAGGCGGACATCGGGAGTGAAGTCGTCATCGCCGGCTGGGTCCAGCGTCGACGCGACCATGGGGGTGTCTCCTTTTTCGACGTGAGAGACGCCACCGGCCTCGTTCAGGTGGTCGCCGACCCGGCGGAGCACCCGACGGTTGCCGATCTGAAGATGGAGTATTGCGTTCGTGTGACAGGTGAGGTTCGCTCCCGTCCGGCCGGAACCGAGAACCCGGATCTCCCAACAGGAAAAATCGAGATCGGTGTTGGCGAGATCGAGGTCCTGGCGCCCGCCAAGACGTTGCCGTTCATGATCGATGACCGCACTGATGTCGACGAGGCCGTGCGACTGCGGCATCGTTATCTCGATCTGCGACGGCCCCGAATGGCGGCCAATCTCAAGGCCAGATCCAGAGCGACGGCGGTGATCAGGCGGACACTCGACGATATGGGGTTTCTCGAGGTAGAGACACCGACCCTGATCAACTCGACACCGGAGGGGGCGAGGGACATGCTCGTGCCCTCCCGGCTGCGCCCTGGGGAGTTCTACGCGCTGCCGCAGTCGCCACAGCTCTTCAAGCAGTTGTTGATGATCGCCGGCGTGGAGCGCTACTTCCAGATTGCCCGCTGTTATCGCGATGAGGATTTCCGTTCCGACCGTCAGCTCGAGTTCACCCAGCTAGATCTCGAGGGCTCGTTCTGGGATCGAGATGATGTGCTGGAGACCATTGAGGTGGTTCTGGCCGCGGTCACCCGCGAGATTCGCGGAGTCGACGTGCCACTTCCGTTTCTCCGTCTCACCTGGCACGAGGCAATGGATCGTTATGGCTCCGACAAACCAGACATGAGGTTCGGCATGGAGATAGTCGACCTGTCCGACCTGTTCCCGAACACGGAGTTTGGTGTCTTCAGAAATGCCCTGGAGGCTGGAGGCACCGTTCGAGGAATCAACGCCGGGGCTCAGGAGTGGTCCCGTGCCCGAGCAGACGCCATGACGGACCGAGCCAAGGAGCTGGGCGCCAGGGGACTGGTTTGGATGGTCGCCCAAGACGATGGCTCGATTCGCTCGCCGGTGGCCAAGTTCCTGGACAATGCCGAAATCGAAGGCATCAAATCCCGAATGGAAGTCTCTGCCGGCGATGTTCTTCTGATTGCCGCGGATCGGTGGCGCACCACCGTCGGGGTCCTGGGTGGCCTCCGTCTTGATCTTGGTAGACCGAAAACTCATGACGATCTTGCCTTTCTGTGGGTGGTCGATTTCCCCTTGTTCGAGGAAGACCAGGAAGGTGCCATCACCTTCTCCCACCATCCGTTCACGTCGCCGACATCGATTGATGAGATGGCTAACGACCCTGCAAACGCCATCTCCAACGCCTACGACGCTGTTCTCAACGGCGTGGAGCTGGGTAGCGGTTCGATGAGGATCCACGATCCCAAAGTGCAAAGGCAGGTCTTTGAGATCTTGGGGATAGACGGAGAGACCGCCGAGCGGCGTTTCGGCTGGTTCCTCGAGGCGCTGGAGTACGGGACCCCTCCTCATGGAGGATTTGCCTTTGGTGTCGACCGGCTGGTGATGGTGCTTCAGAACGAGACCTCGATTCGTGAGGTCATTCCATTTCCCAAGACACAAACCGGGCTCGACCCGATGACCGGCGCACCAACCTGGGTCGAGGAGGACCAGCTCGCCGAGCTTGGCGTCGAACTGAGCAGAGAATCGAAACTACGTCGCGAAAACCCAGATGAAGACGGCTCTGAAGAGAGCGAGTAACCAAGGGGAGATCGTTACTCTCGCTCTCATCAGCGACACCAGTGGCTTTCATGGATAGCAATCAGCTTCGCGAGGCCTTCACGAGTTTCTTTGCCGAGCGCGAGCACGTGGTACGTCCGTCGGCATCGTTGATCCCGGTGGATCCGACGCTGCTGATGACCAACGCCGGCATGGTTCCTTTCAAGCCCTACTTTCTGGGCGAGGAGGAGGCACCGTGGCTGAGGGCGGTCTCTGTCCAGAAGTGTGTGCGCACCATCGACATCGACATCATCGGCACGACCAAGCGTCATCTCTCCTTCTTCGAGATGATGGGCAACTTCAGCTTCGGCGACTATTTCAAGGAGAAGGCGATTCCCTGGAGCTACGAGTTCTGTACCGATGGGCTGGGGTTGGATCCTGAGCGGATGTGGTTCACGGTTCACGAGACAGACGACGAGGCTGCCCAAATCTGGATCGACGGTGTCGGGGTCCCGGCAGACAAGGTGCAACGCGGCGGCAAAGACAACTTCTGGCAGATGGGTGTACCCGGTCCGTGTGGTCCCAGCTCAGAGATCTTTTGGGATCGGGGCGAGGAGTATGGCGATCCCGGCGGCCCCATAGTCGGCGACGAAGACCGCTACATAGAAATCTGGAATCTGGTGTTCATGCAGAACATCCAGGATGAGCCGTATCACGTCGTCGGCGACCTTCCTGCCAAGAACATCGACACCGGGATGGGCCTCGATCGGATAGCCGCAGTTCTCCAGGATGTGCCGTCGGTATTTGACATTGATACCACGCGTCATGTCCTCCGGTCCGCCGAGAGATACACCAGTCTCGAATATGGGGCGAGTGAGGGATCGGACGTATCTCTTCGAATCCTGGCGGACCACGGCCGAGCAGTCACGTTCCTGATCGGCGATGGCGTGGTGCCATCCAACGACGGACGTGGGTATGTCTTGAGACGAGTTCTTCGACGTGCAGTTCGTCACGCGTGGCAATACGGCGGTGAAGGTCTGATTGTTCCCCAACTGGTCGACTCGACGATCGAGGTCATGGGAGATGCCTATCCCAACATCGCAGAGAAGAAAGACTTCATCCTCGATGTGGTCACCCGTGAGGAGGAGAAGTTCAGAAGGACTCTCGACTCAGGGCACCAATTGCTCGACACGGAGTTGTCTGATGGTAAAACGCGACTGAGTGGGCTGGCAGCCTTCAAGCTGCATGACACCTTCGGATTCCCCATAGATCTCACGAAGGAAATTGCATTAGAGCGTGGAGTTGGAGTGGACCTGGAGGGTTTCGAAGTGGAGATGTCGGCTCAAAGAGAGCGAGCGCGCGCCGCGTGGAAAGGAAGTGACGCGGCCGATGCCGCGCCTGCCTATCGCGGGGTCCTGGATGCCGAAGGATTGACCGAATTCGTCGGCTACGACTTCGAGGCCTCCGATGGGGTTCTTCTCTCGATGGTTGTCGATAACGAAACAGCGGAGCGGGTCGAGGAGGGTCAGGAGGTGGAGATCTTTCTCGACAAAACACCGTTCTATGCCGAGGCAGGAGGCCAGGTCGGCGACCAAGGGACCATCGAGACAGAGACTGGATCGGCGGTAGTCGTTGACACTCAGCATGCGATTCAGGGTCTGGCAGGTCATCGCGCCAGAGTCACCAAGGGCTATCTCATAATCGGTCAAGCCGTGCGCTCGGCCATCGACAGCCCTCGAAGAGAGGCGATCCGCAAAAGCCACACCGGCACCCACATCCTCCACTGGGCGTTGCGGGACGTCCTCGGCGAGCATGCTGTCCAGGCCGGATCCCAAGTGGAGCCAGGTCGTATTCGCTTCGACTTCTCCCATTTCTCCCAGGTTGCGCCGCAAGAACTCGCACAGGTCGAATCAGAAGTCAATGTTCGGCTAGTCGCCAACAGTGGAGTCACCACCACCGTGACCTCCAAGGAAGACGCCGAGAAGATGGGGGCCCTTGCCTTCTTTGGCGATAAATATGGGGAGTCGGTCCGGGTAGTCAAAGTCGGCGAGTTCAGCACAGAGTTCTGTGGCGGAACGCACACATCGACGTCGGGCCAGGTCGGCCCGCTGGTGCTTGTGTCCGAATCTTCGATCGGATCCAACATCCGGCGGGTCGAAGCGTTGACTGGCATGACTGCATATGACCACCTTGCTTCGGTCCGGAAGACTCTCTCCAAGGCGGGTCATCTCTTGAAGGTCCAGCCCGGCGATGTGCCAGGTCGTCTCTCACAACTGCTTGACAAGGTCGCCGGGTTGGAGAAGGACCTCGCCGCTATTCGCGCAAAACGGCAGGGTTCGGTGGCCGAGGAGCTCGCAGCGGAAGCAGACAGGATTGGCGAGTCGGACCTCGTGATTGCAGACGTTGGTGAGATCAACGCCAACGAGTTGCGCGAGCTCGCTCTCGGGGTCCGGGACCGGCTGGCCGGGTCCAGCGTGGTCGTGGTTGGCTCAGCCGCTGGTGCCAAGGGGGCTCTGGTGGCGGTTGTGTCCAAGGATCTGATCGACAAAGGCATTTCTGCGGCTGATCTGATAGGCGACGCAGCACGAGAGCTAGGTGGCGGGGGATCGAGAGACCCCGAGCTCGCACAGGCGGGTGGCCCTAATGGCAGCCAACTCGGTGCCGCTCTGGAGAAGGCCAGGACGGAGGCCAGCCGAGCTCTGGCCGAACTGTGACTCGATATCTCGGCGTCGACTACGGGACAAAACGAGTGGGGCTGGCCATCAGTGACGGGCTCGGGCTCACGGCACGTCCTCTGGAAGTCGTGCCGCGGGACGTCGTCGTTAGGCGGGTTCGAGATCTTCATGAGGAATACACGATCAAAATGGTGATCGTCGGTCTCCCAACAGGGCTCAGCGGGGAGGAGGGCGTTTCAGCCGTCGGCGCCCGGGCCCTGGGCAAAGAGCTTCTGGATGCAACGGGGATTCCTGTTGAGTACCTCGACGAACGTTTCACCTCGAAGTTGGCAGAGGACGTTTTGCTCCAATCAGGAATGAAAAGAAGGCAACGACGTGAAACGGTGGACAAGGTCGCGGCCGCCATCATCCTTCAGGATTATCTCGACGTGGGAGCCGCAGACGGGAACTACGAAACCGGCTGATACGTCGGACATCTAGACATGACTTTCGAGCCCGTACCCAGCCAGCCCATCTGGGCAAGGATTCTCAAGATCGGTTTGGCCATCGCCATGGTGGCCCTGGCCGCCGTCTCGGTGATCGGTGTCGCCTCTTATCTCGGTCGTCAAGTAGGGGTTGCTCTCGGTCCGGATGAGGGGACGAGCAGTCCCGTCGATGTGGAGCCCGGGCAGCCAGTTGAGGTTGTGATCACCAGCGGCTCGTCCGGTCAGGACATCGGTGCGGCACTCGCTGCGCAGGGAGTCGTGCACTCCGCCCTCGAATTTGAGGTGGCCGTTCGCAATGTCGACGCGGCGCAGCGACTGCAGGCCGGCACTTACGCTCTCACAACTCTGATGGATCCCGGCGAAGTGGTTGCCATTCTCGTTGCCGGTCCCGCCCCGGCCGTCTACAGAGTCACTGTGATCGAAGGTCTTCGCGTCGAGGAGATATTCGTCGCCCTTGCCGAGACGACACCACACGAATACTCGAATTTCGAGGAAGCCCTTCTCGGTGGTGATGTGGTCAGCTCGCTTCGTGAGATGCCCCCAGAGCCCGGCTTGTCCGACTGGGAGGGTCTGCTCTTTCCTGATACCTACGAATTCACGAGGTCTGCGACCCCAGAGTCGATTCTGCAAAGGATGGCTTCAACAATGGAGCAGCGAGTGAACAGCATCGACTGGTCGGATTGGAAGGCTCTCGGGTACACCGAATACGAAGGGATCACCCTCGCTTCTCTGATCGAGACTGAGGTGGCACTGGATGATGAGCGTGCCGTGGTCTCCAGCGTGATTCACAATCGACTTGCCGAGGGGATGAAACTCGATATCGATGCCACCGTGCTTTACGCCCTGGGCACCAGAGACGTGACCCTTTTCGACCGGACGGTGGACTCGCCATACAACACCTATGTGATCGCCGGGCTGCCACCAACTCCGATCGCATCTCCCGGCAGGGCATCCCTTGTTGCCGCCGCCTCACCTGAGGTAACGGAGTTCTTCTACTACGTGCTATCCAACCTCGATGGCAGTCATGTGTTTGCCAGAACCCTCGATGAGCACATCAACAACGTGAACCAGGCCAGAGAAGACGGCGTTCTGCCCTAGTGCTCCTGGTTTACTGGTACTAGATGAGTCAGTTCTATCGATTCGCGCTTCTGGGTGATCCTGTTGCGCACTCACTCTCACCGGCGATTCACGCCGAAGCCCTGAGGCTTACCGGTCTCAGCGGTGAGTACAAGGCTATTACTGCCGACCAGCAGATCCTCGAGGAGGCTCTCGCAGATCTGCGGTCAGGCGATATCGACGGTATGAACGTCACGATGCCGCTGAAGCGCACTGCTTTTGAGCTTGCCGATGTCACTACGCCGCAAGCCCGACTGGCAGGCTCGATCAACACCATGAAGAGAGGCGAAGACGGTCTGGTTTTGGCCCAGTCGACCGATGCTGTCGTGTTCAGAGAGATATTCGAGAGTGGGGGATTCGAGTGCCTCAGCAGTGTCCTGGTCTTGGGCGCTGGAGGATCTGCGGCGGCGGCGCTGGCCGCTACGAGAGGAAGAAATGCCTACCTGTCCGCACGAAACGCCGGAACGGCACATGCATTGGCCGACACGTTTGACTCGGTGAGTGTCATCCCCTGGGGAGCAAGTGTCGCCGGCGCTGTGGTAGTCAACGCAACACCTTTGGGAATGTCGGGTGAGCGTCTTCCGGAGGGAATAGTCGAATTGGGCGGGGCTCTTGTCGATCTGCCCTATTCCGACACAACCACCGGTGCAACCTCGATGGCCATGGGAGAGGGGATGCCAACAATTGACGGGATCGAGTTCCTGGCCCGACAAGCAGCGTTGTCCTTCCGTTGGTGGACCGGAGAGAGCGTAGACTTCGCCGTATTGGCCGAAATTGCAAGAAACGTCTAAAGAGCTACTGATTTAGGGCCGAAATGGAAAAGAGGCTTTTCGAAAGCAAGGAGCTGAAGGTGTCTCTTTCTGGGAATTTGGGATTTGTATCGCTGGACGAGGTGCTTCGTCTGCTCACCCGGTCGAGCCAAAAGGGCTCGGTCGACGTCCGAGGCCAGAATGTGCGCGGGCGCATATTCGTGACCAAAGGTGGGTTGGCACTGGCTACCACCTTCAATGACGAGGGCATGCATCGCTATCTGGTCAAGTCGGGCCTGGTGGATGAGGACATCCTGGCGAGCGTCGAGTCCGGAGGGGGGACCCTCACTTCCGACGTCGAGATCAGTGCTGGCACCATCGTTGACCTCCTTAGAGAGATGACAGTTGAGAGTATTTACCAACTTGGATTGAATGGGGATTCCTTCGAGGTTGAAGAGGACGCCGAGACGCCTTACGCCAGTCCCGAGCCATTCGACCTCGAAGCGATCATCGATGACTCCAAGCAACGACTCACAGACTGGGCTGAGGTCTCACAGACTGTTCCCGATCTCGATGAGGTCATGAGTTTCTCCCGAGATCTTGGGGAGCGGTCCGAAGTCAGCATCGATCGGGATGCCTGGCGCGTTCTCAGCGAGATCGGATCGGGTTCGAGCGTTGTCACGATCGCCGGCCAGCTTGGCAGCACCGATTTCTGGACGGCGAGAATCGCCGCCGGCCTCATCGACGAGGATCTTCTCGTTGTTCCGGAGGCTGACTCAGTGCCAGAAGTACATACACCGGCTGGAAGCATGCAGTCTTTCAGTGACGCCGAGGCGGTCTCCGAGGACTCCGATGAGGATCTCGATCCCGACGAATCATGGTGGGAGGAGCCTGAGGCTGAAGACGGTGAACAGGCCACCCCCTCCGAAGAAGCCCCCGCCGCCGAGTCGGACGAAGCACCGAAGGATGAAGTATCCGAGGTCGAGACGACTTCGATCTTTGGGGCGTTCGCACCGGGAGCCTCAAAGGAGCCTGCGGCCGTGGTCAAAGAGGACCTGTCACAGGTTCCCGTAGTCGGTGAGGAAGACGAGGTTGAGGACGACACCGAAGCCTTTCTCGAGAAGGTCTTCTCCGAACTCGATGGCTCGAGTGACGAGAAAGAGGGAGAAGAAGAGGGCTATGGGCTGCTCCGTCGACGTCGCATGGGTGCCATGAGAGACACCTCAGGCGACGCCTAACCAGCTAGGTTGCTCCGACGATGACGGTTGTCATCGTCGGACTTCTTGGTTTTGGCCTCGGTTTGGCCGCACACGACCTCGCAATTCAGGGTCTCACCGAGGACCGTCTGCTGCGTCCGTTTGCCGGGACCTGCCCCAAGTGCGCCTACGGTCGCGGCTGGCTCAGGCTCAGGTGCCCACAATGCGGACGGAGTCTCAGCAGGGAGCCATTCGTGGCGATCGTGTCGGCACTCGTTGCCATAGGTTTCGTCAACGCCGTGGGGATCAGCTGGACACTGATCTCTTATGTCGGATTTCTCATGCTGAGCATGGCCCTCCTTGTCACCGATCTGGAGGAGTTTCGGATCGTGGATCGTCTCAATCTCAGAGGTTCGGCGATCCTGGCTGCGGGCCTTGGGGTGACCGCCCTTCTCGACGGAGATCTCGACTCTCTCTGGCGAGGCCTGGCCGGAGCGGCGGCCTATTTCGCCGGCGCCACCGCTCTCTGGCTTCTGGTTCGGGGACGGGGTTTTGGCGCGGGCGACGTAAAATTGACTCCTCAACTTGGTCTGTTCGCAGCCTACGTCTCTTGGGGAACGCTTGGCTGGGCGGTCTTTGCCACAGCGCTGATCGGCGGGGTCATCGCCATTGGGATGATGGCTTTCGGAGCGGCGAAGATGAAGACCGAGTTGCCCTACGGACCTCCGATGATCATCGGTGCCTGGCTGGCCATAGTGTTGGCCGGGATCGGTGCCTTCCCGATACCGACCTAGCATCCCCTGATGCTCAGATTTCTCACAGCCGGTGAGTCCCATGGACCTGGGCTGGTCGCGATCGTCGAAGGTCTCCCCAAGGGCTTATCGATCACCCATGACGATTTTGCCCTCGAGCTGGGACGCCGCCGCCATGGATACGGCCGCGGAAAGCGGATGGCTATTGAAACCGATGATCTCGAGATCCTCGGAGGTATCCGGCACGGCGAGACACTTGGCTCGCCAGTCTCGGTTCTCATCCGAAACTCAGAATGGTCCAAGTGGAGTGAGGTGATGAGCCCCGAACCAGGCAAGGCCGGCAAGGAGATCAGCCGTCCTCGTCCCGGTCACGCCGACCTTGCGGGAATGATCAAGTACGACACCCAAGATGCCCGCGATATCCTGGAAAGGGCCTCAGCACGGGAGACCGCAGCGCGCACCATCGCCGGGGTGCTGGCCAAAAGCCTGCTCAGCGCGGTTGGCGTGACAGTGATCAGCCATGTGGTCTCGATCGGTCCGGTGCAAAGTGACAGACCGATCCCAGGTCCCGAAGATGGGGCGAAGATCGATGCCAGCGAGGTCCGTTGTCTCGACGAACAGGCCTCGGAACGCATGATCGAAGCCATTGATCAGGCCCGCAACGATCGAGATACGCTCGGAGGGGTGTTTGAGGTGGTGGCATACGATGTGCCGGCGGGCATCGGTTCCCACGTCCATTACGACCGAAGACTCGACGGAATTCTCGCGGCTGCGCTGATGTCGATCCCGGCTATCAAGGGGGTGGAGGTGGGCGACGGTTTTGCAGTGGCCGGCCTGCGGGGATCGAAGGCGCACGACGAGATCGTGCGAGTCGATGGGAGGGTGGGGCGCGAAACCAATCACGCCGGAGGAGTGGAGGGGGGCATCAGCAATGGCGAGGTCATCCGGGTGCGGGGCGCCATGAAACCCATTTCGACCCTCATGCAACCATTGCGAACCATCGACATGACGACGGGGGAACCGGCACAGGCAGTGCGTGAGCGGTCCGATGTGTGTGCTGTGCCTGCTGCGGGAGTTGTCGGAGAGCAAATGGTGGCGTTCTCGCTTGCCGCGGAGTTCCAGCGCAAGTTCGGAGGTGACACGGTTACCGAGTTTGCCGACGCGGTTGCCAGGCATCGGGCAAGTGTTGACCTGCGAACATCGGGATGACTCTGTGGCTGGTTGGCATGATGGGATCGGGCAAGACCACCGCTGGCAAGATGGCAGCTTCTCGTCTGTCGGTGCCCTTCAGGGACACCGACCAGGCGGTGGCGGAGCGCATGGGTTGCTCGATTGCCCAACTGTGGGGCTCACTTGGCGAGGCTGCGTTTCGTGAGGTGGAGAAAGTGGCTCTCGTGAACCTGGCCGGAAGTGATGGGATTGTCGCCACCGGTGGCGGTGTGGTGCTCGACGCGGAGAACCGGCGCGTTCTGGCTGAATCTGAAAAGGTGGTCTGGCTGGAGGCTTCACCGACGGTTCTCGAGATACGTCTCGCTTCAACTCTGGATCGTCCGGGATTGGTGTCCTCGAAGGACCGGACCTTCGAGTTCCTTTCTGAGTTGGCTGAACAGCGCTCGTCTCTGTACACCGAGGTCGCCACCCATCGAATCTCCACCGATTCCATCGATGTCGAGGATGTGGCGAGGGAGATCGAGGACATATGGAAGACCTGAAGGTCGCGGGAGTCACTGAGGTGGTCATCGGGAGGGGGATGCCCACGCCTCTGCTTCCGACACGTCCTGATCGTCGTCGCGTTGCGATTCTCACCCAGCCTGTGGTCACTCCGAAGGCCCTCGAGATCGCCGCTTCGCTGAAATCTGAGGACCTGCTCGCAGAGGTCATCGGTTTGCCCGATCGCGAGGACGCCAAGTCCTTGAGGGTGGCCGAGTCCGTTTATGAGGCCTTCGCGAAGTTCGGGTTGTCCCGTGGTGACACCGTGATTGGAGTCGGGGGGGGAACGGTCACCGACCTGGCTGGCTTTGTCGCCGGCACGTGGATGCGCGGGGTGGAAGTGGTCCACATACCAACGACGTTGCTCGGCGCCGTCGATGCGTCCATAGGCGGGAAGAGCGGTGTGAACCTGGGCGGCAAGAACCTGGTCGGTGTCATCTGGCATCCGAGCCTGGTGGTTGTGGACACCGATGTGATGGAGGCGCTACCGGCAGCCCTGTCGAGGGAGGGTTTCGCTGAAGCGTTCAAGACCGGTTTGGTTGGAGACTCAGAATTGTGTTCCTTGCTCGTCTCCCAGGGTGTCAGCGCTCCCCTCGACGAGGTGGTGCGACGCGCCATCAGGGTGAAAGCGGGCATTGTCACCCGTGACGAGAGAGAAGATGGAGAGCGCGTCTATCTGAACTATGGCCACACCATCGGACACGCCATCGAGTACGCGTCAACCCTGTCGCACGGTGAGAGCGTGGGTTTGGGGATGATCGCCGCCTCACATATCTCCGAGGCGAATCAAGGATTTGACGGGTTGGAGATGGTTGTCTCGACGATTGAGCGTATGGGTCTTCCCACCTCTGTGGACGGTCTCGACCCTGCTCGGGTGCTGGACCTGATACGGCACGACAAGAAGCGTGACGGAGAGGGGATTCGAATGGTCCTCCTCCGCGAAATCGAAGATCCGGTGCTCTGCCACGTCGAGCAGAGCGACCTCGAGCTCGGCATGGCGGCTGTGGGGCTTTGAGCCAGGTACAGCACCCAGTCAGTCTCGACATGAGTCGTGCCTTAGTTCTGCGGAACTACGTACCAACGTTTACGTTCATGACTAGAGACATATGGAAGGTGGTCGGATTTCGCACACTCTCCCCCGAAGCGCACGTTGCTCTGCTCGACCGTGCTTCGAAGGGAATCTCTCACAAGAGGATCTCGCACTTCTAGACAGTTTCGACTCATTCGAGGGCGAACTTTGAGCCGCAATTGGAGCAGTGGCCTCCCCTCCGCTGGTGGCGTAATCCTGTGACGGGCAAAGACAGCCCTAGAGTCAGAATGCTTCCAGCCAGCTTGCCTCCGCTAAGCCCTTTCCTCGTTGTCGTTTCTCTGACCGTTCCCTTGGAATGGCAGTAAGGACACTCGATCGCCATCGCCACCACACCAGGAATGCGTCGACTCGCCTCAATGGACTGGTGACGATCGCAGAAGTTGCCGTACGTTCTCAGGAGTTGCACCCTGGTGTGGCACATCTTCGATTGCCGGTCGAAGAGTCACTGTTGCGTACCCTCGGCTTCCTGATCGGAAATCCGCAGTGTGGGCAAGAGGCGGCGACATTCGATATCTGTCGGTTGCACTCAGGGCAGGGAATCAAGGCCACTGTCCGCCGATGTTATAGGAAGTCGGCCAGTTCTGAGCAGATACGGACGATCCGGTTGGGTTGCGCTGATGGTTGCAACCCTTCGGATCGTCAGAAGCATCCATGGGGCGTCACCAAATGTAAAGAGAGACGATGCTGAGGCTTGCCACGAGGACGATCAAGCCCGAAGGGACCATTGTCGATTTTCTTTGCACCATCTGGCCGGTTGTTGCGCTCCTCATGGGCGGTGGCGGATTCCTACGGCCCTGGACGATAAAAACGATGCCGACAATGATCCCAGAAATGCCCAATACAAGTCCTTCGTCCATCGGTGCTACCTGGTAGGTCGATACTTCCCGGCCGATCACCCGGGACGATAACACCGGAAATCTGGAGCGACCTTCGGGGGAACTGGCCGGTTATGAGCAAATTCCGACGATTGATGGGTTGCGCGATGGTTGCGCACCCGAAAATTGTCAATGGTGACAGGCGTCTCAAGGGTGCTACTAACAGTCTGTCTAGTGGAAAGTCGGATTTCGCAGCACG
>CAXMMT010000055.1:0-43104 GCA_964194555.1 uncultured Boseongicola sp. | reverse complement strand
CCGGAATCGAACCGGTGTGACGGGTTTTGCAGACCCGCGCCTAACCACTCGGCCACGTCGCCACTTGGCGGCCATCACGACCGACTGGAGCGGAAGACGGGATTCGAACCCGCGACCTCAACCTTGGCAAGGTTGCGCTCTGCCAGCTGAGCTACTTCCGCAAAGGACAGCCGTCATTGTAGACCTCGCCACCCTTCAACCAAAGGTGCTCAATCGCCGGTCGAGCCAAACCCGCCAGCACCGCGCACCGTCTCGTCGAGCTCGTCAACTTCGACCCACTCGACATGCGGCACGGCAAGGATCACCAACTGTGCGATGCGATCACCCGTCTCAAAGATCACCGCGTCTTCACCATGGTTGATCAATAACACGCTGATCTCACCGCGATATCCCGAGTCGATCAGACCGGGACCGTTGACCACGCTGATACCAGATTGCATCGCATGCCCACTGCGAGCCAACACGAAGCCCGCATAGCCATCGGGGATGGCGACGGCGATACCCGTCGGAACGGCGGCCCTTTTCCCCGGCTCCAAAGTCACAGTCTCCCGACACTGAAGATCGGCCGCAGCATCGCCGATATGAGCAATTGTGGGGATTGTTACTTGTTTATCGAGGCGTTTGAATTTAGCTTGCATGGTGTCGTGGGGCATCGGGCGGGATGACCAAGCGACTGTAAGCGAGCAAACCCGATGACGGCGACAATTCAGACTACCGAACCCACGGCCCGTCCTCGTCCCCGTTTCCGGATCGCCTCGATGGAAGCTCTGGGGTTCATCGACAACCCGGGCACCGCCAGCACCTGGGCCGCCGCACCAACCCGTCCCTTGATCGTTGGCACCCAACAAACGTCGCAGAACGTGGCGATGGTCGACCCCTTCACCGATTGGCAGCCCACCGAAGTCGGATCACGACTGTTGCGTGGTCGGATTCGCTGGGGGTTGCTTTCAGTGATACTCCTGATGGCTGTTGGCATCGTTGCCCTCGGTCTGTGGCTTTACCAGCGGCCCGTGGCACTTGCTGCGGAGACGATACTCGAGGTTCGTGCCAGTGCGTCGGCCCTTTCACCAGATCTCATCATGGCGTCGGAACTGAACAACAGTCTTCTCGATCAGAGCCAGTTCCCTGCCACGGTCATAGCCTCATTGCTCACCCTGGACGCCCATGCACGCGACCTCTTCGAGGCGTCGGCGATGCTCCCTTCCTCCGAATCGGCCTCCCGGACCAGAGCGGCCGATGCCGCTAGTGAGGCTCTCGACGCCTCGCGGCTACTCGGAGCGAACTACGCATACCGCGCTGCTGTAATCCCTATCCTTGCTACCCCAGCGTTCGAAACAGACTCAAACCTCATAGCTCTCGATGAGGCGGCCAGAAGGTTTGGAGAGTGGCAAGCGAGATTCGATTCGGTTCGTTCGGCCCTCCCCGTCGGCAGCCTGTCGTCGGTAACCGCCGAGCTCGCGGTGGTTTCGGGCGATCTCGACTCGTTGCAAACCAGATACCTCGACGCCCTCCGGAGAGACGACATGGCGGGAGCGATCACTGTTGTGGAGGATCTCAGCAAACGAACGACCGTTGCCGAGGGGATGCTCTATTCGGGCCTGTCTGAAGTCCAGACGAGCATCCAAAAGCGAATCGATAGGGCTCTTTCCACGATCGAGCTACTGGTTGGCTGAATCCAATTCGGCCATTTCCCTTTCGAAGTCGGCAGCATCCTGGAACTCCTTGTATACCGAGGCGAACCGCAGATTGGCAACCTCGTCGAGTCCTTTGAGCCTCTCCAGAACCTCCCGGCCGATCTCCTCTGAAGTCACCTGGGGGCCCCGGGTGCGAAGGGACGCCTCCACCTCCGCCACCAGATGTTGCACATCGGAGCCGGAAACTTCCCGGTCGGCCAAGGCAGCCGACACTCCGGAGGCGAGCTTGGGAGCCGAGAAAGCCTCCAGACGTCCGTTTCTCTTGCGAACCACGAGTTGGGGCTCCAAACGTTCATACGTGGTGAACCGATGGTCACACACTTCGCACCGACGACGACGTCTGATCGCTCCGCCGCCCTCAGCAGGACGACTGTCGATGACACGGGTATCGGTGGCACCGCATGAGGGACAGAGCATCACCTCAGCGTAAACCATTGTCCCGGTATCAGCCCTGTGGGATGAGAAGGATCTGACCCGGGAAGATCGCACTCGACTGAATGCCGGTTTCCTCACGGATGTCGGCGATGAGATGACGGATATCCTCACCGGGCAGCACATGGTCGGTGGCAATCGCCCACAGCGTGTCTCCCTGAGTCACGACATACTCGACTGATGGTGGCTGTGGACCCTCGGCCTCGGCAGCCCCTCCGATCAGAAGGAAGACAGCGGAGACGGCTGCAATAAACACCGACAGCCGGACGGAAAGCTGGCGTTTGGCCGTATGTCGCATTTGTCTCCCTCCTGATCGGGCCCGCTGGTTGTTGGACGACGCTCGTCGTCTGTGACGAACGTGTGTTCGATATAATAGCGAACACCTGTTCGGTGTCAAGTCGAACAGGTGTTTGGTTTTGCCGACACAACCCGGTAGGCTGACAGAACATCAGTTCGATGGAGGAGTCAGATGCTCAGCGAACGTCAACAGCAAGTGCTCGACTACATACGTGAAACAGTCAACGGCCGGGGCTACCCGCCCTCCGTGCGGGAGATTGGCGAGGCCGTCGGGCTCAACTCGCCTTCGACAGTGCACTCGCACCTGAACTCCCTCGTCGCGGCAGGGGCTATCCGAAAGGATCCTTCCAAGCCGCGGGCGATCGTGGTTCTCGACAACCCGACGCCGGCCATGACCGACAGCAGAATCCGCGATATCCCCCTACTGGGCAGGATCGCGGCCGGCACACCCATCCTTGCCGCCGAGCAGGTCGAGAGTGTGATTCCATTGCCGACAGAGCTTGTCGGCGAAGGGCCGGTGTTTTTGCTCGCGGTCAAGGGTGACTCCATGATCGACGCCGGCATACACGATGGTGATCTCGTGGCGGTCCACAGCCAACCCGACGCCCTCGATGGAGAGATCGTCGCCGCCCTCGTCGATGGCGAAGAAGCCACCGTCAAGAGACTTCGACGCAAGAACGGCAAGGTCATCCTCGAATCAGAGAACCCCGAATACGAGCCCATGGTCTTCGCCGATGGCATCGAGCTCATTGGGAAGGTGGTCAGCGTTCTCCGACGTTACCCCTGAAGACGTACTCGGCCGGGCCCCACAGCCAGGCCACCCCTTCTCTGAACTCGACCTGACCCACCCCGCCGCGTGTGCCCACGGATATCGGGCCCTTGAAGCCGTCAGTCTTCGTCGCCACGAAGGCCGCGGCAACCATCCCTGTTCCACAGGCAGGGGTTTCCCCGACGCCTCTCTCCCAGGCTCGCATTTCGACACGACCATCACTGAATGAGGCAAACTCCACATTGGTGCCATCCTCGAACTGGGGATCTCGCTCCACACGTGGACCGATCGTCGCTACATCGATCGAGTCCGGGTCGTCGACCACGACCACCGCATGGGGATTCCCGGCGTCGATCAAGTGAAGGCGATCACCATCGATCTCGGTGTGACCGATGACCTTGACCCTGCCGATCTCGACCTCCACGGCATCGTCGAGCACTTTCACTCCTCGGGCCCCGATCGGAGTTTGGATCGGGTAGTTCCTGTCTCTGGCCCACCCCTTGTCGTAGACGTAGCGGGCGACACAGCGGAGCCCGTTCCCACACATCTCCGCTGGAGTTCCGTCTGCGTTCCAGTATTTCATCCGGATCGAGTCGGTGCGGCTGACCTCCAGCACACCGTCGGCGCCGATGCCGAGGCGACGATCGCACAACTCCGCTATCTCCCCGGGTGACAACCCCATCGGTCCGTCCAATATGAGGAAATCGTTGCCCAGAGCTTGCATCTTGGTGAATGCCAGATTTCTCAACTCAGCACCTCCAGTGCTCTCTCTGTTCTCTCATCGACACCTTCTATCCAGGGTATCCAGCGAATCCGCGGGTCACGCCGAAACCAGGTCCTCTGTCTCCTGGCAAGCTTCTTGGTGTTACCTGCGGACACCCGGTAGGCGTAGTCTTCGCTCGAGTTGCCCTCGATGTGATCCGCAAGCTCTCTATATCCCACCGCACCACGCGCCGTCCTCCCCATGCGGTCGAGAAGGCCTCTCACCTCATCAGTCAGACCGTCTTCCCTCATCCGCTCAAGACGCTCCTCGACCCGGGCCTCCGTCGCATCCTCCGCGTCCAGACCGATAGCTGTGAAGTCGACCTCCGGCCTGTACTTCCGAAGCTCCTCCGCTTCCACAGTGGTCGCCCGGGCAGTCGGAGTCTCCCCGCTGAGACGCAATACTTCGACCGCCCTGATAACACGGCGCCTGTTCGCCAGGTCGACCTGGCGTCCGGCGTCGACGTCTGCCGAGGTCAATTCTCCGACGAGCTCGGATAGTTGGATCCCCTCCAGCTCGGAGTGCAGATCGGGGTCGGTCGGCCCAAAGCTCATCGGGTCAACGAGGGCCCGGAAATGAAGCCCCGATCCTCCGGTGATGATCAGTGGAGAATCCTCCGAGGCCATCACCAGCCTCGCCTGTTGGCGAAACTCGGCGACGGAAAACTCCGACTCAGGGTCGACCACATCGATCATGTGATGTCTGATCCCCCGCCGCTCGGTGACGCTCGACTTTGCGGTGCCGACATCCATGCCCCGGTAGACCTGCATCGAATCGACCGAAAGGATCTCGGCGCCAATTCGCTCCGCTACTCGGATGGCCACCTCGGTCTTCCCCGACGCCGTCGGGCCGAGGATCGCCAACACTGTTCTCAGACGGGACTCCCCACGAGATGATGCTGGGCGGCAGACACGATGTGCGCGTCGAAGAAAGTGCCTGCGGCGTAGTCACCCTCGACATGGACCAGCTTGCCCGTGCGGGTACGGGTCGTTGCTGCCTCAGGACGCTTTTTGGAAGGACCCTCCGACAGCACCTGATACGTCGAGCCCACCATGTCCTCGTTGAGCTCACGGGTGATCCGGTCCTGGGTCTCGATGAGCCGGGCGAAACGCTCCTTGATCACCTCTTCGGGCACGAATGTCTCGGTCATCAGAGCCGCCGCAGTACCGGGGCGCGGGGAGAAGATGAATGTGAACGCCTGGGCAAAGCGAGCCTCCTCCACGACCTCGATGGTGAGATCGAAATCCTCATCGGTCTCGCCGGGAAAGCCGACGATGATGTCCGTCGATACCGCCAATCCTGGAATGATCTCTCGCGCCATTGCAAGGCGATTCATGTATTTGCGACGGTTGTAGCCACGATGCATGTCACGCAACACGCTGTCGGATCCGGACTGCAGGGGAAAATGGAGCTGCTCGCAAACACTTTCGGTCTCGGCCATAGCCAGGGCCACGTCCTCACGAAAATCGTTGGGATGGGGACTGGTGAACCTGACCCGCTCCACACCCTCAACCGCACCCACCCGCCGGAGGAGCTCACCAAAGATTGGCCTGCGTCTGCCGTCTATCGCCAGATCTCGACCGTAGGTGTCAACGTTCTGACCGAGCAGCGTGATCTCGACCACTCCATCGGCGGCAAGCTGCTCCACCTCTCTGACTACGTCGCCCGGACGCCTAGAGATCTCAATGCCTCTCACAGAAGGGACAATGCAGAAGGTGCATGTGTTGTTACAACCGACCTGGATGGTCACCCAGGCGCTGTGCTCCAGTTCGCGACGAACCGGCAATGACGATGGCATTGCAGCCAACTCATCGACCACCTCGGTGATGGGTCCCCAATCCTCCGAATGATCGATCAAGTCGAGAACCCGATCGAGATTGTGGGTGCCCATGACCACATCGACCCAGGGCGCCCTCTCTCGTATCAGGTCCCGATCCTTCTGAGCCGCACATCCGCCCACCACCAGCGTCATGTCGGGGTTGACGTCCTTTACCGCCTTGATCATCCCCAGATTGCCGTAGAGACGATTGTCGGCGCTCTCCCGAATGGTGCAGGTATTGATGTAGACGACGTCCGCCGACTCATAACCATCCGTCGCCGTCATCCCGTCCTGCTCGAGGAGCCCTGCGATCCGCTCAGAGTCGTGATCGTTCATCTGACACCCAAATGTGCGGATGAAATAGCGCTTGCCTACTCGCGTCGGAAGACGCCGCGACTGCTCGCGGACCGTCGGCTCCGGAAGTAAGACAGTCTGAGTCATTGGCTCTGGCCTCAGCGGGCGTAATCGGTCGCCCGAAACTCCCGAATCACAGTCACCTGAATCTGACCCGGGTACTGGAGGTCCTCCTCCAGCTTACGGGCGATCTGACGTGAAAGCTCTCTTGACTCCAGGTCAGAGATATCTCCCGGGTCCACGATGACTCTCACTTCACGTCCGGCCTGCAAGGCGAACACCTCATTGACGCCGTCAAATTCGAGTGCAATACCCTCCAGTTTCTCGAGCCGCTTGACATAGCCCTCGAGCGTCTCTCTTCGAGCACCTGGCCGCGCTGCCGAGACGGCATCCGCCGCCTGAACGATCACTGCCAGCACCGTCTTCGGCTCCACCTCGTTGTGGTGGGCTTCGATCCCGTGTACCACCGCCGGGTCCTCATCGAAACGGCGGGCAATCTCGGCGCCGATAAGCGCGTGTGAGCCCTCAACCTCGTGGGTCACCGCCTTGCCGATGTCGTGTAGCAGCGCCGCCCGTTTCACCGGAGCCGGATCGATACCGAGTTCGGAGGCGAGCATCGAAGCCAAATGCGCAGTTTCCACCAGGTGATTCAGCACATTCTGCCCGTACGACGTCCGATACTTGAGGCGGCCCATCAAAATCACCAACTCGGGGTGCAGCCGCGAAACACCGACCTCGACCAGCGCCCACTCACCCGCATCGCGAATGCTTTGCTCAACCTCGTCCTTGGCCTTCTCGAACGCCTCCTCGATCGATGCGGGATGGATGCGTCCGTCGGCAACGAGACGCTCGACTGTGATCCGGGCAACCTCTCGCCGAACCGGATCGAAAGAACTGACCGAGACGGCCTCAGGCGTGTCGTCCACAATCAGATTGGTGCCCGTCACTGATTCCAGGTGACGGATATTTCGTCCGTCTCGTCCAATGATTCGCCCTTTCATCTCGTCAGACGGAAGCTCGACGACCGAGACCGTCGACTCGCTGACCACCTCGGAAGCGAGCCGTTGAATAGCCGTGGCGAGAATGCGGCGAGCCCGGCGGTCCGCCTCCTCCCTCGCCTTTACCTCGAGATCCCGGACGACGATCATCGCCTCACGCCTCGCTTCGTCCTCCACCTGGGAGAGCATCTCAGCCTTCGCCGCATTCACGTCGATGCCAGAAACCTGCTCCAGTCGGAATCTGGCCTCCTCCTTCAGTCTCTCCAAGTCGCCACGCGAGTCCGTCAACTCCTCCTCGCGAGAGATGAGCATCGTCTCACGCTGTGCGAGGTTGGAGGCGCGCTGTTCGAGGGTTTCCTCACGCTGGGCGAGTCGGGACTCGAGACTGGCCATCTCGACCTTGCGGTGGGCCAGGTCAGCCTCCTCACGCTCCCGGTAGGTCTCCGCCTTCGCCCTTCCCTCCTCTTCGGCTGTGGTGAGGATCCTCTGAGCGTCGGATCGTGCCGCTGTCACCATGCCCTCGGCGGACACACCATCGCGTTCACGGCGACGAGTAACGGAAAGCCTGGCGAGCAGATACCCGAATCCAAGACCGAGAACGACTCCGAGGACCGTCAGTCCTATCGCCACGGTATTCATGTTCGTGGTCCCTTCTTCCGGGACCTATAAGACAGGCGTGGCCGAGCCACCAGGCTCGGCACACGAAATGGAGCAATTCAAAGATGCGGGATCAGATCACCCTTTTCTTCTGTCGCTCCTCCTCTAACTGTCGTCTAGGTTCCGGCGGTTCAAATCAATGTTCTTCGTGTGTCAGTGACCGATGCTACTCGCTCAACTCCGGTCGCGAAACAGCAAAGATCGCGAAATCCAAGGCTGGCCCGATCACTCCTCGCTTGCAGGGGCCTCCTCCTGGGCCTCTTCCGAGTCGGACTCGTCGTTGGTGAGCCCGAGCGCTTCGAAGGTCTTCGCCTGAAGTTGCATGGCGATCTCGGGGTTCTCCCTAAGGAATCGCTTGGAGTTCTGACGTCCTTGGCCAAGCTGATCCTGATCGAAAGTGAACCAGGCGCCACTCTTCTTGACGACACCGGCGTCAACGGCAACATCGAGAAGACTGCCCTCTCTGGAGATGCCCTCACCGAACATGATGTCGAACTCGGCCAGTCGGAACGGCGGAGCCATCTTGTTCTTGGCGACCTTGACACGCACCCGGTTGCCGACGTTGTCAGTGCCATCTTTGATTGCCTCGATGCGACGGATGTCGAGCCGCATGGAGGAGTAGAACTTCAAGGCGCGCCCACCCGGGGTCACCTCGGGACTCCCGTACATAACTCCTATCTTCTCCCGAAGCTGGTTGATGAAGACCGCTGTCGTCCGGGACTTGGACAGTGTTCCGGCCAGCTTGCGAAGAGCCTGTGACATCAACCGGGCCTGGAGGCCGACATGGGTATCTCCCATCTCGCCCTCGATCTCGGCGCGTGGCACCAACGCGGCCACCGAGTCGATGACTATGACGTCAAGAGCGCCGGAGCGGATCAGCATGTCGGTGATCTCCAACGCCTGCTCACCTGTGTCCGGCTGAGAGATCAGCAATTCGTCGACGTCGACTCCGATTGCCTTGGCGTAGATCGGGTCGAGGGCATGCTCGGCGTCGATGAAGGCGGCAATGCCTCCATTGCGCTGCGCTTCGGCGATTATGTGCAAGCCCACGGTGGTTTTTCCAGAACTCTCCGGACCGTAGACCTCGATGATGCGTCCGCGGGGCACGCCACCGATTCCCAGGGCAAGATCCAGCGACAGTGCGCCAGTGGGGATCACGTCAATTCGCCGTTGCCCCGACTCACCCATCTTCATGACTGCGCCTTTTCCAAATTGACGCTCTATCTGGCTCATTGCCATCTCGAGTGCTTTGTCACGTTCCACGTTGCGTCCTTCCTGACTCATACCACCAAAACCGTATCGGACCACCCTGACAGATTTCGTGATGCTAGATCGAACATGTGTTCGTAAGTTGGATTTACCCGAAAAACGTGAAGGTTTCAAGGGGTTCGTATCTAACACCACCTCCGCCAAAACCGCTTTCGTAGACAACGATCTCACGACACGACCATCTCAGGTCGAACGTCTCGGTGGTCAATGCCCCGATGTCTTGCGGTGGTCGGATTCGTGACAGGGTGAGATGGGGTTGATACGGACGCTCCTCCGGATCGAGGCCGGCGGCTCGGGCAGCCTCCTCGGCAATCTCGTTGAGCCGGGCGAGCGTCTCCACCCCCTCGATGACATCGGCCCAGAGGACGGTCGCTTTTCGCTCGTTGGGGAAACCTCCCAACGAACCGAGTCTGATCGGAAACCGGGACACGTCTTCGATCTCGTTCATACCGACGAGGAACCGTTCGTAAGTGACCTCGTCCACAATTCCCAGAAATCTCAGTGTCAGATGCCAGTTCTCCGGCGGAACCAGCCTGCCGGGAATGCCGAGAACCGATGTCCGATCGGCCAGCGCCATCCGGATCTCGGGGGGCAGCGGCACCGCGGCAAATACTCGCCCTAGCGTTCCCACCATTTGCCGATCAGCGCCAGACGGATGAGATGCAACGCAGAAGTGACGGCGTAGGTGCGAACCCTTTCCCGATCCCCCACCATGCGCGTCTCCTTTGCCTGTGTGTGCTCCGGAGTTGAAACACCGATAACCATGGTTCCGACAGGTTTCTCCAGCGGGTCCGGGCCCGCCGAACCCGTAACCGACACGACCACATCGGCACCGAGCAACTCGCGTCCGCCTCGGGCCATCTCCGCCGCCGTCTCCAGGTCGACAACCATCGATGCGTCACTGACTCCGAGTAGACGCTCCTTCAATTCGGGGTGGTAGGCAACGATGCCACCCCGAGTCACGGCCGACGAGCCTGGCAGGGAGGTGAGAGCCGCGGTCACCAGGCCACCCGTCATCGACTCGGCCGCGGCGATCGTGTAGTCGAGTTCAGTGAGCAACCTGAAGATGACTCTCTCGATGGTCTCGTCATCGGTGCCGAACAAGACCGAGCCCATGCGGGATCTGACCTCCGTTTCCATCGGCTCTATCAGTTCCAATGCCGAGGCTCGGTCATCGGCCTTGGCGGTGATCCGAATCTTGATCTCACCTCCGGAAGCGAGAAACGCAAGGGAGGGATTGGTCGAACTGCGGTAGAGGTCGTCCAATGAATCGGCGATGTCCGACTCCGAGCGACCCCACGTGCGGAGGAGTCGGCTCGCCAGGACGGCCTTCTCGCCCGAAGCCACGGAGAGACGCGGAACCACCTCTTCGTGCAACAAGTGCTCCATCTCGGCTGGGACCCCAGGCACGCAGAAAATCAGCGTGTCTTCGTGCTCGATCATCAGCCCCGGCGCGGTGCCCTTCGGGTTCATCAGAAGCTCCGCACCGGCGGGGTGCTCGGCCTGTTGGAGGTTGGACTCGGGCATCTCCCGGCCTCTGAGTTCCCACCACTCCCGCAGATGATCGGCGTACTCGTCGCTGAACTCCATCTCTAGACCGGTAGCCAGGCAAACCGCCTCCCGAGTGAGGTCATCCTGGGTGGGGCCAATTCCTCCGGTGATGATCACCGCATCGGATCGTTTGATGCCAACTCTGATCGATTCAGCGACACGAGCCTCATTGTCACCGACGATCTGCTGGAAGTGAGCGTCGAAGCCGTGCTCGGCTAGAGCCGCGCCGATTGTCGATGCGTTGGTGTTGGTGATCTGGCCGAGCAGCAACTCCGTGCCGACGGCGATTACCTCGACTATCACAGAACAAAGGCTTCCATGTCTGGACCGTAGACCCCGGTGTACTCGACCTTGATCCACTCCCCCGGCTTGCCCCGGTCGACGCGGACAACGCCGTCGATCTCGGGAGCGTGTCGATAGGAACGGCCCATCGGCACATCGTCTTCGACCTGATCAACGAGAATCTCATCGGCTCGACCCAACCACGCCTCGTTGTGTGTGGCGGTGGCCTCGTCCTGAATTCCGGAGAGATAACGGAGTCGCTCAAGCGTCACCTCCTTCGGAACCTGATCCTCCATCGTGGCCGCAGGTGTGCCCGGTTCGGCCGAATAGGGGAAGAACCCGGCCCAGTCGAGACGGGCGTTCTCCAGGAAGTCGGCGAGCTCATCGACGTGATCATCGGTTTCGCCGGGGAAGCCGACAATGAAAGACGACCGAAGCGCCGACGACGGCTCGAGGTCACGGATACGGGAAACCAGCGCCAGGTGCTTCTCCGCGTTCCCCGGGCGTTTCATCGCCCTGAGCAACGGCTGAGAGACATGCTGGAGGGAGAGATCGAAGTATGGAGCCACCATCGCGTTGGATGTCATCTCCTCGAGGAGACGATCGCTGATCTCCCTCGGGTGCAGATAGAGCAGTCGGAGACGGCGCAGACCGTCGACATCGGAAAGGAAGGCGAGAAGGTCCGAAAGTCCGCCAGGGGCGTCGATATCACGACCGTACGCTGCGAGATCCTGAGCGACCAACACTACCTCGCTCACTCCAGAACTCACCAGGCCACCGAGCTCATCCCTTATCTCTATCGGGCGCCGTGAACGCTGCTTGCCCCTAATGAGGGGGATGGCGCAGAAAGTGCACGGTTTGTTGCATCCTTCGGCCACCTTGAGATAGGCGTACGGCAGGTTTGAGACGGGGCGACCTGTGGCGTGGAGAATGTCCATGATGGGGCGCCGTTTGATGTCTACGGGATGCCAACGAGTCAGGTCATCGAGAACGCCCACCAGTTCGCCGTAACGGTCGATTCCGAGAACGGCGTCGACTTCCGGTAGGGCCGACGCCACCTCTGTGCCGAAACGTTGAGCCATGCAACCGATCACGATCGACCGTGCGTCGTCCCGTTTGCGGTCTTCGAGATCGAGGATGGTGTCGACCGACTCGGCTCGGGCCTCCTCTATGAACGCACAGGTGTTGACCATCACCACATCGGCTGTCTCTGGCGAGTCGGCCCAGACGTAGCCAGCCTCGGAAAGCATCGTCGTGACCTTCTCCGAGTCGACCTGATTCTTGGCACAGCCCAACGTGGTGAGCCATAGGGAGGGGGCAGTCATCACCCGAAAGCATAAATGCGTGTGCACAGGTTGGGCACATCGAGAGTCAGGAGCGACTCGATTCGACCACCGCCAGGAGTTCTGGCGAGTCGACGGCGTCGGCCAGAATGTTCCAAGTGGCGGTGCTCACATCGCCCTCCTCTTCGATCTCCGCACAGGCCAGATAGATGGCGTCGGCGAGGGGCCCGACAGCGTGATCAGCGTCGAACGCTTCAGAAACACAGGTGCGGGCCAAGGGAACGTCGCGTCGTCCGATAGCACGAATCGCTTCCTCGGCGGAAGCCCTCGCCTTGGCCTCCACGTCTATATCTCGGCGAACAGATACCGGCGGAGAATGTCGAGCCTTTCCTCGCGGTGAGAGGGGTCCAGATACCAGAGCAGCGCTGCCACCGTCGAGAGAAGAGGGTTGCCGTCCTGGGGGGTGAACGAGAAACCAACGACTTCGTTGCCGTTGCGCACCGCCAGCGTTTCGAGGGCAACAACGGCCTGGCTCATGATCCTGCCATAGTAACCGTGGTCCCGGCCGAACGAGAACACCTGGTTCGCCGACTTCTTATGGGTCACCGCGATCCGGGTGTTGGCCATCAGACGCTCCCTCACCTCGTCCAGCGTGATGTCTCGGTCGAGGATCAGAGAGAAGTGCAACGAGTGCATGTATTGCGAATTCAGCTTGATCGCTGACGAGAATACGTTCAGGTCGTATCCCAGGGTGCTGAAGATGTCATGGGCATCACGGGCGTGATGAGTACCGAACCTCTCATCGCCATGCCCCCCCACCGTCGGACTCGCCACATAGCCGCTGTCCTGGGAAATGTCGTTGGCTCTGCGCATGCACATGAAGCGTCCGTCAACGAGATGATTGGTCCCGTCGGTGTCCATCCCCAAAGCCTTGATGAGCACCGAGATGTTATGGGTGTTGCAACTCACGATCTGGAGAAACTTGTCATCCCCCCGGACCAGGGCCGAGTCGTTGATACCCCTGGCGTACTTCTTACCAAAGCCATGCTCTGAGCCCTGAGCCATGAACCCAACGGGCCCGATGGCATCCAGGTAGAACTCGTCCTTGTTCTGGTTACCGACTGGCGTGCAGTCGATGACCACCGAAGCGCGTTCGATTGCCTCTCGCTTCTCGAATTTCGGCGTATGACCCAGCTCCTCAAAGGTTGACCTCTTGTCGTCGTCGACGCAGAGAACAGCACCGCGGCGCACCAGATCCGCCACCTTGGCCCTTTCGGTGACGAGCGGAGTGCGTTTGTGAAAAGTGACCTCATCAAGACCGAAGTGGTCTTTGTTGTCGGCGAGGAGACCGATCAGGGGTTCGCCGATGGTCCCTGTTCCGACTACGTGGACGATGTTCATGACGGATCCCTCCGGGGCGGCTGTCGCTTGTTGTCCCGTGGTAAATGATAACTCTCACTCCGGACCCGGGCCGAAACTCTTCTTCGTGAAGATCTACACGGCCCAATACCGCGCAGATCTTCACAAAACGGGTCAGACGAGAAGCGGGTCGGCGTCGATGTGCACGAGTGAGGGTCCTTCGTAGGCAAGGGCCCCCATGATGGCCTCGTCCAGACCGGAGGCGTCGCTTACCCGGAATCCTCGTCCGCCACAGAGATCGGCAAACTCAGCGAAGTCCGGGTTGCGGAGACTCGTCTGCCACACATCGAACTCCCCACCACGCTGCTCCTTGCTGATCTTTCCCAACTCGTCGTTGACAAGCAGAATCAGGGTGATGTCCATGTTGTGTTTCACCGCGGTCGTGAACTCCATGGCGTATTGACCAAACCCGCCGTCACCGGCAATGGCAACCACCTGGCGCTCCCCGCCAACTGCAGCCCACAGCCCCATTGCCGCCGGAAAGGCAAAGCCGATCGACCCGAGATAGCCCGACATCACCACTGACTGGTTTTCCACCTCGAAGTAGCGGCCAAACGAGTAGGTGTTGTTGCCGACGTCGACGGCCATAACCGCGTCGGCGTCAATCAGTCTGGACAGACTTTCGAAAATCGACGCCGAGTTGATACCGAGACCCGAATCATCGGCTCTGCGGCTGGCTTTCTCCCTACGCCAGATGTCCCGGCGTTCGGCAACCTCTTCGGTGCGATCTTCGAATCCACCACCACCGGACATTCGGTCTGCGAGCAGCTCAGCAGTAACCCCGACGTGTCCGAGGATCGGGATCTCAACCGGATGGAATCGACCAAGGGCCATGGGGTCGTAGTCGATCTGAATGATCGGCTTGTAGTCGGCAATCCCGGTGTGGTCCGAAAACGAGGCTCCGAACACGATCAGCAGATCGCTCTCGTTCATGAACCACGAGGCAATCGGCGTGCCACTTCTTCCGAGGACACCGCACCCGAGCGGATGAGAGTCGCTGATCTGACCTTTTGCCTTGAAAGTGGTGACAACGGGAGCGCCCATGCTTTGGGCGCAGTTGATGATGCGGTCCATCTCGAATCGTGCTCCGGCGCCCACGATGAAAAGGGGCCTTTCAGATTCGGCAATCCTCGCAGCGGCCGCGTCGAGTACGTCTTCGGGTGGCGCGGTCTCGCGTTTGCCTGTTCGCCCGGCTGGCCTCCCCGCGGGCTCGCTGCTCGGTATCACCTGCACCTCATCGGGAAGCACCAGATGTGCCACATCACGTTCGACCAACGCTGTCTTACAGGCAAGGGTCATGATCTCGGCGTAGTTGCCCCCAGGCAGGACGGTCTCCGAGTAGCGGGCGACATCGGTGAACGCAGCCTCCAGGTCGAGATCCTGAAAAGCTCCACGGCCCTTGGTCTTCGAAGGGACCTGTCCGGAGATGGCGAGAATCGGAGCGCGATCCACCTTGGCGTCATATAGACCCGTCAACAGGTTTGTCGAGCCGGGCCCGGCGATTCCAAAACAGGCTGCCAGCTCACCGGTGAGTTTTCCGTATGCGCTCGCCGCGAAGGACGCGGCACCCTCATGGCGAATCCCGATATAGGTCAAATCACCCCTCGCCTCAGCCTCTCTCATAGCGTCAGCAAAGCCGAGATTGGAGTAGCCGACCATGCCGAAAACGTGGGTGACTCCCCAGTTGACCATCGTCTCGACAAGGACATCACTGACGGTCCTCTCCCGTTCGTGATGCGAGGGAAGCGCCACATAGACGCCGTCGTCGCGAACCTCGGTGGCAAAACACGAGGGGCTGTCAGAGAATCCCTCCGGGGGCTTCCCATCGAGGGGGTCGTAGTCGTATCCATGCCATGGGCAGCGGAGCCACCCCTTTTCGATCGACCCCTCGCCAAGCGGACCACCCTGATGTGGACAGCGGTTGTCGAGAGCGCCATACGTGCCGTCGACTTTGGTCAGGGCAAGGCTGCGCCTGCCGACGGTGACCGTCTTCACCCGCCCGTCAGGTAGATCATCGAGTTCGGCAACTTTGTGCCAGGTGGTGTCGGAATGCAGGCATTGGGTCATGTTGTGGAAACTAACCCACGATCGAGGAGCGAGATTCCACAAGAAAGCCCACGCTACCCCGGAGACCGCTGATTTGGCTGTCTAAGACCGTATAGAACTGGGCCTCTTCGGTGGAGCCGGTGAGGGCGAGGGTCGAGGAGGTGCCCGAGGCGTTGAGAGAGTGGAATCCGGCCAAGGTGATGAATTGGTAACGGTATCCCATGATGCCCAGTTCCTTCTGGAACATGGCGATGGTGTCCTCGTCGAGTTGGGCAGACCAGTTGAACGAGGGAGAGCAGTTGTAGTCCAGCATCTTGGTTGGAAACTCGGCATGGGTCGCCCCGGCGAACCTCCGGGCCTCATCGAGGTCGGGTTTGGCGGTCTCACACCAGATTAGGTCGGTGTACGGGGCATAGGCCAACCCTCTGGCGATCGCCGAGTCGAGCCCATCACGAACCTCGAAGAAGCCTTCTGCGGTACGTACCTGCACACGCTCGATTTTCAGGTCGTGGCGTTCACAAACTCCCTCAAGTGACCGGCCATTGCCTCCAGTGACGGCCGGTGCACATACATCATGTGACCGGCTTCGTAGTACTCCATCCGAACGTTTTTCCTGACCTCAGGGTCGAGACCCATATGGGAGAAGGTGTACTCGGTGGCGAAATGCGGTGTCGCCAGATCGAAGTATCCGTTGGCGACGAACACCTGAGTGCCTGTCGAACGCGAAAGCACCTCCCGCATGTTCTCCGAGGTATCCACGTACCGGTTCTTGAAGTCTTCGAACTCCCAGCGCTCGTTGACCTTCATCGACATGATCTTGTAGATCTCTTCGGAGTCGAAACCGATCTCGTCCCTCAGATAATGGTTCAGCGCCGACGTGGCCACGGCTCCGGTGGCGTCGAGACTTGGATCGGCTTCGATGATGTTTCCGTCGCTGTCCCGGTCGATCCCGACGTAGCGAGAATCGATCCTCCCCACCGTCCTTCTTTGGTCACGCAATAGCTCTTTGCAGAAGCGCAGGATGTGAATGCGAATGTCGTACCGATCGATGTACTCGGCACCCAAACCTGTGTACCCACCCAGTTTCTCGGCCACCAACCCCCGCTCCGAGACCTCGATCTGGTCGCCTTTGGCCAGAGCCGACCAGTAATCCCCAAGAGCGAATGTCTCAACCTCGTCGAGAAGCTCTCGGACCGATTTCGACTGGTACTCATCAGAGAGCTGACCGTGGTACCAGGCCGTGGCGGCGTATGTCGGCAAGTACAACGCATAGGGAAGATCATTGCCGGCATGAAACATCAGGGACTTGTGGTCGAGACCAACGGTTTGGTAATTGAGAATCGACGAGATGAGGACGATTCCGTTGAACTCGATGCCGTGGGTGCTGAACAGCTCGTTAGCGATCGCCGCCCCTCTCAACGTTCCATAACTCTCTCCTGCCAGGTACTTCGGTGAAGCCCACCGGCCGTTCCGATTGAGATAGTGGACTATGAAATGACTGAAGGCCTCAACGTCGTGCTTGTAGTGATGGAAGTCCTTCTCGTCTTCCTTCTTTGCCGTAGTGCTGAAGCCGGTGCCCATGGCGTCGACGCACACCACATCGGTCACATCGAGAATCGAGTGCTCGTTGTCGACGAGTCTTCCCTGCATCCCCGTCTTGAAGCCTTCTTCGTCGAGTTCCATTCGTTTGGGACCGAACAAGCCGAGATGAAGCCAAACGGTCGATGAGCCCGGGCCGCCGTTGAAACAAAAGAGCACCGGACGAGTTCCCGGGTCGGCTTCGTCCTTGGTGTAGGCCACATAGAAGAACGATGCCTTCTTGTCGTTGACCTCGAAGACCTGGGTGGCTGCCGTCGCCGTGTAGGCGACCTCCTCGCCACCAAACGAGCCGGTGTATTGCCGGGTGGCCTTCTTCTCCTTTAGTTCAGGAGATTTCGTCTTTGGCTTCTTCTTTTTCTTCTTGCTCTTGTCTTCTGCCATACCTCGGAGGCTATACCGAGCGTGGTGTTCCGTCGTCGGCAAGCCAGTCCTCGACCGGAGCGCCGAGACCCTCGGCTATCCGGTTGATGTAGTTGAAGTAGGAAACCACCTGGACACAACTGGAGATGGCTGCGTCGTCGAAACCATGGCGACGTAGACGCTCGATGTCGGCTGCACCAACAGCCCCCGGTTTGGCGGTGAGTCTCTCGGTGTACTCGAGCAGTTCTCGAGTTGGCTCATCCAGTCGAGCGGTCCGCCAATTGAGCGCGAACCGGTCCACCATCTTCTGGTCGTCGACTTCGTCCCGGAGGTCGTGCAAATGGGCAACTATTCAGTAGTGGCACTCGTTTGACCGTGACGTCACGACAGCGATCATCTCCCGCTGTGCCCGCGAGAGTGGAGAAGGGCCATACATGATCGACTGATAGAGCCTCATCGAGTCACGCATCACCTCGGGAAGCTGGCTCTGAATCGAGACGATGTTCCATATCCGACCGGCACGCCGGGTTGCCGCATCATATTCGCGACGGGCGACACCGCTGGTCTCGTCGTATTCGAGAACGTGGATGTGAGCCATTCCTAATCGGCCAGGAACAAAGCCGGTTCCTCGAGATTCTCCATCAGCATCGCCATGAACCTCCTACCCATGCCCCCGTCGATCACTCGATGGTCATATGAGAGAGATAGTGGCATCACCGGGGCAATGGCCAGATCCCCACCATGGACGATGGGCTTCGACGTCGCACGACCGATCGAGAGGATGGCCGTCGTCCCCGGAGGGACGATTGGAGTCCCATGCCCACCACCTACCGCGCCGATATTGGAAACAGTGAACGTTTGCCCCGTGAGCTCATCAGGGAAAAGCTTGCGTTCTCTGGCGCCCCCTCCCAACCGTGCGACCTCGCCGGCGAGTTCGAGAACTCCCTTCGCATCGGCATCACGAATCACCGCCACGAGAAGCCCATCGGGTGTGTCCACGGCGATTCCGATGTCGTGGGAGCCATGCACCAAGAGGTCATCGCCCTCCAAGGTTGCGTTGAACTCCGGGAAAGCACTCAAGGCGGGAAGTACCGCTCGCACCAGAAGAGCCTCAATGGGAATCTTGACTTCGTATCGCTCACTCAGCGCGATGCGGACCTCGAGGAGCCTTGTCGCATCGACGTCGTCGAAGGTTGTCACGTGGGGTATCTCTGCCCAACTCTTCGACATGTTGGCTGCAATGGTGCGACGCAGACGAGACATGGGACGACGCTCATCTCGGCTCGCTGAGGTGGCCGCCGTAGGTACCGCCGACTCGGTCTCGGGCGGAGCCGCCCCTCTCGTTATCGGAGGAGCGGTAGTGGAAATTGCAGCTTCGACGTCTTCGCGGGTGATCCGTCCTCCGGTTCCGGTGCCGGTGACGGTCTCCAGGCTGAGTCCGGCGTCACGAGCCAGTTTGCGAACTACCGGCAGGGCTTTCACCGACGTTGTGACAGGTGTCACCGGCTCAGGTACCGACTCGATGACTTCGGCCTCCTCGATCAAGGTTCCAACAATGGGAGCGGCCTCCGATACTGCAATTACCGGCTCTGTGCCCACGGCCTCTTCTGGTGAGCCGACCACCACCAACACCGCGCCGACCTCGATAGTCTCTCCCTCGGCGCCACCGTGGCGGACCACGATTCCCCCGTACGGCGACGGAATCTCGACAACCGCCTTGTCGGTCTCCACTTCGACGATCGGTTGATCGGCGGCAACAGGGTCGCCCTCGGCAATCAGCCAGCGGACAATCTCGGCCTCGGTGAGGCCTTCGCCGATGTCGGGAAGTCTGAATTCGCGACCCATCACAATGTCTTTCTCGCGGCTGCGGTTATTCGATCCACTGACGGAAGGTAGTGGTCTTCTGAGCGCTTGAGGGGGAAGACCGTGTCCCAACCGGTAACCCGCTGTACAGGCGCCAGCAGCGAGTAGAGACATCGCTCCTGAATCGTGGCAGCAATCTCAGCCCCGAACCCTCCGGTCAATGGAGCCTCGTGTACCACCACGGCCCGACCCGTTTTCTCGACACTGGCCACGATCCCATCACGATCCAGCGGAGTCAATGTTCGGACATCGATCACCTCCACCGAGATGTCTTCCTCTTCGAGAGCAGAAGCCGCCTGTCGGGTCTCTTTCATCATCGCTCCCCAGCCAAACAGAGTGACGTCGACACCCGTTCGCTCGACACGAACCGGACCGATGTCAACCCGGTAGTAGATCTCAGGGATCTGCTCCTTGACGGCCCGATACAGCCTGATCGGTTCGAGGAACACCACAGGGTCAGGATCCTCGATGGCGGCAAGCAGCAACCCGCGGGCGTCCCGGGGCGTGGACGGCACAACGACCTTGACACCCGGAATATGAGCGTAGATGGCCTCTGTCGACTCCGAATGATGCTCGGCTGCGCCAATCCCGCCGCCGTAGGGGATGCGGATCACCAGCGGGGCGGTGAATCGGTGGTTGGAGCGGTTTCGGATCCGGGCAACATGATTGATGATCTGGTCATATGCCGGATAGGAGAATCCCATGAACTGAAGCTCGGCCACCGGCCTCATCCCGGCGATGGCCATGCCAAACGCTGCTCCCACGATGCCAGACTCGGCGACCGGAGTGTCGAACACCCGATCCGTCCCGTACTTGTCCGCAAGCCCATCTGTGATCCTGAACACGCCTCCGGTACGCCCGATGTCCTCCCCGAGCAGAACTACCCGATCGTCGGAGGACAGCGCGGTGTCGAGCGCACCATTCAGGGCCTGGGCGAGGTTCAGCTCATTCATCGGCGGCCCCATCCGGCTGTTGGGTCGGAGAACGGGGTCTCTCCGCAAACACCCGGCCCATCATCTGCTCAAAGGTCGGCTCGGGCACGCCCTCGGCCCACTCAACGGCCTCTTCGATGACCCGGGAGGCAGCTTTCTCCAGCTCCGCCTGCCACTCGTCTGTCCAGCCCCCGGCCTTCTCGAGGAGTCGCCGAACACGGAGGAGCGGGTCCCGATCCTCCCAGTCCCTCGACTCGGCCTCGTCCCGGTAGCGGGTTGGGTCGTCCGCGGTGGTGTGGGGGCCCATCCGGTAGGTGACAGCCTCGATCAGACTTGGCCCCTCCCCCTTTCGGGCCCGATCCGCGGCCTCGCGAACGGCGACCAACACTCCCACCACATCGTTTCCGTCAACGCGAACCCCCGGCATCCCGTATCCTTCTGCCTTGGCGGCGATCGTTCTTGATTTGGTCTGCTCCGCAGTCGGATAGGAAATCGCGTAACCATTGTTCTGACACAGGAAGACAGTCGGCGTCGCGAATACCGCGGCAAAGTTCATTGCCTCGTGAAAATCACCTTCTGACGTGGCCCCGTCGCCGAAAGAGGTAAGTGCGACTCTTTCGCTTCCCTGGAGTTTTTCCGCCCATGCCAGCCCCACGGCGTGGATCATGTGGCCGCCCACCGTGATCGACGGCGGTAGCACGTTCACACCCTCTGGTGACTCGCCGCCACGCTCGTCCCCTGTTCGCCCCAAAACAAGCAAACGCCACGGGTAGCCGGCGCGCCAGTTGAGAGCGGCGTCCCGATAGGTCCCGACAACCCAATCGTCTTCATGAAGAGCTGCCGCGGCGCCGATCTGGGCAGCCTCCTGGCCGCGAAACGGCGCGTAAGTGGCCAATCGCCCTTGACGCTGCATCGCCATCGACTTCTCGTCGTATGTTCGGGCTTCCACCATGTCGGCGTACAGGTCCCGCATGTCCTCCACGGTTATCGGAAGACGGTCGCGAACCGACCCGTCCGGGTTCACCAGTCCAAACATCGAGAGATCCCCATCGACCTGAGTCTGACCGGATAATACGGTGCGCGTCGTCCCGGATGCGGATGGGATGAGGGCCTCGAGACCGCGGCCCAGCCCTGATTTACGTGAACTCAAGCTCGTTCCTTGTGCGTGAAGTCAGAAGTGCGAGCTAGCGAGCATAAACCGTGTCGGAGCCATCTCAGTTGTGTCCCACCCTGCCGGCTCCCCCGGCGGCAGCTCAGACCCAGGCAGTCTCCGAGTTGAGAATCTCCTCTAGCTCTTCGACCGTCATCAGCACGTCGCGGGCCTTGCTCCCCACTGAGGGTCCCACGATGCCCTTCCTCTCCATGGCATCCATGACCCGGCCGGCTCGTGCGAAACCAATCCTCAGCTTGCGCTGCAACATCGAAGTCGAACCGAGCTGCGAGCGAACAACGAGATCCGTCGCCTGTCTTATCAGGTCGGCATCGACGTCGTTCTCGTCTTCGGCTTGGGCAGCCGCGGCCGCAGCAGTCACCTCGAGGACTTCTTTGTCCTGATAGACGGGTTGGCGCTGTTCTTTGACCCAGTCGACGATCTCGTGGATCTCAGACTCGCGGACCCAAGCGCCCTGAATGCGCTGGGGTCGAGGCTCCTTGGCCGTCACGACAAGCATGTCGCCCATGCCGATGAGCTTCTCGGCGCCCGAGCCGTCGATGATCACCCGGCTATCCGTCTGGGAGGCAACGCTGAATGCAAGACGACTGGGGATGTTGGCCTTGATGACGCCGGTGATGACATCAACGGACGGCCGCTGGGTGGCAATGACAAGATGGATGCCAACCGCTCGGGCCATCTGGGCGATCCGAACAATGGACTCCTCGACCTCGCGACCAGCCACCATCATCAGATCATTGAGCTCGTCGATGAGGATCACAATGAATGGAAACCGGTCGAAACCGTCGGGGTCGAGCTCGCCGGCATCCCACTTGTCCCGGTAACCATCGATATCGCGTGACTTGGAATCTGCGAGTTGGTCGTAGCGCCGATCCATTTCGGCGACGGCCCACTTCAGGGCCTCGTTGGCCTTCTTCGGATTTGTGATGACCCGGGTGAGGAGATGGGGCACACCGTTGTACTGGCCAAGCTCGACACGCTTTGGATCGACCATGATCAGACGCACGTCATCGGGATGTGTGCGCATCAGCAGCGACGTGACGATCGAGTTGATGCAGGATGACTTTCCGGCGCCAGTGGCTCCGGCGATCAGGACATGAGGCAGCTCGGCAAGGTTCAGAAATTTCGGTTGCCCTGAGATGTCCATGCCCAGACCGACCGACAGCAGCTCACTGTCGCCGGTTGGCGTGTTCGAAAGTATGTCGCCGAGAGAGACGAGACGACGTTTCACATTCGGCACTTCGACGCCGATCGCGGACTTGCCGGGGATGGGCACCAGGATCCTCACATCGGGTGTTGCCAGGGCGTAGGCGATGTCATGGGAGAGACTGGAGACCCGGTTGACCTTCACCCCGGGGGCAAGCTCGATCTCATACCGGGTGACGGTGGGGCCGGGGACGATCTTGGTGAGCGTGGCGTCCACACCGTGTTGAACAAGGGTGTCTTCGAGCTGACGTGCGGTTTCCTCGAGGGAGCGCTTGCTCACCTCTCCACCGGTACCTCCCTCCAACAGATCTATCGGAGGCAACTGGTAGTCGGATTTTGTGAGGTCGATGGTCCGGACCGCCGGGTCGTCCACGCTTCCCGACCCTGTTTCGACCTCCCCAGCGGCCGGCTGTTCCATCGTCGGAGGATTCTGCTCGAGCCGACCGCTCCTGGTCTGCTTCGGGGCTGCGACGGCAGGGATAGCAACCGTGACGCTTGATTTCTTGTCTCCGGTCAATGCGACGAACACCGAACCCGTCCAGCGCCGAAATGACATCCACATGTCCCTGATCCCATGAAAGAGCTCGCGAACAGTGGTCGAGGTCATGACTAACACACCCATCCCGATGGTTGCGGCCAGGACGACAAAGGCACCCCAGCTGCCAAGGACCCTGCGCAGAGGAAAGGCGATCAGCGACCCGATCGCACCGCCACGATCCTGCACGAGTTCGATGCTGGGTCGGAGCGCGATAGCACCGGTGAGCAGGTGGAACAGGGCAAGGGTTCCTACGAAGGTGGTTATTCCGCCAACGACCACTCGACGGGCACCCTCGCGTGGCTTGCCGATGATGAGTGCGATGCCGACGCCCGCCAGGGCAACGGGGAGAGCAAACCGCCACACACCAAAGAGAAAAACGGACCCCGACTCCATTCCGTCGCCGATAGGTCCGGCCCGGCCGACGAAAGCCAGTGTGACAAGGATCGAGAGCACCACGAGCACAAGACCCCAGACGTCATCTGTCTGGCGGCCCAGCGTCGAGCGCACCGAGTCGCGAAATGCAGCCAGTTTCTGCTGGATCGCGCCTCGGGGTGCTTTCTTGTTCTTGTTCGACTGGGACACCCGTCTCCGCCCGGATCCCTTCCGGGTGGGTGTCCAGATTGGCATGTGGGTCCAGACAATACCCGGAGTTTCGATTGAGTTCGGTGCAATCGATGCCGGTCCCGTTTCTTGAAGCGAAGAGCATTGAGGATCACGACCTGGACCACAGGGACGAGCGAACGACTCAAGATCCCTCCTGGTAGGGCCATCCGGTATGGCGCATCAGTTCCCGGTTTCGCCCCAGCCACGGCGACTTGTTGGGAACATGTCTATTATAGTGGTCGTATGGTGCGCATAGCGGTCACGGGTATTGTGATGGCCTTTGTAGTCATCGTTGGAATGTCTGCTGCTCTCGCCGCCCTCGATACGTCAGGTGAATCCTCCGGCGAAGCCGGCACACCGTCGTTTCTGGATGACGAATATCCCCCTGGCATCGCCAAGCACCTGGAGAAGCACGGGGCTCTCCCGCCCGGTCTGCAAAAGAAGTTAGACCTCGATTGGGTCCCACCCGGTCAGGCCAAGAAGGATGGTGAATGGTCGCCTCCTGGCGAGGCCAAAGGCGACGGCTGGGTTCCGCCCGGTCACGCCCGTAAAGGAACCCTGCCGCCGGGATTGGAAGAGCAAGAAAAGACGCCCCCTGGTTGGGCCAACTCCGGCTGACCTTCTCGCCGACCACACACCACAAAACACAGCCGGAGACCGGAGTTCTTTTGCTTGGCAAAGCTTCTGTCGGTATGCCACGGGTACGGTGGAACGCATGCCTGCACCTATGATTCGTTACACACCGCGGCGTCTTGACCGTGTGGAGCAGCAGAAGCGCGCCAGCAGTTTCCACGAGGAAATGGAGGGCAGACGCAGTGTTCGCTTCTTCTCCGACGACCCGGTGCCTCGAGAGCTTGTGGAACTCGCCATCCGCACCGCCTCCACTGCACCCTCAGGCGCGCACCGGCAACCATGGCGGTTTGTGGTGACCGGCGACCCTGAGGTGAAGCGACAGATTCGTGTTGCTGCCGAGGAAGAGGAACGGATCAACTATCGTGAGGGCAGGCTGCCTCTTCACTGGCGGGAGGCCCTCGAACCGTTGGGGACCGACTGGCGCAAGGAGTTTCTCGAGACCGTTCCCTGGCTCGTGGTCATGTTCGAGGAGAGATACGGCGTGAACCCCGACGGCTCGAGGCGGCACAACTTCTACGTCAAGGAGTCGGCAGGGATAGCCGCGGGGATCTTCATCACGGCTCTGCATCACATGGGTCTGGCCACTCTCACCCACACCCCGAGTCCGATGGCCTTTCTGACGAAACTGCTGGGGCGTCCGGAGAACGAGCGCCCGTTCTGCATGTTCCCCATTGGGTACCCGGCCGACGACTGCGTGGTGCCCGACCTGAGACGGAAGAGCCTCGAAGAGGTGATGGTGGAGGTCGGCGTGACCCCCTCTCTTTGATTCTCGAGAGAGTTGAGCCCGGATATGGGCCTAACTACCTCAGGTACGCGGTTTTAGAGTTCCATGATGACCGGCACGATCACCGGTTTGCGGGCGGTTTCGGCGCGGAAGACGCGGCCGGTTGCCTGACGGACCCTCTTCTGCAACTCGGCATGGTCGGTGCGACCGGTCTTGTGCTCCCCGATCGCCGCCCTCACCGCGTCGGCAGCTTTGGCTAGAACCGCACTCGGGTCGTCCATGACCCCGTGGCTGTCCATGTCAGGCCCGTAGAGAAGCTTGCCGGTGTCATGGGCCACTCCGACCGTCACCACTACTACCCCGTCATCGGCAAGGTGCGACCGGTCGCGAAGAACCGCATTCTGGACATCTCCCACGGCCGACCCGTCGAGATAGACGTAGCCGGCAGGCACCGCCCCCCGCGTCACCGTTGTCTTCTTTCCCTCGATGGTGATCCGGTCGCCATCCTCGAGGACCTCGACCGTCTTCACACCCATGATCTTCGCCAGCTCGGAGTGGGCATGAAGATGGCGGTACTCCCCGTGAATCGGTACGAAAGCCCTGGGGCGAAGAATGTTGAGGTAGGTGAGCAGTTCCTCTCGCGCCGCGTGTCCGGAAACATGGACATGGGAGTTGCGCCCGTGGACGACCGTAGCCCCTCGGCGCATCAGATTTGAGATCACCTTCGACACCGCCGTCTCGTTTCCCGGGATCGGCTTGGCCGAGATGAGGACGGTGTCGGTGTCATCGAGCTCGACATATTTGTGTCTGCCCTGTGACATCAGTGAGAGGGCGGCGAACGGCTCCCCCTGGCTCCCCGTGGTTATGAGCAGTTGCCGGTCGTCCGCCAGATCGACAAGCTCTTTGATGTCGACGACAGACCCCTCAGGGACATCGAGAACACCCTGGTCGGTGGCGATTGTGGTGTTGCGGTGCATCGAGCGACCGAAGAAAGCGATCTTTCTTCCAGCGGCGACGCCTGCATCTGCAATCTGTTGGACCCGGTGGATGTGTGATGAAAAACAGGCGGCAATGACCCGGCCGGGGGCGTCGCGGACCACGTCGGCGATCGGTCGGCCAACCGAGCTCTCCGAAGGCTCGAAACCCTCTTTCTCAGCATTGGTGGAGTCGGAAAGGAGGAGTCTCACCCCTCGTCGTCCCAGCGCAGCGAATGCCGGCAGGTCGGTCGGTCGGCCGTCTATGGGTGTGGGGTCCAGCTTGAAGTCGCCCGAGTGGACGACGATGCCTTCCGGTGTCTCCAAAGCCACGGCCGACGCTTCCGGGACCGAATGGCTCACGGGAATCAGCATGAAGCGGAAAGGCCCGTGATCTATCCACTTGCTGCGTGAAATGGTTCGAAGATCCGACTCGACACCTAACTCGTCAACACGGCCGCTCGCCATCTCCATCGTCAGCCGCGACCCGTACACCGGGACCTGGATGTCCCTGAGGAAATAAGCGAGAGCCCCAACGTGATCCTCGTGACCGTGGGTGATGATCACGCATTCGACATCCCTCTTCCGCTTGGTCAGCCAGGACCAATCCGGAAACACCAGATCAACACCCAACATGTCCTCCTCGGGAAACATCAGACCGACGTCGATCAGCGCGATCTTTCCTTCGATCTCGATAGCGGCACAGTTGCGGCCGATCTCTCCGAGACCTCCCAGGAATGTGACCGAGACGCTCACAGACCCTGAAGCGCCCCCAGCGCCTTCTCGATGGCGGCGAGCGTGTCGGCAGATGCATTGACGAGAGGCAACCTCACGTCACCGACGGGCTCCCAGAACGAATTCATGGCTCCTTTCACGGGGGTCGGGTTGGTTTCGAGAAAACACGCCTCGCACAGCGGCATGAGATCGTTGTGAAGACGTCTCGCCTCCGGCCAATCATCGGATTGGGTTGCGCTGATCATTGCTTTGATGACTCTCCCTGCGAGATGGGCGACCACCGAAACGACGCCCACCGCCCCCACCGCGAGCATTGAAAGCGTAAAGGAGTCCTGACCCGAGTACACCGGAAGACTGGGGACACGTTGGATGGTCGCCGAAGTGAACTCCAGGTCGAGCACGGCGTCTTTCACCGCTACCACGCCAGGATGACTGGACAGTGTCGCCAGTGTCTCCAATTCGATGAGGGTCCCGGTTCGCCCCGGGATGTTGTAGAGCATCACCGGCACACCGACATCGGCGATCGCGGTGAAATGGGCGACCAAACCTGTCTGAGAAGGCTTGTTGTAATAGGGGGTCACCGCGAGGACACCGTCGACACCAGTCTCCTGGCTTCGTTGCGTCATCTCGACGGAGTGGGCGGTGTCGTAGGTCCCGGTGCCGGCGACGACCCGAGCGTCTTTCTCTTTCACGGCTTCGACAACGGTCCGGTAGAGGGCAATCTTCTCGTCGTCGGAGAGTGTTGGGGACTCTCCCGTTGTGCCTGTGACCACCAGGGTGTCTGTGCCCTGGTCCGAGAGATATCTGGCCAGACGCCAGGCGGTCTCATGGTCCACTTCTCCCGATGAGGCAAAGGGCGTGATCATCGCGGTGGCCAGATGGCCGAACGGTGCGGATATTGTGTTGGTCACATCCACCACGTTACCGGCTGACCAACGAGAAACCCTCACCCAAGAAAACCGTTCCCAAGGCATAGGGCGGCGCGTACGAGTTCTTGCGCGTGTTAGAACGCCTCCACTCGAAAGGACCCAACAATGACCAAGCAGTACGACTCTCCGCCCGAATTGACGATCGACCTCGCCAAGACCTACACCGCCACCCTGGACACCAATCACGGCGAGGTCGTGATCGAACTCGACGCCGCCCGCTCCCCGCAGACCGTGAACAACTTCGTCTTCCTCGCCCGGGACGGCTTCTACGACGGAGTCATCTTCCACCGTGTGATCGAGGGCTTCATGATTCAGGGAGGCGACCCGACCGGAACAGGGCGTGGCGGGCCCGGGTACAAGTTTCGCGACGAGATCGAAGGTGGCGCCAGCTATGACCGCGGTGTGGTTGCAATGGCCAACTCGGGACCGCACACCAACGGCAGCCAGTTCTTCATATGTCACAGCGACGCGGGGCTGCCACACAGCTACACGATCTTCGGCAAAGTCGACTCGGGATTGGAGATTGTCGACTCGATCGCTGCCACGGAGACAGACCGGGGCGACCGGCCTCACGACGATGTCGTCATCAATACGGTGAAGATCAGGGAGAGCTGAGCGAGAAGCGGCCGCTATCCGTCCGGAAAGAACGGTGCGGCGATGGGCTCGTACTCGTCCGAGAGACTGTCGTTCAGGCGATCCGCCACCACACCCGACTCGTCGAACAATCTGAGAACCTCGGCGGTGTCCCGCTCGGCGTTGGCCGCGGTGATGGCGACGGCCGTCTGATACTGCTCGTCAAAGAATCGGACAAAGGCTGCGTGATCCGATTCGAACTCCGGAGGAGGCTCCAGCTCGGCCATCCTCTCGCCGGTATCCTTCAGGGCCTTTTCGATATAGGGCTGAACCTCGTTGAGTCTGACAGCTCGCTCCTCAGGTGAGAGATCCTGTGGGAAATCGAAGAGACCGAACGTCTCCAGGATCATCCGGCGAAGAGCCTCATGGGCGTCGAGCCCATACTGGCCCCCGGGTAGTCCCTCACCGGCCACGCACAAGTCACCGGAATCAGAGTCGGTGATGGCGAGACAGAATTCTCTGGTTGCATTCAGCACGACGGCGGCGAAGCTCCCCGCCATCGCACCATTCACCGCCATCGCCTCTTGCAGGTCTTGGTTCTCCAGAGCGACAGTCAACTCATCGGCCAGAGCGACACTCGTTACCCATAGCTCGATCCATGCCTGATGATCAGTTTCGAACTCGTCGAGTGGTGACAGCGCTTCGGCCCTGACAAGCCCACTCTGCGACGCACCCGGTATCCCCGCATCGGCGATCGCGGTCATCAAGGCCTCGCGGGTCCCATAGACCTGTTGCATCCTCTCATCGATACTGTCAACGACCGCATCGAAGTCGCTCGATATCTTGCCAACGGCCTCCAGATAAGCCTCGGCCTCCAGCGAGAGCTCCGAGCCTGCGGTGTCGGCGGAACCAGTGCCGCAGGCGGAAACCACAATCGCCATGGCCGCAACCAGCGCGATGAACGCTCCTCTTTGACCTGCTTGCAGCATCGATGTCACAATACGTAGCGCTATCGGCAACCCAGCCCTCCTGTGTCGCAATGACGACACACATCCGGCTCGACAACGCTGGCGCGCCGACAATCATTCCTTATGATCGCCAACCATGTCGTCAACTCCAGGTGATTCCGCCAGCCGAGCCAAGTTCGTAACGGAACGAGACATCGAGCTGTTCACAGAGATCACCGGTGACCGGAACCCACTTCACTACGACGAAACCGTCGCCGGGCAATCACGATTCGGAGGAATCGTGGTCCAGGGTGGGGTTACCAGCGGTTTGCTCAACGCGGTGGTTGCCGAGGATCTGCCCGGACCCGGATCGGTCTTTCTCAACGTCAACTGGAACTTCCGTGCACCCGTGAAGCCGGGAGACACGATCACAGCTCGGGTCGAAGTCGTGAAGGTGAGGAAGGACAAGCCGATGACAACACTCGATTGTCTGATCACGAATCAGGACGACGTGGTGGTGCTCGACGGCACCGCACTTGTCTGGACCGAGCCGCTCGGCTGACATCTTCCCCAGAACCCCTTCAACCGAGAAGCCTCGGGTTCTGTGTGTAGGTGCCGGTGACGCTGGCCTCGGCAATGGTGCGTCTTCTGATCGCCTTCCTCACGTCCTGGCCTTTGAAGTTTCCGTAAACCAGCACCGAGCTCATATTGAGTGCGAAGACGGTGAAGACATAATGATGAACGATGCTGTCGTTCCATGGTGGAGCCGGGCCGTCGTACCCGAAGTAGTCGCCCTTCATCTCAGCGTCTTCGGCAAACCAACCGGTGAAGTCGTTCAACCCCTGCCTGCTGTCGTGCGGGCCTTCTTGCGCTCGCCGGCCGCCCACCACGACACCATCGGCGAACTCCGCCTCATCGATGGAGCGGAGGTCATCCGGCAAGTCAACGACGACCCAGTGAAAGAAATCGACCCGAGACAGGTCAGCAGGGATCTCACGATCCTCCTGATTGACATCGTCGCCAACGCTGGGCGCGTCGGGATCGTGACAGATCAGGGCAAACGACTTCGTCTCATCAGGCACGTCGTCCCAGGACAAAGCCGGGTTGACGTTGTCCGAGAAAACCACGTGTGTGTCCGGGTCGGCTTTTGTAAAGGCATAACGAAAGGGGATGACACCACCGTCCTCGAAACTGCTGGTTGAGAGACGCATCCACTGACCCTACCCGGTCGCCGCTGCGGGCCGATCAGACCCGTCCGAGAAAGCCGGCAAGCTCCTCGACTGCAGCAACATCGATCGGATCGAGAACCACCTGGATGTGACCGACTCCGGCCTCGGTGAACTCGGCAAACCTCTCGGGGACATCCTCGCCCGCTATCGGCTCGGCCCGAGGTCGGTCCTCGCTGCCGGCTACTCTTCCCCGACCACGGGACAACTGCACATACACCGCAGCCGTCTTTTCGATCTCACCCGGGTCACGTCCAACCTCGGCACACGCCGCATCCAACTCGGAGACGAGCGGTCGAAGACCCTCAGCCCGGTTCCCGAACCACACGTGCCAACTGTTCCACAGGTCGACATGTGGGGTGGTGATGCGAAGCATGCGTGGCCCGTTGGACCCGACCATCAGTTTCATGTCCGATCTTGCCCGGGGCAGAAGCTCCATCTCCCGGTGTGTGTAGAAGCGTCCTTCGAAATCAATGGAGCCCTCCCTTATCAGGGTCCGGATGATGGTGAAGGCCTCTTCGAATCGGGACACCCGGTTGTCATACGGGAAACCGAATGCGTTGTACTCAGCCTGGTTCCAGCCCGCCCCCAACCCGAGGATCAGCCGGCCACCGCTGATCTCGTCGACAGTCGATGCCTTCTTGGCAATCATCGCCGGCGAGTGAAAGGATGTCGCCGCGACCAGGGGGCCCATCTCCACTCTCTCGGTGGCTTCGGCCAGCGCGGCCAACATCGACCATGCCTCCCAGGGGCCTCGTGTGCCGGTGACGTCATCTCTGAAGATCAGGTGGTCGCCCACCCAGACCGAGTCGAAGCCACACTTCTCGGCGGTGACGGCGATGTCACGGAACTCGAGCCAGCCGACGGCGCGCTCCACTTCGGGTAATTGGATCCCGATCTTCATCACCATTACTCGCTGACCTCATCCGATGCGGGAAGGGCGGCGCGATCGAAGTTGCTCCGCACGTTCCACAGTATCCAACCTACGCCCCTGTCCTCCGCCGCCTGAATCGATGCTCGAATCTGGCTATTGGTCCACCAGAATGCCTGAAGCCAGGGTCGCAGCCTGACACCGGGCTCCAGTCTGAGCAAAGCATCGTCGATGGCGGCGGCGGTCACCGCATATGGGTGATCGTTGGGATCATCGAAACCGAGCCAACCGTTGGAATAGTGACTCGGATACACCATCGGGCTCAGCGCGTCCAACTGCGCCGACAGTTCCTCCGGTCTCTGTCCGAGACCCTGATCATCGGGCACCGACACGACGATGGCGAAGACCGCGGCGCTCATCGAGCAGCCCATCGGTGTCAACACACTCCTTGCTTCAGCGAGAAAGCCCTCGATGGCCGCGACGCGTTCGGCCTCGGTGAGTGAGAGCTGTCCGCTCACCTGGGCCGTTCGGCCGGCGGGATACCTGACGTAGTCGAACTGGATCTCATCAAACCCCAGCTCACAGGCTTCGATGGCCAGGTCGATGTTGTAGTCCCAGGCCGTCTCCACCATCGGGTCGATCCATAGTCCGGCTAGTTTCTCCTCTGGACGTGCTTTGACACGAACGGCGTCTTCGAAAACGACAATCCTCGTTATCGCATAGAGACCGTGATCTGCCATTTGAGCAAGTCTCTCCAACGGGTCGTACCAAATGACCACTGCTCCGATATCGTGGGCTTCGTCGACCGTGGTGTCGTACACGACCGTCCCTCCTTCCTGCTTGGTGTCGAACACGAAGGCATTCACCGCGGTGTCGGATGCCAGCTTCAGGAGTCGCTCGAAATGGGCATCGTCACCGGCAGCAGCACCACCGACTCGAAGCCCTCTCACCGTCTTCGGGTTGATAGTCACCACGAAGAATGCCGAGCCCTGCTCCCACGGCACCTCGGCTTCGGTCCATCCCCTCTTGGACACCAGAAACGGCTCCGGTTTCGTTGCCTCGAAAGCGAAGGCGCCGTCGGACCCGGTGGTGAACTCGACTGATCCAAGCGTCACCGTCACTCCCGGCACTCTCAACCCGGAGGGGTCGACAACCTTCCCGAACAGGTCAAAGACACGATGGGTCGTTGTGACGGTCGATGGTGTCGTCGACGTGGTGGTGGTTTCAGCGACAGTCTCGGGCGGGGCCGTGACCGCACTTGTCTCCGGGCCACCCACTTGAGGGCCGACACAGCCAGACGAGGCGAAACCCAAAGCCAAGAGGACGAGCAAGCGGGACCGCGGAGTCAGCTTCACCCCGGCATGGTATGTGTCAGGACCAGCGTAAGACCATGGCAGTCATGGTGAACAGCAGTAGCAGCGTGTCGGCGGTCCCGAAGGCGGCTATGCGTGCCGTTGCAGACTTGATTCGGGACTGGTCTCCAGATTCGACTGCCTTCGCTGCCGTCTCAGACCCTGGGGTGAATATGAAGATGCCCAGAAGCACACCAATGACAATCATCACGAATCCGATGGTGACGAACAGACTTCCAAAACTGATGGAGTCATCCAGAAGAACCATCACGACTCCGGTGATGAGAACCAGGATTGAGGCCGGCATGTAAACCCTCTTCCCGAACTCTGCAGTCACCCGGTACCATCCGGCCGCTACTTCGACCCCCTGTCGGGCAGCCAGACCGGGGACGACGGCCTGAAGAATATTGGTTCCAAGCCATACCCCCGCACCGGCGATATGCAGGACCAGCATCGTGTCGCGTAATTCCATGAGCTCTCCTCAGAATCTTGAACGGGAAAGTTAGCCGATCGCTCTCATTGGGTAGCGACACATTTACGATCGGCCGTCGTGGTCGACACCAAAGAAACCCCGGGCTGCCGCAATGCAGCGATAGCAACGACGTTTCTACTCTGCTTTGCCGTTGTGTTCATGATCGGTGGCCTCTCACTTATCAACGGCGACTCCTGCGAAGGTCTCTGTCAGACACTCGGTCTGACACTCCTTTACGCCGGTGGGCCTCTGTCGGCCGTCCTGGGCGTTGCTTTTGGCGGGCTGTGGCTGGCCTGGCCCCTCGATGTGACACTCTGGGTGGTTATCGGATTCGGCTCAGCCCGATGGGCTGAGCGCCGTTCCCGGGGGGTTCTCGGCGTCACCCTGGTGCTCATCATTCTGGCTCTCATCTACGGACTAGTCCTTTCGCAGTTCGTGGAAATAGCCGTTTAGATATCCTCACCGTCACTTACCGTGACCGGTGAATGCCAAACACAATCACTGCACGTCTCGTGGGCATCGGGCTGGCCGGTCTGTTGACCGTGGCCGCCGGCCTCTCCACGACCGCTCTTTTCGAAGCATCGTCACCGGGCTCGAACCTCGAGGCCGTCAATGGCGCCGAGATGATCATCGATCTGGTTCAGGGGCAGAAGACTCTGCTCTGGTCCGCTCTGTCGGGAACTGTCACCGGCTACACAGTGATCGGCTGGCCTACGAGTGCTGGCGAGCACGACCTCGGTGGCGCCTTGACGCTTGTCAAGCCGGACAACGGATCGGCAGGTGTCATCGATTTCGGCGAGAAGCCCATGTCAGCCAGTTTCTACCTATCTCCCTAGCTAGCTAGACCGCCAGATACTGTTCCAGGTCCGAGTCCTCAAAGGGACCGACCGCCCCGATCATCCGGGTATCGGCGCCGTATAGGTCGACAGCCACCGACTGGACGTCGTCGAGAGTGATCGCCTCCAGCTTCTCCAGTCTCTCGTCGACCGAGAGATGAGGCATCCCTGCCAACTCGTCCCTTCCCAATCGCACCATCCGGCTGTTGGCGTCCTCGAGAGACAGAGCCAACCCACCTCTCGCCGACCCTTTGGAGCGTTCGAGCTCTTCGGGTGTGATGCCAGAGTCAACAACCTTCGATAGTTCTTCGCGAATCAGGTTCAGGGCGGTATCTGTCTGGCTAGGAGTCGTTCCCACATAGACACCCCAGGCTCCGGTGTCGGCGAACGAGAGCTTGAACCCGTACACCGCGTATGCCAGGCCACGCTCCTCGCGCACCTCACGGAACAAACGCGACGACATGCCAGAGCCCATGATGTGGTTGAGCACATCAAACGCCCATCGGCGCTCGTCCATACGATCCAATCCCGGACCGCCGATCACGATGTGAGCTTGCTCGGTGTCCTTCTGCTTCAAGTTGATCCGAGGCCGGCCGGCCAAATCGCTGTGGGCATGATCGACACCGGCACCTGACCAGTCGCTAAAACGTTCGCTGATCATCTCGACAAGGGTTCCATGGTCGATCGAGCCTGCCGCAGCCACCACCATCGACCCGGCGCCATAACGACGCCCCCAGTAACCATTGATGTCATCGCGTGACATGGCAAGGATCGAATCCCTCGTGCCCAGGACCGGCGCCTCGAGAACATGGCCTGCAAAGACCGCCGTGGTAAAATTCTCGAAGGCAACGTCGTTGGGATCGTCCTCGTACATGTTGATCTCTTCGATCACCACGTGGCGCTCGGCGTCAATCTCATGTTGGCGGAAGGCCGGACGCTGGATGATCTCAGAGAGAACGTCAAGCCCCGTCGTCAGTTCCTGGTCCAGGATCCGCGTCCAGAAGCAGGTGGCTTCCTTTGAGGTGAAGGCGTTGGACTCTGCGCCTACCGCGTCGAAGGTCTCCGACACGTCACGGGCGGAGAGCTTGTCGGACCCTTTGAAGAGAAGATGCTCGAGGAAATGGGAAACACCCTGTTCGTGATCATTCTCGTCGCGGGTACCGGTGTCGATCCAACAGCCAAGGGCTACAGATCGCAATGAGGGCATCGTCTCCGAAATCACTCGGAGACCGTTGGGGAGAGTTGTCATGTCGTAGTGCACGAGCCGAATCGTATTACGGAACAGCGCCAACGCCGAAACACCTTCTGTCTCGGTTTGACACGGCATGAGACAATTAGCGGCTGATGCGCGGACGTGACCAGACATTCCTAGCCGATCTCATCGGTCCCGAGGACAAGGCGATCGAGGCTGTCGTCAGCCGATACCAGCGGGTTGCTCCCGCGGTCACCAGGCTTGCCCGTAGTCTTTCGGACAACCCCAACCTCAGGGTGCGTCTTGGCTCGGAGAGCGCCGCCTCAGCGGACGAGGTGGTCTGTGACCCGCGGATATTCCAGGCCGCGTACCACCGCAACGCTCCAGTCACGCCCGACGAAGTTGCCCTCGCCTCGGCTCTCCACGAGGTGATGCACCTGGTCTCGACAAATCTCGATGAGACGAAGCCTCTCCCCGACGGGTGGCCCATCGAAGGTGACGTTGCCGAGGGTGTTGAGCTCGACCTTCTGACGGCTCTGGAGCGGACCGAAAGACCGGTGGCGGAGATCATCTTCTTCAGTCTCGAAGACGCCCGTCAGGAGGCACAGGGCCTTTCGATGTACCCGGGCGCCAGATCCGTCCTGGAGGACCTCTACCTGTCGTCACTGAGTCAGGCCATCTCCAAGTCGGGAGCGCTCAGCCAGTTTGTCCTGGGATGTTTCCTGCTCACCGGCGGCTATGTCGAACGCGAGGTACTCGAACGGCGCTTCGAGGCGCGGGCAGCGGTGGCCATCGATGATGCAACCGAGCACTGTCGTCTCGCCGCGGAGACGACAGACCCCTGGTACGTGGCCCAACTCGCTCTCGAGCTCGAGGCAATCGCCCGCACCCACGGCCTCATCACCGAAGTACCCGACACCGCGACGAAGTCTCAGCGCAAACAAGCCGAGGACGAAGATGCCGAAAAGGCTGCAAGCGGCGTGGATGCTGTTCGCCTGACTTCGCCCATCGTCTCGGACTCGGATTCATATCAGGACACCAAACGCGCCGCGGAGTCCCGTTCGGGTCTGTCCGATCGCAAAGGGGCTTCCGATATTGCCGGCGACGAGTCAACCGATCAACTGCTCCGTGTCAGCCAAGCACCCGAAGTGTTCCTGCCGACCGGTCAGAGCGGAAAGCTCCTGGTAACAGCCATCCCGCACTCCTTCAGTGCTTTCAGCAAGGAAGGCCTGGAGGCGATGGAGGCAGCGGCCAAACGCTGGGGGGTCGCCCAACGAAGGGTCTCCGGCGAGCTGTTTCCCCTGTTCGCCGCCAACCAGCGCCGTGGCCTCCGCTCCGGATTCGACCAGGGCGATGTCTCTCCACACGCCGCCCTCTTCATTGGTGCCGGGCTCTACCAGAGGCTGTACGAGCGACGGGCTGCAAGGACCAGACGCCGTTATGCGGTTTCGCTTCTCGTGGACGCGTCGGCGTCGATGCTCAGCCCCGGTCGCGGCCACGGCCCGGGAACATCATGGGCGATGCCTGCCGCCCTCCTCGGCGCCTGGACAATGGCTCGACTCTGCGATGAGCTCCAGATCGACTTCGAGGTCGCACTCTTCAACCGCGGTTTCGCCGCCAAGCCAGAGGACACCGAAGACAGCTTTCGACGCGCTCGGTCCGCGGCGACTGCCGGTCTTCGCCAGACTCAGGGGACCGCAGCCGACAGACTCACAAGCACAGTGAACCACTACATGGTCAAGCCGTTCGATCGGCGATGGCGCGACGCTCAGCACACTCTGGCCGGCCTCTTCTTCGCAGCGGCCGAGCCAAGGAAGGCCGCCGCATCGGCTAGACGCAACGGCGAGTCTGCACCACCCGTGTCCCTGTTCGAGAAGGCCGCCAATGTCGATGAGTTCAACGTCATTCATGCCGCTGAGCGCATGGGGCGTCTCGGCGCAGACGTCAGGCTTCTCATGGTGCTAGCTGATGGCATGACGCGCGGATCGATGGAATCGCTCGCCAAGTCCGTCTCGTCCGTCGAGGCCGGAGGCACCACCGTCATCGGGATAGGCATCGGCGACCACACCGTCGACGACGCCTACCAGCGCCATGAAGTGGTGGAGGAGCCTGATCAGTTGGCCATGGCGATGGTCGACGGCACCCGGAGCGCCTTGCGACGAGGGCTGGCCATGTCCGGCATGGACAGTTGGTGGGCGCGTACACCCCAGCTTCTAGCTAAGGAGAAGACAAGTGCCTGAAACCGTGATATTCGAGGACCCGGCTGCCGAGGGGCGGCCTATAGAACTCGAGAAGTTCGAAATGCCCGACAACGTGGCCGATGTCGAACTCCGTCTTCGCAAGGTGCCCGAACCCGATCCGCATTACATAGATCTCGGAATGCTCTACCGCTTTGCCCAACTAGAAGAAGCCCGTCGAGCCGAGGCCGAGGGTCTGGTGCCGCTGCACATCGCGGTTCGGGGGCACATGGGAACCGGCAAGGACCACGATATCGAGCAGTTCGCTGCCGCGATGGGTCTCCCCTACTTCCGTATCCCGCTGACGGGCGAGGTTCGCGACGTCACGCTCATTGGCTCGACCCATCTGCATGGTGACGGCAAAGGTGGAACCGAGAGTCGTTGGGAGGATGGCGACATAACCCGTGCCCTCCGTGGCCCGGCGTTGCTCAACCTCTCCGAACTGAACGCTGCCGGCGCCGAGACGCTTTTCGCCCTTCACGGGCTTCTCGACCGCTATGCCGCGCTCGATCTTCCCAACGGGGAGACCGTCCGCCTGAGAAACGACGTGCGAGTCTTCGGCACCATGAATCCCACCGACATCAGGGATTACGCAGGCACCCAGACCCTCAACAAGGCCTTCGCCGATCGCTGGGTGATCTGGGAGAAGAAGTTTCCCGAGGAAGAGCAGGTCAAGGCGATGCTGGTGCTGCGTTATCCCAGGTTGAAGGACGAATACGTCGAGGCCATCGCCAGGCTCACTATCGAGATCAACGCCTCCTTCGAGGAGTCGGACACCGGTGTTCGTGTGGAGACACCTCTGTCGCTTCGCTCGGTCCTCGATCGAATCCCGACCGGCCTTCTGGTCTACGCCGACCGCGACGACCCGTTGCGCAAGGCGTGGGACGAATTTGTCCTTCCACAGGTAGACGCCTACGACCGTGATCACTACGAGACGGTGTGGAACGCCGTCGTCCGAAAGGGCCCGTCCAAGACCCCCTTCTGAGACCGGAAACGCGAACCACGGCGGCGGAACAGTACGTTACGGACCATGGCCTATGACCTGGGCAATCCCGAGCTCGACAAAACGATTCGACTATTGGTCGCCGCCGCATCAGAGAACGACAACCAGGATCTGGTCGGCGAGCTGATCACAACTGTCCTCAAGTTGCATCGAGACGGCGCCACCCGGGGAGACCTCAAGCTGCTCAATACCGCCGTCAAGGAGATCCGCTACTCCAACCTCGTCTTCTCACGTCACGACGAGCCCAAGGTGACCATCTACGGATCTGCGCGCCTTGGTGAAGGCGACCCCAACTACGAGTTGACGGTGGAGTTCGCCCGATTGATGGCCGATCATGGTTGGGGTGTGATCACCGGGGCCGGCCCGGGAATCATGGAGGCAGGCAATCGTGGCGCCGGTATCGACAACTCATACGGCGTCAACATCCGTCTCCCCTTCGAATCGGCAGCGAACCCCTATCTGTTCGAGGCGCGCACCGTCAATTTCAAATACTTCTTCACACGAAAGCTCGGGTTTGTCAAAGAGTCACATGCCTTTGTGATCCTTCCAGGCGGATTCGGAACCCTCGACGAGGCGTTTGAGCTACTCACATTGATCCAGACCGGCAAAAGCGATCTACACCCGATCGTTCTTCTCGAGTCGGAGGGGACGAACTATTGGGATCCGGTTCTCGATTTCGTCGAGAACGTCCAACTCGCCGGAGGCCTGATATCGGCGGCCGACCTCTCGTTGTTTCTTCACACCACCAGCCCGTCCGAGGCGTGCGACCATATCCGCCACTTCTACAACAACTACCACTCCCAGCGATATGCCTCTGGCAGGCTCATCCTGCGGGTACGGCAGGCGCCGTCCACGGAAGAGTTAGTTGCCTTGAACGACGAATTCGCCGATATCGTCGTCGACGGGAAGATCGCGATAGCCGAACCCTCACCACCCGAAATCGCTGACGACGACGCCCTCGACTGTGATCGCATCGCGTTTGTGTTCGATCGGAGGCAGTTTGGGCGTCTTCGACAACTGCTCGACCGGCTCAACGAGATCGTAGAACTCCCGGAGGCAACCCGCATTCCGACACCAATGAGCGAGGAGCAAGCCGAAAGACCCTGGTAGGCGTACTTAGTACTACAGCGGGGTTCACTATTAGAATCTGAGGGTGCGCGACATACTCTCTGATCTAGTAGCCGAGCAGCAGTTCCTCGATCAGTCCTTGCAGCGCATCCCGATCAAGGTTTGGGATTTCAAGACGCCCAACAAGCCATGGACTGTCAGGGACACCATCGCCCATCTAGCCGACTTCGAAGAGCTTGGCGCAGACGCAATCAGCGGAGGCGAGAGGGTCAGGGAGTGGCAGAACATCTCGGAGCTCGAAGCCTCCAAGAAGAAGGCAATCAAGAGAGGCCGCGCCATGCGCCCTCAGGATGTCATCGAGTGGTGGCGAGGCGGGCGCGCCAAGGTGGTGGAGCCGTTATCCCACATGAGTGGTGAGGACCGGATCAATTGGATCGCCGGCGACATGAGCGCCAGGACCTTCGCCACGTTTCGTCTGATGGAGACGTGGATGCACGGTCTCGACATCTACGCCACGCTCGGAATCGAGGTCGAAGACACACCCCGTATCCGCCACATCTGCTGGCTGGGATGGAAGACGCTCCCCTACGCCTTCAAGGAAGCAGGCGAGGACTATGAGCCGGTTCGGGTCGAGCTCATCGGCCCTGGTTACTCCAGGTGGATATACGGGCCGGAGAACACCGATCAGCTGATCAAAGGGTCCGCTTCCGACTGGGCAAGGATCGTGGTTCACCGTGCCAAGCCGAAAGACACCCGTCTCAAGGTGACAGGCGAGCATGCAGAAACGGCGATTCAGGTAGCCAGGGCCTACCTGTGAGTTCCATTCCCCACGTCGTGGGGATGGTCCATCTGCTACCTCTTCCGGGCTCCCCCGAATTCAACGGCTCAATGGATCAGGTCGTCGAGACGGCGGTCTCCGACGCCTCAGCTCTGACGGAGGCCGGGTTCCCGGCTCTGCTGGTGGAGAATTTTGGAGACACTCCATTCTTTGCCGACGGTGTTGCTGCCGAGACGATCTCCGCCCTGACGATCGCGGTTATTGCCGTACTCGATGCGACTGGTGTGCCGATAGGAGTCAACGTCCTCCGCAATGACGCTCTTTCCGCCATCGGAATTGCCGCCGCGACCGGCGCCGCTTTCATAAGGGTCAACGTGTTGACGGGCATGATGTACACAGATCAGGGCCCCATCGTGGGCAGAGCGTCGGAGGTTCTCCGCAAGCGCAGCGCACTCGCACCGGAAATCGAGATATGGGCAGATGTGATCGTCAAGCACGCTGCGGCTCCAGCGGGGATCGACGCCCGACAGGCTGCCGCCGACACTGTTGAACGCGGAGGAGCTGACGCTGTCATCGTCTCCGGTTCGGGCAGCGGAGCGGAGCCCGACATTCATGAGGCCGGCGTGGTGCGGGCTGCAGTCCCAACCCAAACCCGCGTCGTGATCGGATCCGGTGCCAACGCAGACAATCTGTCGAGGCTACTCGGCGCCGCTGACTCGGTGATCGTGGGATCGTCGACAAAGGTCGCGGGCGACGCCCGCAACCGGGTTGACCCGCTCCGGGCGGACCGATTCATCGAGGTCGCCCGTGGCGAGGGTTTGCTGTGAGCTCCGTCAAGACAAGCCTTGCCGATGGGGTTGCCGTAGTGACACTTGCTCAGCCCGATACCCGCAACGCATTGACTGGCGGCGAGATGCTCGAGGAGCTCCTCGACGCCATCGATGACGCCGAGACGGACCGGGACATCGGTGTGCTGGTTCTCCAGGCTGAGGGCCCGGCTTTCTCGGCGGGTGGAAATGTCAAGGACATGGCCGCCAAGGAGGGCCTTTTCGCCGGCAACCCGGCCCAGATCACGGAAAAATATCGGGAAACCATTCAGCAGCTGACACGGTTCATGGCCACGACCGACTTGGTCACCATCGTCGCGGTCAACGGACCTGCGATCGGCGCCGGTTTCGATCTGGTTCTTGGATGTGACCTTCGCGTCGGCACTCCACGTGCCCGCTTCGCTCATACGTTCATCGAGATGGGAATCATCCCCGGTGACGGTGGCGCATGGCTGCTTCCCCGAGTAGTGGGCTGGCAGCGCGCCACAGAGCTCTCACTCACCGCCCGCTCCATAGACGCCGACGAAGCAGTCAGGCTCGGCGTCCTCCTCAGCGTGGTCCCGGAGAGCAAGATCGAAGACCACGTCATGAAACTGGCAAGATCCATCGCCTCGAAACCGCGACCGGCAGTGGTGCTGGCCAAACGTCTCCTCCGGCAGTCGAAGACCATGGATCTCGACTCTTTCCTGGAATTCTCGGCCGCGCTGCAGGCGGTGGCTCATTCAACGCCCGAGCACGGGACGGCAATCAATCAATACATCGAGCGACTCAAGGATCGCGACTGAATCGGAACCCTGTCTTGTGCAGAAGCTTCAGCATTGCCGCCGCGGGACTCGACGAGCGAGCCGAACGCAGAAGAGCGTCATGGCTCTCGAGAGCACCGAGTGCGCTCTCGAGGATCACCTGTAACGGTATGACGTTCATGGTCACTTCAGACGCCTGACCGAAAGCGACAATGCGGGTTCGCACCGTGCCGCCACCTCTCGCCGGTGTGTAGCACACACCGGTATCCCTCAAGTTCGCGACAACCCGATCGAGATCGCCATCGGAGTAGATCCAACTCAGTCGGTGCAAGGCCGTGTGTAGCGTCTCGCGCTTGGTCAACGACGGGTTGAATGCCGCCTCGCCTTGTTTCACCTCACCGACGATCACATCGATGGTGTCTTCTTCGAGGTAGAGCGGAATGCCCGGCACTTCCAACTCCGACGCCACCGACGGGTCGTGGGCATCCGCGATGAAAACCCGTCCGGGGAACCGCAGTGCCAAGATGTCCACATCTGTGACGGTTTCCCAATCGCCTCTTTTGTTCGAGGACTGGATCTGGAGTTCCGACAATGTCAGGTAGCCGTTGGACCGCAGGAAGACTTCCACCAGGTCTGTTGCGACATCCATGGCGGGCATTTAACCAATTGAGACTGGCGACCCATACACCTGACCGCATAGAGTGAGCAAACTGAGCGTTCTGTGGTGAGAAAATGAATGAAATACCCAGGGACTTACTGATCGAGGTCATGGAGGACGTGATCGAAGACCTCCACGGTCATGTTCATCGGGTTTCCGATCTCGCAGTCGACCTCGGCACCGGAATCGGGCTCGGGAACACCGATCTCGACCGACTCGCTCTGGCGGGCGTCCTTCACGATGTTGGCAAGATCCACCTCGATCCGGGAATTCTCGGCAAGCCCGGCCCGCTGAGCGAGGAGGAATTCGAGTTGATGAGAAGGCATCCCGAAATGGGATTCGCCATGACACGAAATCGTCTCGAGCCCAAGGTCGCCGAAGCAATCCTCTACCACCACGAGCGTTATGACGGTGGTGGCTA
>CAXMMT010000054.1:0-12971 GCA_964194555.1 uncultured Boseongicola sp. | reverse complement strand
GCTGTGGGAACACCAAACACAGCCATGACACCGTCACCGATGAGCTTCTCGACGGTGCCGCCGAAGCTCTCGATTTCCTCCCGGACTCTCTGGTGATATGGCACCAGACGAGCGTGAACGTCTTCCGGGTCGGCTTCGTCTGATTCGGCAGTGAACCCCACCAGATCGACAAACACGACCGTTATGAATCGACGCTCCTGGGTGGCGGTGACAGTGAGAGAAGTCCCACAAGACGGACAAAAAGCGACGCCTCCCGGCAACTCAGCGCTGCAATTAGGGCACCGGCCGCCGAGTTGACGGCCACAGTTGGCACAAAGCCTGGCTTCGTCATCGTTGGATTCTCCACAAGATGCGCAATACCCCACGACCAAGACTCTACGACACCCCGGCCGAGGTGGCCGCCACGCCACCGGCCCATCGGCGGTGTCGGCCTAGCTGCGGATTCCATACGACCGGCAGGCCTGGTAGACGTTCGCTGAACGGGAAACGTGACCAGCCTTATGGCCCGCAGCCGTCACCGACGGTACAGACCGTCTTCGCTACACAGCGGGAGACGATGCGGCGGAGATGCTCGCCAGCCGGACCGCCGCTGGTGATGAAGAGTTCCTCGCTGGCATGAAAAAGCAATTCGGCGTCAGCCGGACCTCCAATTAGCCAGGAGCGTGTGCGGCCAGGGTCGCCGCCAATAAGTGCCGTCGTGTGGGGTCAGAACACACTCACATTGAAGGTCTCATGAACCTCGCCGCGTGGTGGGGGGATACCGATGCTCCTCATCACCGGGCCGAGCCGGGTTGCGAAACCGTTCTGCATGTGTTCAATCGACACCCACAGGTTTGTGATGTGAATGCCGCCGAATTCATCCCAGTAGACGGCGTGGGCCAGCCAACCGTCAACTGGATCAGCGTCCCAGTTGACCCCTTGGCGCAGTCTCTCATACATGTCTTGGGTGAATCCCTGTCCGACGAGTGTCGCGATGATCTCCATGAGCTTCGTCCCTTCGGATGGTTGAGCTACTTCCCGCCAGAATCTTGGCAGGACCGTCGGCGTTGTCCATAGATGCCGCTACAAGCGGGTAGCGAGAGGGTTTGGTGGTCTTGCTATTGGCTAGCCATTTGTTCGGGTGAGACGAATAAGCGGCAGTTCGCGTCCTGCTTTCTCCTGATAGTCAGCGAACATCGGTATCTGAGTGGTGAGATTGTCCCAGAACACTTGGCGTTGGTCAGACGGCAGTACCGAGGCTTCAGCCTCATAGAAATCGTCCTGTTTCCGAACCCATACCCCGGGACTGGCAACGAGATTCAAATACCACTCCGGCTCTTTGGGGCGACCAGCGTTGGACCCGATGACCACCAAGTTCTCACCGTCGGGGAACGATCCCAAACGAACCCGCCTGATCTCTCCTGATTTCCGGCCTGTGGTGTAGAGAAGGATCAGCTGATCGCCCGCGGGGTGGTCTACGTCTCGCCCGTTCGACGCCAAATACGTCTGGATGTGTTCCTCGGCGTACTGGCTTGGGTTGACTGTGGCTCGTTCCTCGACGTTCATTCGCTTGATCCTTCTCAGAGGCGGTCAGCAGACCCAACGCAGCTCAGCATTCCCGCATTCCGGTCCCTCGATGAAACCGAACACACGACGCCGGAAGCTGTCAAGTAACTCATACGATCCCAGTAGGAAACCACCCCTACAGGCCTTCGGTACTCAACGGGGCAATCTGGGTGCCAGACCTAAGAGACGGCACAATCACCCGCATCAAAATCCGATAGCCCAGACCCTGTTTGAGCCGCGCATAACGACTTATGTGCGAGCACGTGATCTCGCTCACCGATTGCTCACACACTCAGAACAACAGGCCGTTGCCAAGGAAATAGGAGGAAACGAATACCTGGGACCACTCCTGCTCAGGGCTATTGGAAGGGACTGTCTGATACAAGAGGAGATGACGCTCGGCAGGCGTTTAACCCGAAGGTTGAGGGTTCGATTCCCACGGGACCCACCAATCAGGTCTTGGCGTACCTACTGACGCCCTGAGCGTGACGCTCGATGAACAGCTCGAGCACTTCTCCCGGATCAGCGTGGCGACCGGTATCAGCTTTCGAGTAGAGGACCTCACCGTCGATGGTCACGTCGAAGACTCCTTTGGACCCCGTTGTGAAAGTCAATGTCTCGACGATGTGCTGATAATTGTTGAGAAGATCTGAGGCCGCGCCCACGGCGCGGTCGAGATAGTTTCAGGGAACGCAGTACTTGATGTCGATAACATGCACAGGGGAGCCTCTCCGAGTAAGACGGTCAGTCTAGAGCCAGTCATCTCGATCGCGAGCTGTCTTGTAATAGCAGAGCGCTGCGCCCGTCATTGAGCACGCCTTACCCGGAGAAGCCCTCCTGGTCCGGGCTTCACATCGTTTCGTAACCTACGCCACACCATGACCACCATTGTGTGGTCGGTGTTACTCAGTGTGGCGGTACGTGGAGAAAGCGGCTCTTACGGCGATGGAACACACGGCTGACAGCCCAGGTGGGAACTACCTGGTCAAAGTCACATACGATGGCCCGGCTCATCGACGAGACCAACCATGGAAACTATCGAACTCAGCATCACCACCGGACATGAGCCCACGACCGTCGATCTCACCTCGGAGGTCGCAGGTTTTTGCGCCGGCAAGGGCGACGGTCTGGTCTCGGTCTTCGTGCCACACGCAACAGCCGGATTGGCAATATTCGAGACGGGCGCAGGCTCCGAGTCCGATGTGCTCGCAGCCGTGGACGACCTGCTGCCAGCCGAAGCGGGACTTTGGAGACATGAGCACGGTACACCCGGTCACGGACGAGATCATGTCCTCCCCACCTTCATCTCGCCGTCGGTCGTCATTCCGGTTCACGAAGGTCGGATGGCCCTGGGGACGTGGCAGTCGGTGGTGTTGATCGACACCAACGTGGACAACCCGGTGCGGAGAGTTCGCCTGTCCTTCCTTCCCGGCTAGACCCAAGAGCTGTCTAGCTCGAGTCGCCATGCTCTCTGCTCAATCGCTGATCGGCTTCGACTGCCGAGATGGTATTCGGGTAGAAGTTCACCTCACCGATGCGTTCGATCAGACCGTACGCACGGAGACGGTCCTTCGCAACGCCCTTGAGCCCGGCAAAAGCAAACGCCATATTCTTGGCCTCGAGATCATCGAGCACATCACCGAGAATCTCGGCACCTGTCGTGTCTATGTCGGTAATGGCATTGCCCACAACGAGGATTCTCTCTATCGGCCTGTTGGCATCTCTGAGCATGTCCTGGAGGCGTCTCCCAAACCGAAGGGCGTTGGCAAAGAACAGCGGCGCGTCGTATCGGACTATGAGAAGACCCGCAACTACCTCTGCCTCGGGATGCCGATCTCTGCATAGGCCATGCCCTGGGGCACCAGCATCGAGGCCAACACCAGACCAGCGACCAGGTCGAATCGGAGATACCTGCGCTGATACGTCCGGAACATCCCGACGATCGGGATGAAGTCATGTTTTCGGGTACGCGTGCTCAATCGATCCTGAAGCTATCAAACCTCTAGAATTAGCTTTCGCCAAAGTGGCGTTGATCACGCCGACCGGTATCCTCGCGTCATGCTGAGCCAACGTTTCGAACAGCTGTTTCGCCTTCTCCTCGTAGCTTTCGTTCGCTACGACGACATGACCCGGGATGCTCATCACGTGGTCGACCTCGCTGTAGCCCGAAGCGATCTAGATGGGCTTCGCTCGGCCATTGCCAGCGAGCGACATGTGGTGATGGGTCTGGGCCGCTCAAGTGTCAGAGATCAGGCGTGGCGGGATCAATCGGCTGCTGCTCGTTCGGAGCTGTTCACCATGGCTCACACTTCAAACTGACCTCGCCCATTGAGGTCTGTGGATAACCAGATAGCCTCAAGGCTGGCATGAACCGACAACTCTTCCCCCAAAACGTCATCGCGATGATCTGGGACTTCGACAAGACGTTGATACCGGGAAACATGCAGGGCCCACTGTTTCGGCATTACGACATGGACGAGACTGAGTTCTGGCGGGAAGTCGACGGACTCGACGAGTTCTACCGCAGCCACGGGTCTCGCCTGATCCAGAGAGACCACCTCTACCTGAACCACATCCTCACCTACGTACGGGAGGGCAGGATGCCTGGACTCGGTAACGCCCTTCTGCGGGAACTTGGCTCCGCAATCGAGTTCTACACCGGAATGCCGGACTTTCTGGAACTGATCAGAAAGACGGTCGAAGCCGAGCCCCACTTCGCCGAGCATCAGATCCGGGTCGAGCACTACATTGTCTCGACCGGGCTAAGGGAGATGATCCTCGGTTCAGCCGCGGCACCACAGATCGAGTCCATCTGGGCTTGTGAGTTCACCGAGCTTGTGGCCCCACCGGGATACGCCTCGGTGCAGGATCGACTCTTTTCCCCCGAGGGCGAGATACGCCAGCTGATCTACACGATCGACAACACATCGAAGACCCGGGCGCTGTTCGAGATCAACAAGGGAACCAACAAGAACCCGGCCATCGATGTCAACGCAAAGATCGCTCACGAGGACCGCCGGGTCCCCTTTCAGAACATGATCTATGTTGCCGACGGGCCGTCCGACGTACCTGTTTTCTCCGTTGTCGAAGCCAACGGCGGTCGAACATATGCGGTGTACCGCCCCGGATCACAGGCTGAGTTCGACCAGGCAGCCAGGCTCCTGGAGCAAAACAGGGTCGATGCGTTCGGCGAAGCCGACTACTCCGACGGCTCTCACACGTCGATGTGGCTGACACATGCAGCCGAAGCCATCGCCAACAGGATCGTTCGGGACCGCGAGGAAGCTCTCAGCGATCGGATGGGGCTCCCACCCCGCCATGTCGACGAGGGCTAACCAAGCTCCCGTCGCATGAACGGACGGGTGTCGCTCCTGCGAGCGACCTCCTCGAATCCGCAGGCTTCGAACATCGAAGCAAACCCCATCCATGACCAGAAGTCGGGCACCTGGTCCTTTCTCGGCTCCACCGGATAACCCTCCACTACCTCGGCTCCCTGGTCTCTGGCGTACTCGACTGCGGCGTTGAGGAGCTCGGTGGCGGCCCCGGTCCGCCGATGCTCTTTGGGTATCACAAAGCAGGTGATCGCCCATGCCTCGCGATCATCGAGAGGCTTGGTGACACGGGAGCGGGCAAGTCTCCCGTACCAATCCCTGGGTCCGACCTGGACCCATCCGACTGGCTTGCCGTCGCGATATCCGATTAGACCGGGAGGACGGCCGGTGTCGACGATCTCTCTCATCAGTGCCTTGTTCTGATCGCCCTTGCTCTCATCGAATTCGGAGCTGGTCTGGCGGTAGTACATGCAGAAGCACCCGGCGTCTCCGCCGCGGGGGCCCATCACCTCGAGGAAGTCGTCCCAAATCTCAGGGGTGACCGGCTTGGTGTCCATCAAGTGATGCTACGCGACTCAGACGTGACCCAAGGCCTGCTCCAGGTCTTGGATGAGGTCGTCTGAGTCCTCAACGCCAACTGAGAGCCGGACGAGACCCGGTGTCACCCCAAGCAGCATCTTCGCCTCCGGTGCCATCGTGGCATGGCTCATCGTCCACGGATGCGAAGCAAGCGACTCGGTTCCGCCCAGGGACACGGCGAGCCGAACGACGTCGATCTCATTGAGGAACCGAAATGCTTCTTCCTCCCCGCCCGCAACCTCAAACGAGATCATCGCTCCGGGGCCGAGACACTGACTCTCGAAAATCCCTTTCCTGGGGTCATCGGCTTCGAGAAGACTGAGATGGTTGACGCTCGCTACCTTGGAGTGATCGTTGAGAAACGCAGCGACTCGTATTGCGTTGGCCGTCTGCTTCTCAACACGAATCTGGAGCGTTTCCAGGCTTCGGGTCAGCATCCACGCGGTATGAGGGCTTGCCGTGGTTCCCAGTCGATAACGGAGATGACGCAGTTCGTCGATGTCCTCTGCCCCGCCACAGACAGCACCGGCCGTGATGTCACTGTGCCCTCCCAAGTACTTCGTTGCTGAGTGAACGACCAGGTCGGCGTCATGATCGAGGGGCCTTTGCCACACCGGACTCAAGAAGGTGTTGTCCACAACCAGCCGGGCGCCATGAGAATGAGCCACCCGGCCCGCCATGGCGATGTCGAATATGTCATTGGTCGGGTTGGCAGGAGTCTCCAAATGGACCATGGCCAGTGAGAGGTCGCCGATCAGCTCGTCGAGATCGCGCTCGTTTGCATCCGAGCGGAACGTCCTGGTGACGATTCCCAGTTCGGCGAAGAGACTTTCGAGGATCTTGGCTGTTCCCCCGTAGGTCGGAGTCGAATAGAGAATCAGGTCGCCCGGTCTCAGATGGTTGAGGAACAAGGTGTTGATCGCCGCCATCCCGCTGTTGAAGATGAGGGCGTCGTCGGCTCCCTCCCAAGCAGCGAGACGGGCTTCTGCCACCCGAAGGTTGGGGTTGTCGAGCCGGCTGTAGATGTAACCGGACTCCTCCCCCTCCCTCGCCTCGGCAAGACCATATGCCACTTCGAAGAAGCGCTTGCCATCTTCGGCTGTCTCGAAGACGAAAGTCGATGTCTCATAGATCGGTGGTTTGAGCGACCCGAGATGGTCCTCCACCTCGTGACCGAGACTGACAGAAGACGTACCAGGATTGGCAGGCCTTGGATCGTTACTCATACCCCTGAGCCTAGAGAGCGGCTAAACAGGTGATCATGTCGGACTTTGTGAGTGATGCGTCTGAGGTGCTCAGACCTGCCTGCCAGATCCTTGTCTTCAGCGGAGCCGGTCTCAGCACCGAGTCCGGAATCCCCGACTTCCGCGGTCCGGATGGCCTGTGGACCAGAGTCGATCCCGATGACTTCAACATCGACCGCTACCGCGAAAGCCGGGATCTCCGCGTTCGGGGGTGGCGGATGAACATCGACGGTGAGCTCTGGGGAGCGAGATCGGCGGTCAAGCCCAACCGTGGCCACCGCGCAATCGCCAGACTTCGAGAACACCAACGCCTCGCCGGAGTCGTCACCCAGAACGTCGACGGCCTACACCACAAGTCCGGTCTCGAGGACGACTTCGTTGCTGAGCTGCACGGCAACGTCCGCAACGCCCATTGCATGTCGTGCGACAGCAGGTGGCCAACCGAAACCGTGCTCGAATGGGTTGAAGCCGGAGAGGAGGATCCCAACTGTCCGGTGTGTGGAGGGATGGTCAAGACCGACACTGTCATGTTTGGCGAGATGCTCCCCGAGAACGAGGTCCGCAAGGCCAATGTCTTCCTGACCATCTCGGACGCAATCCTGGTCGTGGGATCGACGGTGTCGGTGTGGCCTGCGGCCGACGTCGTGATGAGGGCGGCGAGTCAGATGAAACCCATCGTGGTCATCAACAAGGGCGACACAGACATCGACCACCTCGTCGCGGTCAAGATCGAAGCCGGCATCGGAGACGTCCTTCCCGACCTTGTCGATCAGATTCTGGGCTAAGAAGCCACTCCGAATAACTGATTGAGCTTCTGAGCGAGCTGTTGAGCCGTGAGCCTCCCCAGGGTCACGTCGACGACTGCGCCATTCTCGTCGTAGATGACGGTGGTTGGGGAGCCCCGAGCTCCGAAGTTGGTGGCCAGCTGACGACCGTCGTGCATTCCAATGTCCCGGGCAAGCGGCCAATGGCCAATACCCATCTGCTGGGCAAATGACAGACCGCTGCCGTTGTTCATTGCGTTGATTCCGACAAAGTTGACGTCATCTCCAAGCGTGGAGGAGAGTTGGGCAAAGCCCGGCAACTCGCGGCGACACACCGTGCACCAGTTTGCGAAGAAAGCCACAACCGTGGGCTTGCCCTCGAACTGCGCCAGCGTTACCCGGCTGTCGTCGCCAAGAGAAGGGAGGTCCCATGACTCGGTGCCGGTGGTTCCGCCCGCAGTGTCACCGTCCGAAACGGCAAGAACGAACACACCGACGAGCATGGCCCCACCAACCACCATGGCGGCGCGGACCATCAGCTTCCTACGGTGCGTCTTTCGCTTCCGCTCTGCAGCCCGTGCCTTCTTCGATCCTGATTTTGGCTTTGAGCCCGATTTGGTTGATGCCATCGGCAATGATGTTGAACCGCCGACGTCTCCGTGCCATTCCGACCGTCACACTTTGGACAGTATTTGACCCCGCTCTTGGTTGTACATCTGCTTGGGTTTTAGCCCGGAGCCAGGGGGTACCATCAAGGCCATGTCAGGCTTCATGCCCCGCCTAGACGACATCAACTTCACACTGAACCACGTCGCCGATCTGGAACGACTGTCCAAGCTGAACGGCTACCAGCACGCCGACCCTGCCACCGTCTCCACCATCCTCGACGAATCTGCCCGCTTCGTATCCGAAGTGATGGCTCCCCTGAACCGGGTCGGCGACATGCAGGGATCCGTTCTCGACGAGTACGGAAACGTGAAGACCCCCGATGGTTTCAAGGACGCCTACAAGAAATACGTCGAGTCGGGGTGGTCGGCGTCTCACATGCCCGCCGAATGGGGTGGAGGAGGGCTTCCACACACAGTCGGCGTTGCCATCGACGAGATGTACAAATCGGCCAATCTCGCATTCGCTCTCTGTCCAATGCTCACCCATGGGGCGGTTCACGCCCTGATCACCCATGGCTCCGAGGAGTTACAGCAGTCCTATCTGGAGAAACTCGTGAGCGGCGAGTGGACCGGGACGATGAACCTCACGGAGTCAGAAGCCGGCTCAGACGTAGGCGCCCTCCGATCCAAGGCCGTGAAGCAGGACGACGGCACCTACCGTATCTTCGGCACCAAGATCTTCATCACCTGGGGGGACCAGGACCTGACCGACAACATCCTTCACCTCGTGCTCGCCCGCACCCCGGGTGCTCCAAAAGGGACCCGGGGCATCTCCATGTTCCTGGTACCCAAGTTCATCCTCGACGACAACGGCGAACCGGGTCGACGCAACGACTACTCCATCATCTCCATCGAGCACAAACTCGGCATCCACGCCTCACCCACCTGCGTCATCACCTTTGGTGACGCCGGCGACGGGGCTGTCGGCTATCTGATTGGCGAGGAGATGACCGGCATGCGAAACATGTTCACGATGATGAACGCCGCACGCATCGGTGTCGGAATGGAAGGGCTGGCGATCTCCGAGAGGGCCTATCAGCAAGCCCTCTCCTTCGCTCATGAGCGTCTCCAGGGCCGGCCGATAGGCGCCGATTCCAGTGAGAGCGTTGCCATCGTCGAGCACCCTGACGTGCGACGAATGTTGCTCACCATGAAGGCTTACACCGAGGCAACCCGCTGTCTCGTCTACATCACCGCCCAGGAGGCGGACTATTCACTTCATCCCGACTCGGACGAGAGAAAGCAGGTTGCGGACAACCGTCTCGCGGTACTCACTCCAATAGTCAAGGCCTGGTGTACCGACATCGGTGTGGAGATGGCGTCGCTGGGCATTCAAGTTCATGGAGGCATGGGTTATGTCGAGGAGACCGGAGCCGCCCAGTACCTGAGGGACGCCCGGATCGCTCCCATCTACGAGGGCACCAACGGAATTCAGGCGATGGACCTGGTGCTTCGAAAGCTCCCCCTGGACAACGGGGGTGTGGTAGCCAGGTTCATCACCGAGATGACACATGTTCTAGACGAGATGAACGACCACGAGGACCTGAGCGGGTTCAGAGACGAATTGACCACCGCCATCCAGGGTCTCGTGGATACTTCTACCTGGCTCGGGGAGCGTCTGGCAGGAGGGGAGCTAGATGAGGCCCTGGCGGGGGCGACCCCGTACCTCAGTCAGTTCGGAACGGTCATCGGTGGCTGGTTGATGGCCAAGTCTGCCATCGCCGCCAAGGCGAGCCCCGGAGAGTACGACAGTGATTTTCTGGAGGACAAGGTGGTGACGGCACGCTTTTACGGGGAGCATCTTCTACCGCAAGCCAACGGACTGATCCCCACAATCAAGGCCGGAAACAAGCTCCTGGCAGAAGCTCGGTTCTAGTGTCCTGTCCGGCTGGTCATGTCGCGAATTCGACGGGTCTGAACGCCGCTCGCGGCGTTCTCGTCCTCAACGTAGCTTCGGCTATGCCTGCGTCCTCGGTCTTGCGACCAACGCCCAGCCCTCGCCGACTTCATCAACGGAACAACCGGACAGGACACTAGATCCCCGTGCATCTCGAGGACAAGGTCATCGTCGTCACTGGAGCGGGCAGCGGGATTGGCGAGGCTCTGGCCCGTCGATTTGCACAGGAGAATCCGGCAGGACTGGTTCTCGTCGATCTCAACGTGGCCGCCGTTGAAGAGATCGCCACCGCCATTGGCGCCGTTGCCCAGCAAGCAGATGTCTCGGATGCGGATACCAACCGGCGGATCGTCGAGGAAACCGAGAGCCGGTTCGGGCCGATAGATCTCTTCTGTGCCAACGCCGGTATCGGCTTTGCCGGCGACGAGCAGACCGACCCCTCAGAGTGGGACCGCATGTGGCAGGTCAATCTCATGTCCCATGTCCACGCCGCCAAGCATCTGATCCCCGGATGGGTGGCTCGGGGCGAGGGTTACTTTCTGTCCACCGCATCGGCAGCCGGCCTCCTCACCAATCTCAGGGCTGCGCAGTATTCGGTGACGAAACATGCTGCGATTGCCTTCTCAGAATGGTTGTCCGTCACTTATGGCGACGCCGGGATCAAGGTGAGCTGCTTGTGTCCGATGGGGGTGAACACACCGTTCGTGCATTCGGCGTCGGAGTTCGAGGCCCTCCTTGGGCCCCACCTCATAGAACCCGGTGCCGTGGCTGATGCTGTCGTCGATGGACTATCGGATGAGCGCTTTCTCATCCTCCCCCATCCGGACGTTGAGCGATTCTTCCAGAACAAGGCCAACGACTACGACCAGTGGATCGGGGGAATGCGAAAGCTTCAACGATCTGTGTTTCCTGAGTGATTGAGGCAGAATCAGGGCATATGGACAGGACATATGGATAGACGGCGGGTTGTTGTAACCGGTGTTGGTGCCGTGGGTGCTCCTGGCATCGGCATGGACGACCTGTGGAAGGGGATTCAACAGCCACCGGGGTCCGCACCTCGGTTGATCGACGCCTGGGACCCTGAGCCCTGGATCCCGCGAAGAGAGGCCAGACGTCTCGACATGTTCACGCAGTTCGCCCTGGTGGCGACTGACGAGGCTTTCGGCCAATCGGGGCAACTGGCAGCCGACCACAATCGGATCTCGGTTGTTCTCGGAACCGGGATCGGAGGACTCCAGTCGCTTCAACGGCTCTACGACGACTCCAAAGAGGACGAGCCGCGGCCATCGCCCTTCTCGATTCCCATGATGATGGCGAATGCCGCTGCGGCAGCCATCTCGATCAAGTACGGCTTCGGAGGCCAGGTCACAACACCGGTAGTCGCATGTGCTGCCGGAAGCCAGGCTGTGATCGACGGTTTGCGACAGATCCAGTGGGGATACGCCGACGCCGCAGTGGTTGGGGGGGCGGAGGCAGCAGCGATCCGATCAGCCAGCGAAGGATTCAAAGCCGCCCGCGCCCTGTCACCAGCCGGCTTCGCCCGGCCTTTCGATGTTGACCGTGACGGCTTTGTCATGGGAGAAGGAGCCGCAATCCTCATTCTCGAGGCAGCAGAGGTTGCCGAAGCGAGAGGAGCTGTCCCCATTGCCGAGATCCCTGGAGCAGCATCCACCGCGGACGCATTTCACGTCACCGCGCCCCATCCTGAGGGTGAAGGTGCCGAACGGGCTGTTCGACTGGCCCTGGAAGACGCGGCTCTCGACCCATCCGACATCTCCTACGTCAACGCCCACGGCACCGGCACCGAGCTCAATGACCGCACCGAGGGCGCAGTGATCGCCCGTGTCTTTGGTGACGACCAGCCGGCGGTCTCGTCGATCAAGGGAGCGACGGGTCACGCTCTCGGTGCATCCGGGGCAATAGAGGCGGCAGTGGTCGTCGAAGCGATCCGTCGCGGAGAGCTACCCCCCAACGCAGGCCTCAATCTGCAAGACCCGGCCATCGCGCTCAATGACATCGTTCGCGAGCCACGACAGTGGGAGCCGGGCCCGACTCTCTCCAACTCCTTCGGCTTTGGCGGCCACAACACCGTCGTCGCCATTTCCCCGGTCGAGTAACCGCGGTAAGCTCCAAGCGACGGGAGCTCGGAAAGTACCGGGCTGAGAGGGAGTCTCAAAACGCTCCGACCGACCGAACCTGACCCGGGTAATGCCGGCGCAGGGAACCTCAGCCTCATCGCTCCCAACGAGGAAGGAGACGATGAGCCGTAGTCAAACGACAGTCGGTGCCGTCATGGCCCTGGCGTTGGTCCTTGCTGCCTGCTCCAGCGGTGCCTCCGAGGAAAGTCCACAAACCATCACTCTCATGGCTCACGATTCCTTCGCCGGAGGAGTGACCGACGCCACCTTCGCCCCCTTCACCCAGGAAACGGGGATCGAGGTGAAAGTCATCGCCGCCGGAGACGCCGGCTTGATGGTCAACCAGGCCATCCTCACCAAGGACAACCCGCTGGCCGACGTTCTGTTCGGTGTCGACGACACGTTTCTGTCCCGCGCTCTCGATGAGGAGATCTTCCTGATCCACAAGGCCAAGGACATCAGCCGAGTTGCCCCCGATCTTGTCGACCGGAAGCACCGGGTCACCCCGATCGACTTCGGAGATGTGTGCATCAACTACGACAAGTCGTGGTTTGAATCGACCAGCCTGGCAGTTCCCGACGACCTGGCCGATCTGAGGGCCAACCTGTATGCGAGCCACCTCACCGTGGAACACCCGGCAACGTCGTCGCCGGGCCTCGCCTTCATGCTGGCGACCATCTTTGAGTTCGGTGAGGAAGGCTGGCTCGACTATTGGGCCGACTTGAGACGAGCCGGAGTCAACGTCGCCACCGACTGGAACTCCGCCTATTACGGCGACTTCTTCCGATACGGGGGCCAGAGCTC
>CAXMMT010000053.1:0-28549 GCA_964194555.1 uncultured Boseongicola sp. | reverse complement strand
AGGACGACGGCGCCACCGCCAATCCACCACCATGTTCTGCTTTCCAAGAGAATTCCTCCGTGTAAATGGGGTAGGAGCGGGCGGTCATGCCCGCGAGCAATCAGGTTAGTGCTTTGCAGAGGCGTAAGGCGAGCCGAGTGGCGCTGGTTTGACCCAGTAGATCATCGGGATCGAGACGACGGCGATGACTCCTTTGAAGATCACGTTGACCCAGAAGATAGACCAGGCCACCTCGGCGGGGAAGATGCCAAAGATTGTGGCCAGGCCGACAAAATCGCCGAGTCGATGGGGATGGCAATCGAGTTGGATGCCAGCACGCGTCCCCACTGATGACGCTCGCCAAAACGCCGAACCCACATCGAATAGGCCTCGGTGTCAATCAGCTCTGCCACCACCTCGGCCACGATCGAGGCGACGACGATCCCCCACACCGGGGCCAGCACGTCTCCGAACCCGAGTTGAGGACCGGTAGTGGGGTCGGCAGGCCAGGAAGCCACCACCCAGAAGAAACCGGCCATGAATACGTTGATGCCGGCAGCGAGCCAGATGAGTGTGCGGGCGGCGTTCTTCCCCCCGATCTTGTGGACCATGTCCCGTAACGTGAAGGTGAATGGATATATGAGAGTGCCCGCGTCGACGGCGAAGCCGCCGACGCTGATGATCCGGAGGCTGGCTATGTCCGCCATCATCTGTGCCGCCACGTAGGCCCCGCCCACAATCAACAAACTCCGCACAGCCCTATCCATGAGGCGAGGCTACGTCGTCGGAATCGCGTACCTCAGGTAGTTACGCCCATATATGGGGGTGGTTTAACTACCTCAAGAAACGCAGGGGGGTTCCATCGGCAGTCTGGAAACGGCAGGGTGAACGGTGTGTCCACCACGCGCGAAGTCATTGACTACGCCAAACGCCATGGCGGGATCATCACCACCAGAGAGGCCCTCGCCTTGGGCTTGCCGCAGTCCACGCTGACTCGACGCGTCTCCGACGGCATCTTCGTTCGGATAGGGCGGGGGCTCCTGGCACTGCCAGGCACGTCAACACGCCCGGATGTGAGGATGCGGGCTGCCGGTCGTATTCTCGGGGCCGTCGTTTCACATCAGTCAGCGGCTCGAATCCACAAGATGGAACCCATCCCAAAGACGACGCCATCTGTGACGGTCCCTCATCGTGGCACCCACGTGTTTCCCGGCCTCACCGTCCACCAATCGACAGATCTGCTGCCGGAGCATGTCATGACAGTCGGAGGGCATAGGATCACTACACCGCCGCGAACCATCATCGATCTGGCCAAAGTGCTCGGTGCCAAACGCCTCGAGCGGGTAACCGACAATGCGCTCGCAGGTGGCCTCGTTGACTTCGATGAGCTCTTGACCCTCTACCTGGCTCTGACCAGACAAGGGAAGACAGGAATGCGACAGATGGGAACGATCCTGGCTGAACGCGCCGACGACAAGAGGATCCCGGACACGGTCATCGAGACGAAGCTGTTCGAGCTTCTCGTCAACGCAGGTGTTCGCATACCCGAGAAGCAGTTCCACGCACCCTGGCTGGAGCCGATCCATGGTCGGGTCGACTTCGCCTACCCGGCTGAGCGGATCGTCATCGAAGCCGACAGCCGCCGTTGGCACGCCCTGTACAACGCTTTCGAGGTCGACAGGCGTCGTGATATCGCGGCGCAGCTTGCGGGGTGGATAGTGCTCCGCATCACCTGGAAGATGATTACGGATGACCCTGGGTTCGTGATCAATACCGTCCGGGAAGCCCTTGCCACCCGATAGAGCCACTTTCTGGAGGTAGTTAGGCCCATATATGGGCCTAACTACCTCAGGTTTTCAGACAACCCTCTACTCGGCCGTGGCGATGAGGGCCGGGTCGATAGTTACGTAGTCGACAAGGGAAGGGTCGGTGACCCCCGCAAACTCCCAGTGCCAGGCCTCAGCGGTCTCCATGCCGCAGTGGGCCCAGGCCGGATGGACCCAGCCAAAACGGTACGCGTTGCGCTTGAGCCAGTGGAACTCGTCGTCGTAGCAGTCGATGATCCCCCGTGAATCACGAAAATCGACGGCCCTGCCCCATCCATGGTTCGACTCGCCGGCCTGTGCCGTCGGCGGGCCGCTGCAAACCCGCATCTGTCTGGTACCGGTCTGCTGCTTAGCTCCGGACACACCGTTGTCTCCGAAGACAGGCACCGGCTCCACGGGGCAACGCCGGTCGTAGGCCCTCTGCTGGATGCCGTAGTTCCGGTAGCAGCTAGCCGGTCTCAGTCGGACCCCGTCCTCAGCTGCGGCCTCGACCATGAGTGAGTAGGTGTAGGCCGCGTCGCGCTCGAGAATGCAGGCGCCGAGTCTCATCAGGCGAGCCGAGTCCATCCGGCCGTTTATGTAGCCGTCGAGCTCCAGGTCGAGCGTGTAGGCCGAGTCACCAGCGGGCTCGTACTCGGGCAGCTCTCCGGGGCCGAGACCGGCGACAAGAATTAGGAGTGCGACAAATGTGGGCATGGATCTCTAAGCCCACATTGAATCGGATCTTCTGAAGGGCCCCTTTAGGGGAACTCACAAACGGCTACTCCTGGCCGGCGAGCTCCACAGGGGGTGTCTTCGACGACGAGATGCCTTCAAAGGTGAGTTCGTCGTTCTCGGTGTCCAGACCGACCAGGATCGTCATCCCGGCCTTGTACTCGCCCAGCAACACACGCTCGGACAGCGGATCCTCGAGCAGACGCTGAATCGCCCGGCGCAGTGGCCTTGCCCCCAGTTCGGGGTCGTACCCCTTGGTGCCCAGGTACTCCTTGGCATCGTCGGTGAGTACCAGGTCGAGCTGCTGTGCCTCTAGCTGCTCCAACACTCTCGCCAGCATCAAGTCGACGATCAACTTGAGCTCATCCATCGTGAGTTCGTGGAAAACGATGATCTCGTCGATCCGGTTGATGAACTCGGGACGGAAGTGCTTCTTCAACTCTTCGGTCACCTTCTCCTTCATGTGCTCGTAAGAGGAGTCGTCGTCGTCCGCGTGGAAACCGACGGCCTTCTTGTGCAAATCGCGGGTGCCGAGGTTCGACGTCATGATGATGACCGTGTTCTTGAAGTCGACGCTGCGTCCTTGAGCATCGGTCAGGCGTCCCTCTTCCAGGATCTGAAGAAGAGTGTTGAAGACGTCCGGATGAGCCTTCTCGATCTCATCGAACAACACCACCGAGAACGGCTTGCGGCGAACGGCCTCCGTTAGCTGACCGCCCTCGTCGTATCCGACGTATCCGGGAGGAGATCCAACCAGACGGCTAACCGTGTGCTTCTCCATGTACTCGGACATGTCGAGCTGGATGAGCGCATCCTCCTTGCCGAACAAGAACTCGGCGAGAGCCTTGGCGGTCTCGGTCTTGCCAACACCTGAGGGACCCAGGAAGATGAATGAGCCCGAAGGGCGCCGGGGATCCTTGAGACCGGCCCGCGTGCGGCGAATCGCCTTTGACACGGCCGTGATGGCGTCGTGCTGGCCGATGATTCGCTTGTGGAGCTCATCCTCCATGTGCACCAGACGCGCAGTTTCCTCCTCGGTGAGACGGTGCACGGGGATACCGGTCCACTGTGCGAGGACTTCTGCGATTTCCTCCTCGTCAATGACCCAACCGCCCTCGTCTGTCTCGTCCTCTTTGATTGCACGATCGGACAGAAGCACATGCTCCTCATCACGCAGCGTTGCCGCCTGCTCGTAGTCCTCGCCAGACACCGCGTCGGACTTGTTTCTGCGGACGTCGGCAAGTTTGACGTCGATCTCAGTGATCTCGGGAACATCGCTCTTGCGAAAGATACGCATCCGGCTCCCTGCCTCATCGATCAGGTCAATCGCCTTGTCCGGAAGGAAACGGTCGGCGAGGTAGCGATCGGCCAGATTCGCCGCAGAGACGATGGCCTGATCGGTGAAGCGAACCGAATGATGCTCCTCGTAGCGATCCTTGAGACCCATGAGGATGTCGATCGTGTCGGTCAGCGATGGCTCATCGACCTGGACCGGCTGAAATCGCCGCTCCAGTGCAGAGTCCTTCTCGAGGTACTTCCTGTACTCCTCGAGTGTGGTGGCGCCGATGGTCTGAAGCTCGCCCCTTGCCAGCATTGGCTTGAGGATCGAGGCCGCGTCGATAGCGCCTTCGGCTGCACCGGCCCCAACAAGGGTGTGGATCTCATCGATGAAGAGAATGATGTCGCCCCGGCTCTTGATTTCCTTCAGTACCTTCTTGAGCCGTTCCTCGAAGTCGCCTCGATAACGCGAGCCGGCGACGAGAGAACCCAGATCGAGGGTGTAGAGGTTCTTTCCCTCGAGGGTCTCCGGAACGTCTTTGGCGATAATCCGCTGCGCCAGGCCTTCGACAATGGCCGTCTTTCCCACACCGGGTTCACCGATCAGGACCGGGTTGTTCTTGGTCCGACGCGAAAGGATCTGCATGACCCGCTCGATCTCACGCGTGCGGCCTATCACCGGGTCGAGTTTTCCGCTGGCCGCAGCCGAGGTGAGATTGCGACCGAATTGGTCGAGGATGGTCGAGCCCGAAGATGAACTCTCACGTCCTCCGGCACCGGCCCCTTTCGGTGACTGCTCCTCGCTACCTCCAGGTCCGGAGAGCAGCTGAATAACGGTCTGACGAACCTTCTGCAGCTCCGCACCCAGTTGCTGAAGCACCTGGGCCGCCACTCCTTCTCCTTCACGAATCAGCCCCAAGAGGATGTGTTCGGTTCCGATGTAGTTATGGCCGAGTTGGAGGGCCTCGCGAAGGGAGAGCTCGAGGACTTTCTTTGCGCGAGGGGTAAACGGAATGTGACCAGAGGGTGACTGCTGGCCCTGACCGATGATCTTGACGACTTCGTCGCGCACAGATGCGAGATTGATATCGAGGCTCTCCAGAGCCTGGGCTGCTATTCCCTCACCCTCGTTGAGCAGCCCAAGCAGGATGTGCTCGGTACCGATGTAGTTGTGGTTGAGAAGCCGCGCTTCTTCCTGGGCTAAGACAACAACCCGTCGAGCCCGGTCTGTGAACCGTTCAAACACACTTTTCTCCTCGGCCTCTTGTAAGCGATTCTACCACCGGGCCGTCGTCAGACTTCTCCTCGGAACCCAGCTCGTCTTTTCGTAATACCATCGTCACCCATGGAAGACCTCCAAAGTCTTGTCCGTATTCCCCGAATATGGGAGCAATTGGGTCGTGTCGAGGAGCGTCTGCTCGAAACGGCCACTGCGGACGACCCTTATCTGACGAAGATCGCCCAACATCTACTCCTGGCAGGGGGCAAGCGCTTCAGGCCACTGCTCGCCCTTCTCGCGGCCGAATTCGGGCCGGCGGAAGACCAGCGGCCGGTTGAAGCCGGAGTCGCCGCCGAGCTGATACACCTCGGCTCTCTCTACCACGACGATGTGATCGACGAGGCCGACACCAGACGGGGGGCAGGCTCCGCCAACGCCAACTGGGACAACACCGTGGCGATCCTGGCGGGCGACTTTCTCATGGCACGCGCATCCGAGGTGGCAGCGACCCACCTGAGCCAGGAATCGGTCCGTCTGCTTGCCGCCACCTACGCAGAGTTGGTCGAAGGCCAGACGCGAGAGCTTCAGTTGGAAGGCGACCTCTCTCATTCGATCGACGAATACAACCAGGTGATCGGGGGCAAGACGGCTTCGCTGATCAGAACCTCGGTCCGTCTCGGGGCAATGGCTTCGGACGCCGACGACACGGTCGTTGACGCCCTGTCGACATGGGCTTGGGAAGTCGGAATGGTCTTTCAAATCGCCGATGACGCCCTCGACCTGGTGGCCGACGAGGAGACCATCGGCAAGCCGGCCGGATCAGACATTCGAGAGGGCACATTCACCGCTCCGGTGCTGCTCGCCGCCAACGGACCGGACGGAGCCCGGGTGCGCCAACTTCTCGAGAGCGACATGCCTTACCCCGATGAGACCGTCGATGAGGTCATCACCCTGGTGCGGGTCGGCAAGTTCGTCGACCGGGCACTGGAAGATGCCACGAAGCGGCTGGCTGTGGCAGGAGATGCTCTCGCCCAGCTGCCCCAGGGTGAGCACAGAACTATTCTCGAGAAGCTGGGTCGTTTCCTGGTGGATCGTGTCGAGGCATCTCGGTCGTAGGAGGCCCGCTGCTCATTCAGTTTCGTCTCTCGCTGGACGCAGCGTGGGAAAGAGGATCACCTCTCGAATGTGCGCCTGGTCGGTGAGCAGCATCACGAGTCGGTCGACACCGATACCCAACCCGCCCGTGGGTGGAAGCCCGTACTCCAGAGCCAGCAGATAGTCCTCGTCGAGAGGGTGAGCTTCCTCGTCACCCGACTCGCGCGCCAATGCCTGGGCCTCAAACCTCGCCCGCTGATCGTCGGGGTCGTTCAGCTCACTGAACGCATTGGCGTACTCAGACCCCGCTATCACAAGCTCGAAACGGTCTGCCAATCTAGGATCCTCGGCGTTTCTCCGGGAAAGAGGTGACATCTCGATCGGCTGATGCGTGACGAACGTCGGCTCCCAGATCGAGGCCTCAACCGCTTCTTCGTAGATCTCGGTGACCAGCCTCGCAGCGCTCCAGTCGTCCTCGTACTCCACTCCGGAGTCGCGGGCATGGGATCTCAAAGATTCGACCGCGGTGTCGAGACTCACTTCTACGCCCACCTTCTCCGACACCAATTCCATGAGCGTCGCCCGACGATACGGGCCACCAAGATTCAGCTCTTTTCCCTGGTACACAGTGTCGGTGCCCCCGCCTACCGTCTCGGCAACGGACACGAATACCTCCTCGATGAGCTCCATGATGTCCTCGAAGTCCGCGAGAGCCTGATAAGCCTCGAGCATGGTGAATTCGGGATTGTGCGTGGAGTCGATGCCCTCGTTCCGGAAGATCCGGCCGATCTCGAAGACTCTCTCCATACCACCGATCACGAGTCTCTTCAGATAGAGCTCCGTGGCGATCCTCAGATACATCTCGACATCGAGGGCGTTGTGCTCGGTGACAAACGGGCGAGCCATGGCCCCGGTCGCCTGGTGAAGAAGGATCGGGGTTTCCACCTCGATGAACCCACGTCGGTGGAACTGGTCACGTAGCTCTGACACGATCTCTGACCTGGCGATCGCCACCTTTCGAGCTTCTGGATTGACCATCAGATCCAGGTACCGGCGACGACTCCGCAACTCGACGTCAGCCAACCCGTGCCACTTGTCGGGAAGAGGTCGCAGCGACTTCTGGAGCAGTGCCAGCTCATCGGCATTCACGCTCAACTCCCCTCGTTTGGTGGTCATCACCAGACCACTCACCCCGATCCAGTCGCCGAGGTCCAGCGTCGCGAACTCGTCAACGAGATCCTGGCCGGCAGACTTTCGGTCGACGAACAGCTGGATGGTCCCACTCGCATCCTGGAGGGTGCCGAACTGAAGTTTCCCGAATGATCGATGAAGCATCAATCTCCCGGCTACCGACACCCGCTCATCAGTCACGACCGCCGGTTCCAGATCGCTGAAACGGGAGTGGAGGTCGGCGGCGAGATCGGTTCGATCAAAGCGGTGCGGATAGCCTCCACCGGCGAGGACGGCCTCGTGTTTGGCTCGTCGCGCCTCGATCAGCTGATCTTCTGTTGTGTCGTGGTGCTCATTCATCGTGTGCGACGAATGATGGCACCGTGGCCCTACTCCTCGGGGAGTTGGGACGGAGTTATCACAGGCCACTGTGAGTCAAGAGCGGCCTTCTCGTCGCGGTAGTCGTCGCGCCGCTTCCAGAACTTCGTCTTCCATAGCTTGAATCGACGCTTCTCCGGATCGTGATGCTCAACGGCACCGGATTCGGGTTTACGGGTGCGCTTCGCCTCGGGAAGGACGACATCATCGAGATCGTCTGCCATGTGCAGCATTTGATTGGTGGTGTGACGCGCCGTTCGGTGCTGCTGTCTGCGCTCGTCGCGCGAAGGACGACTCTCGTCGTATCCTGGAATTTCCTGGCGATGCTCTCGCGACCGTTTTGCCATTTATCGGTTCCTCCTGTCGTGAACAGATGTTCTCACTATGTCAGAGGTACCAACGGCGGGCCGCGGCCATTCACCATTCTTCGAATGTAGCACGGCCAGTCGGCTGTTGGATAGAGGCGAAAGTCAAATCAGGAACGGGATCAGACGACGGGTGACCCGGTCGCGGTACGCGCGATACTCCGCATATCGGATACGAAGTGTGCGCTCCTCGTACTCGGATTTCAGATAGAAGAACGGCAGCAAGGTCAGGCTGAGAAACACGCCACTCAGACTGTCGACAATCATCGCCGCTCCCAGGATGAACAATGTGACGCCGCCATAGATCGGGTGTCTCGCCAGCGCATAGGGACCGGTCTCGATCAACACGGCATCCGAGCGAGGTTCCGGAAGAGCGGTGAGACCAGGCCCGAGACGCCGCGAGGAAATGAAGGCGAGAGCGCCTCCGATGACCGCCACCATCGCACCGACGAGCCGGGTGACGTCCTCGGCGCCTTCAGGCAGTGTCCCGTCGGAGGCCATGGCAACAGCAATCCCTAGAAACCAGACGAATTGAAGCCCGACAAACAGTCTGCCCAACCAGGGTCGGTGATCCCCGCTCCAAACTCGGGTCAAACGGTCCACCCCCTGGCTGTCGACCGTCCTCAGGGCCTCGGAAGCGAAAGTGTCGGGCGCCACACGGGCTTGCGGCCACACCTCGGCGAGAGGGCGAAGCACAAACTCGCGCCCGGCCGCCCTTGGGTGTGGGATATCGAGGGTCTTCTCAGAGACCATATCTCCGTCGGAGGAGACGATGTCGAGATCTAGCGTTCTCGGACCCCAGCGAGTCCTTCTCACCCGACCGGCTTGGGTTTCGATTTCTTGAAGCCGATCCAGCAAGACGAGAGGTTCGAGATCGGATTCGACAATGACCACTGCATTCAGGAACGGATCTTGTGCCGGACCGCCCACCGGGGCCGACTCATACAGGCTGGAAACGGCGCCGACACTTCCGAGCTCGCCAAGTCCCTCGAGTGCGAAACGCAGATGGGCGCGGCGATCACCGAGATTGGAGCCGAGGCCAATGGCGTACCGGGTCACCGGCTTCTATCAATGGTCACCGACACATCGTCGACAGCAGCATCGATCGGCGCCTCTGGCTTGTGAATGGTGACCCGGGCCCGCAGTACCTCTGGATGGGCAAGGATTGTCTCAGCAATCCGAGCTGCCACTTTTTCGATCAGGGCATGAGACTCTCCTCCGACAACCTCTCTGACTTCGTTCGCCATCACTCCATAATCAACGGTGTCCGCCAACGAGTCTGACTTGCCAGCCCCGGTGAGGTCGAGAAACACCGTCAAGTCGATTCGGAAGACCTGAGCACGCTCCTGCTCAGACTCGAGGACCCCGTGCTTGGCATAAACCTCGATTCCGGTGAGGTCTATCCGATCTGTCACGAAGCGACGGCGGGAATGAGGGATCGGCCCTCGGGGCCGAGCGCTCGACCCAGAATCTGCTGAATCACAGCGAGGGCGAGAATCGGATCGCTCACAAGCTCCGAAGAAACGAGATAACCGCCGAGCAAACCACCCATCGTGTCGTCGATGACCTCTCGATGAACGAGCACCCTGGCGTGACCGCGATCGAGAGCCTTGTCGAGAGTGGCGAAGAATCTTGCTACATCGTCGTCCTCGATCGGGGTGCTGACGGGAACGGAGTAAGTGGCGATCCCCGCCTGGCGATAAGCAGCCAGATTCTGGTTGCCGGGAAGCATTGAGACGATCGTGTTGACACTGGCCTCTTCCACCAGCCAGGCGATCTCTTCCTCGCGCCGCACCCTTCGATGTTGGAATCCGGATCCACCAACACGATCTGACACGGCAAGGCGATCATTGATGACCCAGGTGAAACCCCGGGGCTTTAGCCCAGCGACCAGTCGTCCCATTACCGGGTGCTCGCCAACGTAAGTACGGTCGCATGTTTCGGCGAGACAGGGGAGTCGCCTCGCCAGGACGCAGTACGAAGGTGCACCCGGTGCGGTGCGTCGAGGACGAGGACGCCGCGAGCGGGGTCATCTGTCCGTTGAAACGTCAGCGTACTTGCGTTGGGGGGCACTAGGCCGCCACGATAGCGGCAGCCAGAGCCAGTGCTTGCCTCGAACCGGCAACATCATGGACGCGAAATACCCTGGCGCCGTTCAAGAAACCGACCGTGGTGGTAACCGCGGTCACCAGGTCTCGATCCACCGGAGAGGTTGCTCCGGTGATCGTCCCCAGGAACTTCTTGCGGGAGGCTCCCAAGACGACCGGTGCATGCCGCGTCAACGCCTCCAGGCCCTTGATCAGCGATAAGTTGTGATCAATCGTTTTGCCGAACCCGATCCCCGGATCAATCACAATCGACGAGGAGTCGGCGCCCGCTGCGGTCACCATCTCCACTCTCTCGACGAGAAACTCCTCGACCTCCGCGATCACGTCGCCATATGTCGGATCGAGATGCATGTCTTCAGGCGTCCCCGCCATGTGCATCAACACGACGCCGCACCCCACTTCGGCCACCAGCTCAGCCATGCCCGGTTCGCGACAGGCCGTTACGTCGTTCAGGATTTCGGCACCTCGGGAAAAGGCTGATTCGGCCACCATCGGCTTTGAGGTATCGATACTCACCGTGACTCCTTCAGCGGACAGCCCCTCGACTACCGGGAGAACACGATCCAACTCGACCCGTTCTTGGACGGGCTCTGAGCCTGGCCGGGTTGACTCGCCACCGACATCGACGATTTCGGCGCCCTGATCCACCATGGCCAGCCCGTGTTCGACGGCGTCGTCGGGGTCCAGGTGCAAACCGCCGTCAGAGAACGAGTCCGGTGTCACGTTGAGAACACCCATCAAGACACCCCGGGACAGATCCAGTTCTGTCGTCCTCAGTCGCCAGCGACGCGCGGAGACCGGCAACAGATCACCTCGTGCCGAACAAAAGCGACATCGCCTCGGCTCGGGTTGCCGCATTTGTCTGCATGAGCCCCCTCACGGCGGATGTGACGGTGACTGATCCGGGTTTCTTGACCCCCCGCATCGACATGCAGAGATGCTCGGCTTCGATAACAACAAGCACCCCAAGCGGGTCGAGTCGTTCCTGAAGACAGTCCGCCACCTGGGCAGTCAATCTCTCCTGCATCTGGGGGCGATGGGCAAACCCGTCAACGAGTCGTGCGAGCTTGGACAACCCGGTGACCCGACCATCGGGAAGATAGGCGACGTGTGCCTCTCCATGGAACGGGACGAGGTGGTGCTCGCACATGGAGTAGAAAGGAATCTCTTTCACCATGACTATCTCCTGATAGTGCTCTTCTCCGAAGAAGGCGTCGACAACGTCGCCCGGGTCCTCGTTAAGACCCCTGAACACTTCGGAATAGAAACGGGCCACTCGCTCGGGGGTCTCGATGAGACCCTCACGCATCGGATCCTCCCCTACCGCCTCGAGGATCTCCCGTACTGCCTTCTCGATTCTCCCGTGATCTATTTCTCTCATCGTTGTATTGAAACTACGCCGATTGTCGGGCTATTTCCTCAATCTCGAGAATGAAGGGTTGACAGCGACATCGTCTTGACGGTATAGTGACATCATTATGACATCACATTGTCATCATCTTGTCATCAGGACTACCGACACCCAGGAGGAACCATGTTGTTCGTAACCACACTGAGTTCAGTTGAAGCAATCCTCAATCAGCGCATCCGCCAGGACCCGCGGAAGGTTGGCTGAAATGCAAATCTCTCTAGCCATCGCCGGTCTCGAGAACGCCGTGGAGACACAACTCCGTGTTGCCGGACCCGAAGTCGCCGACGCAGGGGCCCAATTGATGGCGGCTCTTCAGCCGGCAATCCGTCAGACTCTCATGGATGTTGTGGCGATGGCGGCCACCGAGATCTCCAGTCAATTGGCAGCCCAGCGAGTGGACATACGGCTCGTAGACGGTGACCCAGAGTTGGCCGTCGTGGATGACTCAGCAGAAATGCCCACGCCCCCACCATCGGACGGTGACATCGACGAAGCTCGCATCACGATCAGACTCCCCGGATATCTCAAGGATCTGGTTGCCGACGCAGCATCCACGTCGGGGGATTCTGTGAACACCTTTGTCATCGACACCCTCAAGTCTCAGACTCGGACCACCAAGAGTGGCGCCACTCGACACCGCGCCACGATTGAGCTGTGATCGAGCAGGAATTCGCCGTCGGCCGCAACGCGGAGATCGACGTTCACATCCATTCGGGTCGGGTCGAGGTGAAGACCGGAAGCGACAGGACGATCAGTGTCGGAGTCGACACCGACGATCCTGGGTTCGTAGTAGAGAAGCGAGGTGACCTCGTTCACGTCTCCTCCGACAAAAACACCAGATGGTCGGCTCGCGGCCATGCCTTCGTTGTCATCGAGGTCCCGGAAGGGACCGACGCCACAATCGGGACCGCCTCGGCGAATATCGAATGCTCGGGGCTTTTGGGGAGGATCGAGGCCAAGACCGCTTCCGGTGAGATCGAGATCGCTCATGCCGAAAGCGCCACGATCAAGACGGCCAGCGGAGATGCCAGCGTCGGAACGGTCGCTGGTGACATCAAGATCAACAGCGCCTCCGGAGACGCCAGGGTCGGCGAATGTGACGGCAAGGCTAGCTTCGCGGCGGCTTCAGGTGACATTCACATGGACGTCAGCTCTGGAACAGTCAATGCCTCGACGGCATCCGGCGACATCACGATCGAGCGATTCACGGGAAGACGGGCGATCTTCAAATCCATGTCGGGGACAGCCAACATCGGAGTGCCCACAGGAACCCGACTCGATCTAGATGCCACGCTCATGTCCGGCCAGCTGAAGCTTCCGAAGCCAGGATCGGACACAACCCCCAGAGAGCGTCAAATGACCATCAAGGCCAAACTGGTATCAGGTGATCTGACGATTCGAAGAATCTGAAGTTGGAGAGCACTACGCCTCGGCCGGACGTCCACCGGTTTGGGGGAGCTTGCGATCCAATTTTAGGGACTCGGTGACCTCTTCAGGCTCCTCCTCGACCTCCTTGGCAGCGGCTATCTGCTCTCGCTCCTGGGGCAAGACCGGGTTGTCCGGGTACTTGATGCGAAGCGAGCCCATCGAGTCGTGCTCCCACTTGGGCACGTCCTTGAATAGCTCTGCCACCTCATCACGGTCGACCGTCTCGGTCTCGATCAGGGCCTCCACCATTCGCTCCATGGCATCGGAATGTCGCTCCAGGACGCTGCGTGCCTCATCGTGCGCCGCTCTGATCAGCTTCCGTACTTCCTCATCGATGAAAGCGGCGACCTCGTCCGAGTAGTCCTGCTGTCGGGCATAGTCGCGCCCGAGGAAGACCTCACCAGCGGGCTTTCCATATTGCATTGGGCCGAGCTTGTCGCTCATGCCGTATTCCATGACCATGCGCCGGGCGATGGAAGTGGCCTTCTCGATGTCATTGGAGGCACCCGTGGTCGGGTCGGCGTAGATGATCTCCTCGGCGGTCCGCCCACCAAGCAACATCGCCAACTGATCTACCAGTTCGCTCCTCCGCGAGAGGAACTTGTCATGAGTCGGAAGAGCGAGAGTGTGGCCGAGCGATCGACCTCTGGCGACGATTGTCACCTTGTGCACCGGGTCAGAGTTGGGAAGGGCAAATCCGACAAGAGCATGCCCGGTCTCGTGGTAGGCAATGATCTTCTTCTCGTCATCGCTCATCACCTTTGACTTCCGTTCGGGTCCCGCGATGACACGGTCGATGGACTCTTCGAGCTCGACCATGGTGATTTCCTTCTTACGGCCCCTGGCAGCAAGCAAAGCCGCCTCATTGATCAGGTTGGCGAGGTCGGCCCCGGTAAACCCCGGTGTTCGACGGGCCAGAACTTCGAGATCAATCTCGTCTGCGAGAGGCTTTCCCTTGGCATGGACGGCCAAAATGGCTGCCCGACCTTCGATATCGGGGGCGTCGACAGCGATCTGACGGTCGAATCGACCGGGGCGAAGCAGTGCCGGGTCGAGGATGTCAGGTCGGTTGGTGGCAGCCATGACGATCACACCACTGTTGCCTTCGAAACCGTCGAGTTCTACCAGCAGTTGGTTGAGCGTCTGCTCCCGCTCATCGTGACCACCGCCAAGACCGGCGCCTCGGTGACGACCGACTGCATCGATCTCGTCGATGAACACAATCGACGGGGCGCTCTGCTTGGCCTGTTCGAACAAGTCTCGAACCCGTGCTGCGCCGACACCCACGAACATCTCGACGAACTCTGAGCCCGATATGGCCATGAACGGGACTCCGGCCTCGCCGGCCACCGCCTTGGCGAGCAGGGTTTTGCCGGTGCCCGGAGGCCCGAAGAGAAGAACTCCTTTGGGAATTTTCGCGCCCATCTGCCGATAGCGGTCCGGGTTGGCCAGAAAGTCCTTGATCTCCTCCAGCTCCTCTTTGGCCTCGAGGAGCCCGGCAACATCGTCAAACGTGACTTTGGGCTGGTCCTTGGTGACCAACTTTGCCTTGGACTTGCCGAACTGCATGACACGGTTCCCGCCACCCTGCATCTGCATGAAGATGAAGACCATGAAGCCGAGCAGGAAGAGCCATGGGAGGAAGCTGATGAGAACCTCCCAGAAGCCGGGGGGCTCCGGGTCGGTGGACCACGGTGTGCCCGACTCCTCAATGGTGGCAGTCAACTGGTCCTCAAAGCCTTCGACGTAGTTGGCGATGTGATCAAAGACGCCCTCTTCGGCAACACTGTCGCTCAACCGGCCCCCGGCCTGGCGGGAACGTCCAAGAAGAGTGATCTCGCTGTATGTGCCGTCCTCGATGTTCTCCACGAATTGGGAGATGGGGATCTCTTCGGGGCCAGACACCTGGTCGAACCACCACGAGAAGAGAATGGCGACAAGGATGATCGACATCCCGTAGATCACCAGAGTTCGGAGAGTCTTGTTCACAAAAACCTCAAATAGGGAGAGCCGTGGGAATCAATGCTACGCCCGGGCAGCGAATAGTCGAACCCCACCCTCCTATGAGTCGTCCCCCATCACACCGACATAGGGAAGGTTTCGATACTTGCCTGCGTAGTCGAGCCCATATCCGACTACGAACTCCGGACCGATGGTGAAGGCGGTGTACCTCACATCCAAGGGAACCCTTTGAATTCCCTCTTTGAGAAGAAGTGTTGCGATCTCCAGAGATTCGGGGCGGCGCACCCGGAGACTCTTGATCAGGTAGTTCAGGGTCAGACCGGAGTCGATGATGTCCTCGACGATGAGGACATGGCGCCCTTCGATCTCTTCGTCGAGATCCTTGAGGATCCTCACCACACCCGACGTCTGGGTCGATGCCCCGTACGAGGAGACGGCTATGAAGTCGAACTCGCAGGGCAGGTCGATGTGACGGGCAAGGTCGGCCATCACCATGAAAGCTCCACGGAGCACTCCGACCAGCAAGACCTCCTTCCCGGCATAGTCCTCTGTTATCTGCTGACCTATCTCCCTGAGCTTTTCTTCGATTTGCTCAGCTGTGATCAGGGGCCTGATGTCCATCCGGTTACCTCTTTGGCGAAGACAGAAAGGTAGCCGACCGAGCCCGGCTCGTACCAGGCGACGGGCAAACGTCTCCCCCCCGGCGTCCAGGCAGGCTCTTCGTTTGCGGTCACCACCCCATCGGATCCGACGGCCAACTGAGTGTCAGCGGGAAAAATGGCCGCCCATGCGCTCAGTGGGGCAACCATGCATGGGCCGTCGTGTGATAGGACATCGAACTCGACCGGTCCGGAACGATGTCGACCAGGGGAGAGCATGACGACCCGAATGTCGAACCCTTCGGACCCGGTCTCGATAACGAGCAACGGGCCCCGTCGAACCACCCTGACTTCTGACGTCAGCTCGACCGCCACCGTTTCGGCACGGGCCACCGACCACAGGGTGTCGACCCGTTCGGCGGAGACGCCTTCCGACCCCACCGTATAGGTCAACATGGTCTTCAAGACTCGATCCCCCAGGGGTTTCGCCATTGCGAGGAGATCACCGACGGCGACCCCAACGGAGTCCTCGCCTCGCAGTATTCGGACCTGCGCCACCTCGTTGTCGAGATAGGCGCTGTCCGCGCCCACCGTGCTGGCCATCCGGGCTATCGACTCGGAGAATCGAGGATTCAGCTCGGCGAGCATCGGGATCACCCGGGACCGGATGACGTTTCGCGTCAGACCCGGGTCGTCATTCATCGGGTCGTCCACGAAGGGAAGACCGGCGAGGGCGGCGATCTCCCTCGTCTCAGAACGGGTGATCGTCAACATTGGGCGAAAGACGTTGTGAGGGCGGTGGTAGGGGATGCCGCCCAACCCTCTCGGGCCTGTGCCCCGGATCAGGTTGAAGACAACCGTCTCGACATTGTCGTCACGAGTGTGGGCAGTTAGAAGCCTGTCCCCCTCACCGGTCCTGTCGACAAAGGCCGTGTAACGGGCCTGGCGAGCCTGGCCTTCGGGGGACGGCCCATCCTCGACGGTAACCGCCACCACGTCAAGATCGACCCCGAGGCTCCTTGCTACGTCATCCGCTGCTGACTCCATCTTGTCGGAATGGGCCAATCCATGGTTGACGTGGAGCGCCCGGGTCTGCGCGCGGGGGTCTGCGCTCAGATACAGCAACGCGGCAGAGTCTGCGCCACCGGACAAGGCCACCACCAGAGGTCCATCGGGAAGGTCCAGCCTGGCCGAGACGTCTTCGGCCAATTCGGTCAGACGACGCGATCCAGCCATTGGTCCGGATTCTCGATTTCGGCCAGTGTGGGAAGGCTGCCGGCGCCACGAAATGCGAGATTGATCGTCTCCCAACCGGCCTGGCGCTCCACGGAAAGAACGAAACGCTCCCCCATCTTGTACTGCTTGATCTTCATCTCGAGTCCGGTCAGTCTGAAGAAAGCGGCCGTTCGCTTGTCCTGGCGTCGACCCTTCAATACCCGACTCATCCGTTTCTGTGAGCGGAGATGCTCCGCCCCGACCCGGTCCATGACAACGTGGCCGTGACCTTCGAGTAGAGACATGAGAGCTTGAACCCTGTCGAGTACGGCGTTCTGCTCCGGGGAGGCGAACAGGCCGAACAGCCCACGCTCATCGATCAGGGGCCGGCCGGCAGCCTTGCGCTGATTCAGCTCGTTCATCACGTGGCCGAGACGTCCCTGTTCTGGTGCTGACTGATCGACCAGCTCGGTCACCAGGGAGAGGAAGTAGTCCCTCAACCAGGCGACCCCCTGAAACTGCGCTCGATGGGTCAGCTCATGAAGGGCCACCCAGAAACGAAACTCCGAAGGTCGAAACTGATGAATCCGCTCGATCTGCATGATGTTCGGACCGACATAGGCAACGGTGTCACCGCTTTCACCGGTGGGGAGAACCAACTCGTATTGGCCGAGCACCTTGCGAGAGAGAACGCTGAGGACAGCCCTGGTTTCCGCCTGCATGACCACTCCGGCCATCGATGCCGCTCGTTGACCCGCCGGGCCCGACTCGGCCATCCGCTCTTCGAGATGTCTGCGCGCAGGCTCGGTGAAGTGGGCAAACGTGGCGACGTTGCGCTCGATCCACTCGGTGCGCCCGATCACAGTGGTATCCGGTGACCCCGGCAGTTGGAGACCGGTTGCTTCCGGGACGATCTTCGACACTTCCAACGTCAGACGCTGCATCTCCGCTGCAAGGGCAGCGGTGTGATAGGTCTCTGCCAGCGGGTACGTGCCTGCGATCTTGCCGAATAGACGACCCGTGCCGGGTCGCTGAGAAGTCACTCTTCGACGATTCGATACCGCTTGCGGACGACGTTGGTGAAGTACCGGATCGACGTGAGAAGGATGACCACGGCGGCCAGCGCAAGCGTGGTCGGAATCATGTAGCGATAGGTCCAGTCCGGCAAAGGCTCGAGAGGCGAGTCTGCGGGGATGGGCACGGCAGGCTCGAGACCGGAACTCTCCGAAATCGTGGCAGGATCCGTGGTCTCCTCCTCTTCTTGAGAAATTGCCGGAAGAGCGAACAACACGAAGAGGACTCCCAGTGCCAGTGAAGCCGCGGCGATGCGACCTGTTCGCTTCATGGAAACCAGACTACCCAAGGCCCAGAGCGGTAGCCAAGCTACGTGGAATCAGATGCGGATTGGGTTCGCAGGGCGGCCCGGACCCTGTCGACAACACTGTCGGGCACATCCTCATCGAGACGCTCCCTGACGACGCTCTTGAGACGACCCTCGAAGTCGAACGCGGGGCCACAACCTTTACACTGCTCCAGATGAGCGCGGATCTTCTCCGAGCTCACCGCATCGAGCTCGGAATCGAGGTACAGATAGAGATTCTCGAGTGCCTCGTCGCAGTCTTTGCTCATGGTCTTTTCGCGTCCTCCGGGAGCAGCCCCCGCTGCTTTGCAAATTCCCACAACCTCTTCTGCATCGCTTTTCTTCCGCGGTGAAGACGGGACATCACCGTGCCGATGGGAATGTCGAGGATCTCGGCGATCTCCTTGTATGAGAATCCTTCGAGGTCGGCGAGCAGAACCGGCATCCTGAAGGTCTCCGGGAGCTCCTCGACGGCTTGCTTGACGTCGGACTCGACCAGACCATCGAGAACCCTGTCCTCAGTCGTTCTGGCGGCCTCGGCAGACTCCTCGGATCCAAGGCGCCGGTACAGGTACATGTCCTCGACAGTGCCGAGATCGACCTCTGACGGCCGACGAGAATCCTTGCGGTACTTGTTGATATAGGTGTTGGTGAGTATCCGGTAGAGCCATGCCTTGAGATTCGTGCCTTCCTGGAACGTGTGATAGGCACGGTACGCCTTGAGGTAGGTCTCCTGGACGAGGTCCTCTGCATCGGAGGGATTGCGGGTCATTCGCATCGCAGCCGAATACAACTGACGCGTGTACTGCATTGCGTCCCGCTCGAAGTCCGCCTGGTCGGCCATGGAGCAGGGACGCTAGCCGCGGGTAGAGAAAACAAGCAGTCGGTATCTGGGGGGATTTAGCCGCTCCGTAATCCAATGACGGGTGATCCTCGACAACCAGTTACCGATGGGTACCGACACTCACTGGCACGGTATTCAGACACCAAACAACATGGACGGGGTTGCACCGCTCACTCAACCATTGATCAAGTCCGGCGAGACCTTGGTATACGAGTTCGAAGCGATCAACCCGGAGCCGGAGAGGGGAGTCGAACCCCTGGCCTCTCGCTTACGAAGCGAATGCTCTACCACTGAGCTACTCCGGCTGACTGTCAAATTGTAGGGCGAGTTTGTGCGGTGGGCCAGGTGGCGGCAGCCGTCGCGGGTCACCAATAAGCCGGGTGTATTCCTTCGCCCATCGAATGCCTTCCACCTGCGCGTTGGCCGTCGGAGCAACGCGCAGCGTCAGTTGGGTTTGGCCGTCCCAGAGTGAGGACGGTAAGTAGAAACACTGACTCGTGGTCGCCTCGTAGATGACCACCCAATCAACCTCATCAGCGGTGTACCGGTGTACCGGTGTGCCACCCACGCCGACGACCTGCCGATTATCGCTCTAACTGTTTTCTCGTCGCTGGTGGTGTACTTGAATTGAACCTTCTCCAGACGACCGTCCTCTTTGCGGACAACGATTAGATCAAACGGCTGGTTGTGGCCAAAAGGAATGGCGACATCGTGGCCCTGGCGGATCAAGTCGGCGATGACCATCGCCTCCCCGAACTCGCCTTTCTGCGTGGTTTTCGCCGGCATTTCTCCCCTTTGCCATCAAGGTACGGGGTGTCTCCGACAAATTTCAGACGTCGGAGCCGAGGGAGGCGAAGAGGTTCGCCAGGACCAGCTCACGTCTCAGGTTGGCCTGGATGTCCACCACAGCATCGAGGACATCCTCCGCCGACCTGACTGCCTTGCGAGGAGGGACATCGGTGAATGCAGCCAGTTCGAGGTCACCGTTGCGCACCGGGCCTCCCATCTGAAGCGACGCCGAATCGGAATACCACGAAGCGAGGATCTCCAGACCGCTCACGAGCAACGACATCTCGATGCGTCGCCTCGCTCGTTGCGCCTTGTCCTTGGCCAGGTCGTCTGGAACCGAATCTTCGACCAGTGGAGCCAACTCATCGAGAACCACCGAGGCAAGCCGCTGGCCATCTCCGGGATGGGGAGTGACCTGAGCCGGGATCGACAGCCACAACTGACGGAACTGTGCCACCTCGGGCTGGGTCATGAGAGCGAGAGCCAGACCGGGACGACCACCGGAGACAACCGCAACACCCGATGCCTGATCGGGGTCGAGGCCTTTCGACTCGAGGGCTTCGACGATGACTGTCAAAGGCACCCGTCCCATGTGGATGGTCCGGCAACGGGACGCGACGGTCGGAGGAAAGTCGTCTTCGGATTCCGCGACCAAGAGGAACACAACCGATGACGCCGGCTCCTCCAGGGTCTTGAGAAGGGCATTGGCTGCCGAATCGGTCATCGACCCGGCATCGGGGAACAGAAACACAGATCGGTCGGCCTCGATAGGGGACATCGCAGCCCGGGATACGACCTCCCTCGCCTGATCAACCCCAAGACTGGTGGCGCCTTCGGGCTCGAGAATCGTCAAATCCGGATGGGTGCCGGCGAGAGCAAGCCGACGGGACCGCTCATCGGAGTCACCACCAAGCAGTCCAGCGGCAAAACGAAGGGCAACGAAGGCCTTACCCACCGACTGAGGGCCGACAAAGAGGTAGGCCTGACCCGGCTTCCCGAACTCGGATGCCAACAACTCCGTCACCTTCTCGTGGCCAATCACATCTCCGAACAGTTCGCTCAAAGCACCACCTCGGCGATCAGGTCGACCAGTTGACCCACGGGGAGAGATCCGTCCAGAATCACTACCTTCTCCGGCTCCCTCTCAGCCAGATCCAGGTAGGCGGCTCGAACCTTCTCCTGGAAGTCCACCCCCTCCTTGCCTATGCGATCGGCATTGTGCTGTCTGGCCAGCGCCGTCTCCGGATCTACATCGAGGACGAAGACGTGGTCGGGAACCACTCCGACGAGACCCCTCTCGTTGATCGCTCGCACTTCATCATCACCAAGGCCTCGTCCGCGGCCCTGGTAGGCGATCGAGGAGTAATAGGTCCGATCGCTGATGACCCACTTGCCGGCGTCCAATGCGGGAGCAACCACTCCTCGCGCCAGCTCGGCTCGCTGAGCCGCGAACAGGAATACCTCGGCCCAATCATCGAGCCTGTCCGAGTCGAGCAAGAGACCCCTGACGACCTCGCCCATGGGTGTCCCGCCCGGCTCCCGGACAATGACGACCTCTCCTCCGGCGGTCTCGATACGGGCACCAAGGGCTTCTGCAACCGTGCTCTTGCCACTTCCGTCTCCACCCTCCAGGGCTATGTACTTGCTCACAAAGGCCACGCTAACCCCTGCCGGTGACGCATTATCCAGATTGACATAACCACCAGACATAGGGTCAACTCACCAAACAATGTCCAAAAGCCTCGTAATAGTCGAGTCGCCAACCAAGGCGCGAACCATCAAAGCCTTCCTGGGTCCGGAGGCCATAGTCGAGTCGTCGATGGGGCACATCCGCGATCTTCCGCGATCGGCGTCGGAGATCCCGACCCGGGCCAAGGGCGAGGACTGGGCGCGCCTCGGTGTGAACGTCGAGAAGGATTTCGAGCCTCTCTACGTCGTTCCCAAGGAACGCAAGGCACATGTGAAAAAACTGAAGGCACTTCTCGAAGATGCCGACGAGCTCTTTCTCGCCACCGATGAGGATCGAGAAGGTGAGGCCATCGCCTGGCACCTGGTTGAGGTGCTCAAGCCCAAGATCCCTGTTCATCGCATGGTATTTCACGAGATCACCAAGACCGCGATCGAAGAGGCGTTCGCCAATCCGAGAGACCTCAACGACAAGCTCGTTCGGGCTCAAGAGGCCAGACGCATCCTCGACCGTCTCTACGGCTACGAAGTCTCTCCCGTGCTCTGGAAGAAGATTCAGCCAAAACTGTCGGCGGGTCGGGTTCAGAGCGTTGCGGTCCGAATCGTGGTCGAGAGGGAACGGGAGAGAATCGCCTTCGTCCCGGCGACCTACTGGACCATCGAGGGGGTCTTCGCCAGAAGCGACGATCTGGACAAGCCCTTTGACGCCAAGCTCCTTTCCGTCGACGGAGACCGGGTCGCATCAGGGAAGGACTTCGACTCCCAAGGCAAGGCCAAGAGAAATGTCATCGTGCTCGATCAGGAAAGGGCGACCGCTCTTGCCACTGCCCTGACTGGAGTTGACTTCGAGGTGAGGTCCGTCGAGTCGAAGCCGTACACACGGCGGCCCTACCCGCCTTTTCGAACGTCGACCCTGCAACAGGACGCGGGACGCAAGTTGCGCTTCTCGTCTTCACGGACGATGTCGGTCGCCCAACGACTCTACGAGAACGGCCATATCACCTACATGCGCACCGACTCCGTTGAGCTCGCAGACTCCGCTCTTGCTTCGGCGAGGAGCCAGATCACCAAGCTCTACGGCAAGGAGTACCTCTCGCCAAAGCCCCGGAAGTACGCCGGCAAGGTCAAAGGCGCCCAGGAAGCACACGAGGCGATCAGGCCGGCAGGTGAGAGTTTCCAGACTCCCGAGCAGGTGGGCAGAGATGTCGGGCCGGACGAAGCTGCCCTGTACCGGCTCATCTGGCAGCGGACGATCGCCTCACAGATGGCCGACGCCAAAGGAGTGAGTGTCTCGGTCCGGATCGGGGCCACCGCGGCCGGGGGTGAGGAAGCCGTCTTCTCGGCTTCGGGAAGGACAATCACATTCCCCGGATTTCTGAGGGCTTACGTTCAAGGTTCTGACGATCCCGAGGCAGAACTCGACGACAAGGAGAAGATCCTGCCCCGGATGGACGAGGGCGACGCACTGGCGATACAGCGTCTCGAGCCAGGCGGTCACGAGACCAGACCACCGGCCCGGTACACGGAGGCGTCACTCGTGCAGAAGCTCGAAGAGCTGGGTGTCGGACGCCCCTCGACCTATGCCTCGATAATGACAACGATCCAGGACCGCGGCTACGTCTTCAAGAAGGGCACCGCCATGGTCCCCACGTTCACGGCCTTTGGTGTTGTGTCTCTTCTCGAGAACCATTTTCCGACACTCGTGGATTACGAGTTCACTGCCGCCATGGAGACCGACCTCGACCGAATCGCCACGGGTGAAGAGGAATCGGTCCCCTGGCTGTCGGCCTTCTACTTCGGCGAAGACGGTCTGAAAGAGAAGGTGGCCAACCGCCTCGACGAGATCGACCCCAAGGCAATCGGGACGATCCCCGTCGGTGAAGATGGGGAGGGCGTCGAGATCACCGCCCGCATCGGCCGGTATGGGCCCTACGTCGAGCGTCTCGAGGAGCGGGCTTCGTTGCCGGATGACCTCGCGCCCGACGAGCTGACCGTTGCCAAAGCGCTGGAACTGATCGAGAACCAGAACGTTGGCGACAAGATCTTCGGAACCGACCCCGACTCCGGTCTCACCGTCTACGGCAAGACCGGCCGATTTGGCCCATACATACAGCTTGGCGAGCAGGAGGAAGATTCCAAGAGAAAGCCAAAGCGAGCCTCCCTCTTCAAGTCGATGTCACTCGACGAGCTCGGACTGGACGACGCGCTGAAGCTTCTCTTGATACCGCGGTCGGTGGGAGCCGATCGGGACGGTGTCGAGATCGTGGCCCTCAACGGCCGCTACGGGCCGTACATACAGAGAGGGGATGACAAGCGCAGTCTCGAGACGGAAGATCAGTTGTTCACGCTGACCGTCGAGGAAGCGCTGAAGATCCTCGCTGAGCCGCCTCGTCGTCGCGGGCAGCAACGTTCCGGACCGCTGCTCGAGGTTGGCGAAGACCCGGTTTCGGGGAAGATGGTCACCCTTCGTTCGGGTCGTTACGGCCCATATGTGACCGACGGAGACGTAAATGCCTCTCTCCGAAAAGGAGACACGCCCGAGAAGATCACGATCGAGCGGGCGGCCGAGCTTCTGGCGGCACGACGGGACCGTCTGGGCAAGTAGTAGCGCCTGTCAGAACCGAGCATTTGGCGCGCCGCTACTGTCGCCGCGCCGCCACCCAGGCCAACACCTGGTCGACGGACCGCGTATTGAGCACCCGATCGGAAGTGACCCAGCCCCTCTGGGCATAACGAACGCCGTAGTCCATCCGCACCAGATCGCCGGTGTGGTGTGAGTCGGTGTCGATCACGATGTCGACTCCCATAGACATTGCGTGTCGTGCCACCTCCGCTCTCGCGTCCAGCCGATCCAAGGCCCCGTTGATCTCGAGGGCCACACCGGTAAGGGCAAGCGCTTCGAGAACGACAGCAACGTCGAGTTCGACACCAGGCCGTCTACCGACGTATCGCCCTGTCAGGTGTCCGATGGCATTGACCGCAGGATCAGCCAACGCGGTGAGAATCCGGGCCGTTTGCTGATCGGAGGGCAGGTCGAAATGGGAATGGATGGAGGCCACGCAATAGTCGAACTCCAGACGGAAGTCGGGGTCGTAGTCGAGACCACCTTCACGACCGATGTTCAGCTCACATCCGAACAGGAGGCTGATCTCGGGGTAGCGGGAGTCGAGATCCCGAATTCGATCACGATGCGCCAGCATTTGTCCAGGCGTCGACCCGTTGATGGCCAGGTCCTCCCCGTGATCGGTGAACGCCACATACTCCCAGCCGGCGGCGATCGCCGCTTCAGTCATCTCTTCCAGCGAAGAGCGCCCGTCTCCCGACCGATCAGAGTGATAGTGGAGATCACCTCTGATGTCTGATCGCTCGACCAGATTCGGCAGCTCTCCGGCCGACGCCGCCTCCACCTCACCGCTCCCCTCACGAAGCATCGGCGGCACGACCTGCATGCCCAGAGCCTCGTATATCTCGCCTTCGGTCTCGGAGGCCACTACCTCGTCGTCCTCGAACAGGCCGTACTCGCTGAGGAGCAAGCCGCGATCGATCGCCTTCTGTCGCAGTGCGATGTTATGGGTCTTGGACCCTGTGAAGTAGAGGAGTGCCGAGCCCAACTGATCGGGTCTCACGGTGCGGATGTCGACCTGGAGCCCGACTCGTGTGAGGAACGAGATCTTGGTCTCCCCGGCCCCGACCACCTCGGTGACCTCGGGATATGTGAGAACCGTATCCCCCACAAGACCCGGCTTTCTTGTCGCCACCACAATGTCGACGTCACCAATCGTCTCCGAGAAACGGCGAATAGACCCGCACGGCACCGCGTCGACGACACCGTCGATCTCGGCGATCCGTCGAGCCAGGGAGTTGGCGAATCCCAGAACCTCGACAAGCGGAGTGCGGCGGTCCTTTCCGTGCAATCCGAGCCTGTCGATCGCCCTGGCGATCTTCTGTTCGGACTTCTCACCAAGACCGGGCAGTTCTCGCAACCTCTCGGCATCCACGGCCGCCTTGAGACTCTCGATGTCCTCGATGCCGAGCTGAGACCGCAGCATCTTCAGGGTTTTCGGACCGAGACCGGGAATCTTGGTGAGAGCCACGAAGGCCGGCGGATACATCTCCCGCAGATTCTCCAGCTTGGCGACCTCGCCGGTGGCCTCCAGCTCCAGGATCTTGTCGGCGGTGGAATTGCCCACCCCCTTTATCTCTGTCAGCTCCGCCTTGGTCAGCCCTGAAAGCTCCTCCGGGTGGCTTTCGATCCCCGCGATCGCATTCTCGTAGGCCCTGACCTTGAACGCCTGTGGTGACCCTTCATCGAGGGCCGTCAGTTTGGCCAACTCGGCCAGCATCCGAATCAGGTCCGATCGTGTGGTCATCTTCGGGGATTATCGCCCAAGCGTGTGCACAAAGTGGGCCTGGGGCTCGCCGGTCTCTGCACACGCTGGCCTCATCCGCCGAGCCAGCGACCCGGATCGAACTCGGCTCGAGACACTCCCCTGATCTCCAGGTCTCCAAAGACCGGGACGTTGACCACCACCGCTGCCACGACCAGCACCACCCTGACGCTCAAGGCGGGGTCGACGCGGCACGCGCACGAGACAAGGCTTGCCCCATTCCTCGCCACGACGGCCTGCGCCTCCTTCGCGGGACTCTGCCGTCCGGTTCCCGGATAAGTGGCGACCGCAGCCGCCAGCGCGCCAGCATCGGCTGCGATATTCGCCTGAACTCGAGCCGAGTAGGCCACTCCCAGCGACGCTGTAGCCACTACGACCACCGAGAGAAGGGCGACGACACCGGCCATCACCACTGCCATCGCCCCTCTCTCGAAGCTCATCTCTCGACAAGCATCGTGGCCGAGGCTGACAGGTCGACTCCGAATCCGGCAGGAAACGGTGCCCCCAGCCGATGACGCAGACGGACCGAGACTCGAGCCGGTGCCCCGACGACACCGGGTCGCGAAACAGAGATCCGCACCCGGTCCCGAACCAATGGCGTCAGCGCGTTTTGAACGGCCTCGACAGCCCTCGCGGGATCCGGACTCGTGGCCGCCACCCGGGCACCGTCACGAACCGCACCTAGCAGTTCGATCCTGGTTCGAGCGACAGAAACAACCTGAAGCCCGGCGACCAGAACCACTATCACCAAAGGCACGACCAGGAAGAACTCGACGGTCACGCTGCCACGGTCACCAATCAGAATTTGCCGACCACCCATCCAATCACCTTGCCAAACAGGTTTCCCAAGAGACCGCCGCCGCTACCCGACTGAAGCCACTTCAAGGCAATGATCGCCAACGCAGTGGCGGCGAGAATCACCAGGAAGTACTCAACGGTTGCCTGCCCGCTCTCATCGTTGCTGCGTGCGAGCAGCCTCACCCAAAGACGTGTCATGGACACTCCTTCCATACCGGTGACCGACCGGCGCGGGGAGAAGTGCGAAGATCAAGACCATGCCCCTGTCAACTCGTCGAAAAGTTGGAACAGCGACGGCGCATAGAGCATGAGAACCAAACCAGGAAGCATGAAGAGCGTTACCGGCACCATCAGACGCACGGGAAGAGAGCGAGCCCGTGCGAGGCGACGGGTGCGATCCTCGGCGAGATCCTGTTCGAGCAGTCGCCTGACGGTCGAGGTGAGTGACCCGCCTGAGCGCTGCGATCTCGCCAGTTGAGCGACCACCGGGCGCAGCCCGGGCCCGGCGAGGGGTATTGCCGCAGTCAGCCCGGAGACGGTTGCCACCCGAGCGACCCGTCTCAGGTCCAGGTGGTCCGGCAGTGAAACGGAGACATGTTGGAGCCCCGCCAGAACGGAAAGACCAGATCGAAGCTCGACCAGAAGAAGGAGCAGGACGAGACGAGTCGGCGGCTGTGTGCTCCGGCCAGCACGGATCCGCGGTATGAGAAGCGCTACCGAACCGCCGACCAAGGCACCAAGCGGGCCACCGATGATCAGACCGGCCGATGCGCCAAACACGGAGAGAATCATCTCGCCCGCCACATCAGCAGAGCTGCACTCACGATGCCGGTGACGAACAGCAGCAAGCCGGCGACACCGGCGATTCTCTGCTCGGGGGCTGCAAGAAGACCTGTCAGCGTGCCCGACCGGGCCTGAATCACGAGATAGATCACGGGAACAGAGACAAAGACGATTGCGGTGGCTCGCGCAGGAGAGGAGCCAACCCGCACTTCATGGGAAATCTCGGAGCGGGCGATGGCAACTGAGCCGATCTCGTCAAACAAGTCTGCCGCCCGGGACCCGGATCTTGCCGCGGTCTTGATCGTCATCTCCAACTCGACGCCCACGTCCTCGAACTCGTCGCCGAGGGCCTCGGCAATATCGTCGATGGAAGAGCCCGGATCCGCGGCACGGTACGAACCTCTGACCGAGGCTCCCGCGGCAGAGAGAGCCCCTCGCAAAGGTGACCCAGCCCGGAGTTCCGAAGCCACGGCCTCGCAGAACAGGGCTGAGCGAGCCTCAGCGTCGCGACGGGCCTTCCACATGGATATCGCCGCCACGCCAACGACGACAACCGGAAGATAGAGAGCGATGGCGAGGAGCCCGACACGACGTACATCGATGCCGGCTGCGAGCGCTACAGCGAGAGCGAGAAGCTCCATCATCCTTCGCCTTCGTCGATCTGGTCGACCCGGACCACGGAGTGAACACGTCTCCCCTCGGATGTTCGCTCGACCTGAACGATTGTGTCCACGGCTGTCCGCAACTGTCTGGCAATTGCCGACTCTGATGTATCGCCGGCCGAAAGGGCCAATGTTTCCAACCTCCACAGTGCCTCACGAGGCGAATTGGCGTGGACCGTTGTCAGAGAGCCCCTGTGCCCGGTGTTCAGGGCAGATATCAGGTCCATCGCCTCGGGACCTCTCACCTCACCAACGATGATCCGATCGGGACGGAGTCGAAGCGCCGATCGGAGCAAGGATCGGATGGTGATCTCACCCGCTTCTTCCGCATTGGGAGGACGGGCCTCGAGCCGCACGACGTGGCCGGGAAAAGCGAGCTCGGCCGCATCCTCAATGGTCACCACACGTTCTGAGTCGGGAATGACAGCGGCGAGAAGATTGAGGAGTGTCGTCTTTCCAGCCCCGGTTCCACCTGAGATGACGATGGTGCGA